>NZ_CP011797.1:1062500-1365000 GCF_002795845.1 Reinekea forsetii
GCCGCCAAACGGACTAATAATAACGATCTGACCGAGGTTGCCGCCGTCGCTGCAGCCGTGTCGAAAGTGCATAAAGGTTAAAATCATTAGCTGTTTTGACCAACAATAAGATTCCGAAAGGTGAGATTCGATGACTACGAAAAAGAACCCTGTAAAAATTACTGATGTGGTTTTGCGAGACGCCCATCAGTCTCTGTTCGCAACCCGATTGCGAATCGATGACATGCTGCCAATTTGTGAAAAGCTGGATCAGGTGGGTTACTGGTCATTAGAAACTTGGGGCGGTGCAACCTTTGACTCGTGCATTCGGTTCCTCGGCGAAGATCCTTGGGATCGTATTCGCGAACTGAAGAAAGCGATGCCGAAAACGCCTCAGCAGATGCTCCTGCGCGGCCAAAACCTGCTCGGTTATCGCCATTACGCTGATGACGTGGTCGACTCCTTTGTTGAACGTGCGGTGAAGAACGGCGTCGATGTGTTTCGAGTATTCGATGCCATGAACGACCCACGTAACCTGCAGCGCGCAATGGCCGCTGTCGTCAAACAAGGCGCGCACGCTCAAGGTACTATTTCGTATACCACAAGCCCTGTGCATCGAACCGAAAATTGGTTGTCACTGGCCAAGCAAATCGAAGATATGGGCGCTGATTCGATCGCGATCAAAGACATGTCGGGTATCTTAACGCCCTATGATGCCTTCGAACTGGTCACCAAGCTAAAAGCCAGTCTGGATATCCCGGTCGCTCTGCATTGCCATGCGACTTCCGGCTTGTCGTCCATGACCTTGCTGAAAGCCGTCGAGGCCGGCATTGACCACATCGATACCGCAATTTCTTCGATGTCGATGACCTACGGCCATTCACCTACCGAGTCGTTGGTTGCTGCCCTACAGGGTACCGATCGAGATCCAGGCTTAGATATAACCCTATTAGAAGAGATTGCTGCCTATTTTCGTGAGGTGCGAAAAAAATATGCCCCGTTCGAAGGTCAGTTGCGCGGGGTCGATTCGCGTATCCTGATTGCTCAAGTGCCAGGCGGCATGTTGACCAATATGGAAGGCCAGTTAAGAGAGCAGGGCGCTGCCGACCGCTTTGATGAAGTGCTGGCCGAGATCCCGCGGATTCGTAAAGATCTAGGTTACATCCCATTGGTCACCCCAACATCGCAAATTGTCGGGACCCAAGCCGTACTCAATGTATTGACCGGCGAACGTTATAAATCCATATCCAAAGAGACCCAAGCCATCCTCAAGGGCGAGTATGGTTCGGCACCGGCCGCTTTCGACGCGGCGTTACAGGCTAAGGTGCTGGCCGGTCAAGCGGCCGTTACCTGTCGTCCAGCAGATCTAATTGACAATGAAGTGGAACGCTTAACGGAAGAGTTGCATGCTTTGGCGAAAGAAAAAGATTTCCCTCTCGCCGATAACGCCCTTGATGACGTTTTGACCTATGCACTCTTTCCGCAAATTGGTCTGAAATTCCTACAAAACCGTGGCAATCCGGATATGTTTGAACCCGCCCCCACGCTGACGGCGTCGACTCAGGCCAGCACTGCTGAAGCCGCGGTCTATACCGTCGCAGTGAATGGTAAGTCCTATGTCGCCTCCGTGGACGCAGCAGGTGCTGTCGCGGTGACAATCAATGGTAAAACCTATCTCACTGAGGTCACCAAAGGAGGTGATGTCGCAGCGATTGCGGCAACCTCGGCCGCCAGTGGCTTCGAGATTCCGGCGCCATTAGCGGGCAATATCTTTAAGGTTCTGGTTAAACCAGGCGATGTGGTTGAAGAAGGGCAAGTCGTTATCATTCTCGAAGCAATGAAGATGGAGACGGAGGTAAGTTCACCTCAGGCTGGGACTGTAAGCAGTATTACCATTAAAGATGGTGATTCGGTTTCTGTTGGCGATATCTTGATTACACTTTAAGGAGTCGCCTGGAATGGAAAAATTTCAACAACTACTGCTGGATTCTGGACTGGCCAATTTAACGCCGGGCCAGCTATTGATGATGATCGTCGGTCTGGTGCTCATTTATCTAGCGATTGCCAAACGTTTTGAACCGCTACTTCTGCTGCCTATCGGTTTTGGTACTCTATTGGTCAATATACCAGGCGCGCAGATGGGCGGGGACGAGGGTCTGTTGCACTATATCTCTGAAGTGGGCATTCACACCGGTGTCTTCCCATTGCTCATTTTCATGGGCGTTGGGGCAATGACCGATTTCGGACCGATGTTGGCCAATCCAAAGACCCTATTATTGGGCGCGGCGGCACAGTTCGGCATATTCGGTACCATCATTGGTGCAACCTGGATGACCTCGATGGGTTGGGTCGATTTTTCACTGCAGGATGCCGCCGCCATCGGCATCATCGGTGGCGCGGACGGGCCGACGTCAATCTTTGTCGCCAGTCGCTTGGCACCGGACTTGCTCGGTGCGATCGCCGTTGCTGCCTATAGCTATATGGCGCTGGTGCCGATCATTCAGCCGCCGATCATGAAACTACTGACCACCGAAGCAGAACGCAAGATCAAGATGGAGCAGTTGCGCGTTGTAACCAAACGGGAAAAGATCGTATTTCCGTTAGTGGTCCTGTTTCTGGTCGCCATGTTCCTGCCGTCCGCGGCCCCGCTGCTGGGTATGTTTTGTCTGGGTAACCTGATGAAAGAGAGCACCGTAGTTGATCGCCTAAGTGACACGGCCCAAAATGCTCTGATGAATATAGTCACCATTATGCTGGGTTTGGCCGTCGGCTCGAAAATGAGTGCCGAAGCTTTCCTGAATTTTGAAACCATGGGTATTTTGGCTCTGGGTTTAAGTGCGTTCTGTGTCGGTACTGCGGCGGGCATTCTAATGGCCAAGCTGATGAACCTCTTTATCAAGATCCCCATCAACCCCCTGATTGGTTCAGCCGGTGTTTCGGCCGTACCGATGGCGGCTCGGGTGTCCAATAAGGTCGGGCTTGAAGCAAATAATCAGAATTTCCTATTGATGCACGCTATGGGGCCTAACGTAGCCGGTGTTATCGGCTCCGCCGTCGCCGCTGGGGTAATGTTGTCTTACTTTGGCTGATCGTTCTGTTCATATAGCATGACCGTTGATGCGCTTATCGACTCCGATAAGTGCGTCTGGCCCTTCTGTTAGAAGCGTTGTTACCCCTCTGCACATACTAATCTTCTGTTTCAATTCGCAACTCTTTTACCCTAGCCTCGCACAATGGCATACTGGCATGCTACCGACTCATCAATGGGCTCATGCATGGAACTGTTGCAATCCTTTTCAACCCTGACCTGGATCATAATGGGCGCTATAGGGCTCTTGTTGGCCTACTTTCATGGACCCGTCTATTCGGCCCATACCGCCAACTATTCGCCCAGTATTCTCACCAGTATGGGTATTTTCGGTACCTTTCTCGGGGTTGCCTTGGGCCTAAATGAATTTGATACCAACTCCATAGAAGATAGTGTGCCGCAATTGCTCGAAGGCCTGAAAACTGCCTTCTGGACCTCTATTGCCGGGCTATTGGGTGCTTTGTCGATTAAGTTTCGCTATGCCGTAGCCAGCATGCGGGTTCGTTCGCATCGCGAATCTAAACTGACCGCGACGATGGACGATCTTGCTTGGCATTTGGAACGCATCGCCAACTCAGTCAGCCAAGAGGGCCAAGTAGACTGGATAGAATGGCGCGAACAGCACGCTGTTAGTCAGGCAGAGCAGCATCGGGAACTTATCGAGACCCTGACCCATTACCAGAGCAAGATGACCGAAGCCAATCGATCTGCCTTGGAAGAAGCCATCAGCCATGTGATGCGCGAATTTAATACCCGTATCGAAGAACAGTATGGCGACAATTTCAAGAAACTGAACGAGGCCGTGGGTCAGATGATGCTCTGGCAAAGTGGTCACAAGGGCCAATTAGAGGATCTAATGGCCGCCAACGAACGCAGCGCAAAATCAACGACCATTGCGGCAGAGGCCTTTGAGAAACTGATCACCCAGACTCAGTCCTTTACCTCGGTTGCCTCGGATATGGAAACCCTGTTAAACGCGCTGCAGAGCCAAAGTCAAAATCTGCGCGAGTATCTGACCACCTTTACCTCGATGATCGTAGACGCTCAGCAGGGTCTGCCGCAGCTTGAAAGCCGAATTATGATGCTCACCACCGGGCTGCATGAGGTTGTTGAGGCGCAATCTGGTCAGATGAAGACGCTGCTGGAACAGACAGCCGGCGGCATTCGCGATACCAGTGAACGCGTCAGTCAACTGTTGATCGAGGGTACAGAGCGCTCTCAGAAGGCCATGGGCGTGCAATTGACCAGTCTGTTGGAGCAAAATAATCTGCAATTGGCGACGTTGGAAAAGGGTATGGAAGACGAGCTTAAAAAGGCTCTGACGACCTTTGGTTATCAGCTTACGGCCCTATCTGAGAAGTTTGTCAACGATTACGTGCCGCTGACCGACAGGCTGCAAGAGCTGCTGACGGCGGTAGAGATTAAAAAATGAACAACAATGAAGAGCATATCGAGCAGGAGGAGCATTGGGTCTCGGTCAGTGATCTGATGGCTGGACTGATGATGGTGTTTCTGCTGATTGCCATTGTGTTTATGGTTAACGCCGAACGCGAGCGTAATAAGGTACGCGATGTAGCCGTGCTCTACGATCGATTGCGGACTCAGCTGTACCAAGATTTACTCACCGAGTTTGCGCCTGACCTGGAACAATGGGGTGCTGAAATCAATCCGGATCTGAGTATTCGATTTGGCCGACCGGAACTGATTTTCGATAGGGGCGCTAATAAGCTCAAAACCGGTTTTGAGGACATTCTGCAGGACTTCTTTCCCCGCTACCTGGGCATCATCACCTCGGTGAAATATCGTGACGATATCGCCGAAGTTCGCATCGAGGGTCACACCTCCAGCGGCTGGCTCGGACAGGAAGAAGATTCCGCCTATATTCTAAATATGGGTTTGAGTCAGGAACGAACTC
Source organism: Reinekea forsetii (assembly GCF_002795845.1). Taxonomy (GTDB): domain Bacteria; phylum Pseudomonadota; class Gammaproteobacteria; order Pseudomonadales; family Natronospirillaceae; genus Reinekea; species Reinekea forsetii. The sequence goes on from NZ_CP011797.1 coordinate 1,067,483, forward strand.
GTTCGACTCTCGATTACCTTTTATTACTGCCCGAGGTTCAACAGGAAAAATACTGGCTGAAGGCCCATATGACCGCCAATGGTCTGTCGTCTTCCAAGCCGATACTCAGCTTGGGCGGTGAAGAAGACCGCGAGCGCTCTAGGCGCGTGGAATTTAGACTGCGAACCGATGCCGAGAGTCGTATCGCCGCTATCCTAGAGAGTTATCAATAGCCCTATGGCCTTACCCGATTTTACCGAATTCGAACCCTTTAACAGTTTGCGGGCCCAGATGGGCACCGACCGGCTGGGTTTCTTTGAGCTTTTTGATCCGACCTTACATTTGACTGGCATTGAGCGCTCTGAGTTAGCCCATCAGGGTTTGACGTTATCCCGGCGTGAGGTCAGATGCCTGTTAGACTTCACCCTGGTGTATAAGAATTCGCGGCTCATTGTGCTGGAGGGCCAGCGCTATCACCTAGCGGTATGTCCAGACCTGCCGGTTAGTGACATTTTGCACATCAGTACGTCCTTGATTGCCTTTGGCGGTGCCGCTAGCGTCTGCCCGGCTTGCCTACAAACACTCCAATATCAGGGCTATGACGCACAAAAGGCGCGCAAGGAGAGTTATAGCCGTCAGGTGCTGGAAGACTTTAGTTTGGACCAGTTTTGGACCAGTTTTCATCTCTATCCGGTATCAGAGAAGCGAGACATACGTAAAAGATTGCCCATGAGTGAAAGTTGACCCCTTTACAGCCTTTGTTTTGGTTATAATGCCGCAAAATATTAATTTGGATTTCAGGGTAATCCCTATGGTGAAGACAATAATACTGTTAGCAACATGCCTAGGTTTATCCGCGTGTGCCACGACCCGGCTGCCAGCAAACCTCTCTAGTGCAATTTTAAACAGCGACGACCTAGTCACGGTAAATGACGGCCTTCCAGCCTATTTACTGATGATTGACGCCTTGTCCGCAACCTATCCGAAGAGTGAAAGCCTGCATCTGACCGCAGCGTCACTCAATGGTTCTTATGCCGGGGTTTTTGTCCCGGATAAACAAAAGGTGCGAAAAAAACGAATGTCTGAGAAGGCCTTAAAGCATGCGCAGATCGCTTTCTGTCTCTACGACAAAACAGCGTGCGACCTTCAGAGCGCCGATCCAGACGGCTTTGCGGGGCGTATTGCACAGTGGAACGGCGTCGATGATTTACCCTATCTGTATGCCTTGGGCACCAGTTGGGCCAGCTATATACAGGCCAATACCGATGATTGGCTGGTGATTGCCCAGCTGGGCCAGGCCGAGTCTGTTTTGAAGCAGGTAGTGAGCATTGAGCCAGAGTATGAAAAGGGCACGGCATTAGTCTATCTGGGTGTAATGGCCAGTGTTCTGCCACCGAGCCTAGGCGGTAAACCCGATATAGCCCAAGCCTATTTTGAAGCCGCTCTGGCAGCGGGCAAAAACGAAAACCTTATTATTCACGTGTACTATGCAGCCGAGTTTGCTCGTCTGATGTTTGACCAAGAGCTTCACGATAACTTGCTTCAGCAAGCGTTAAGCCTCGATCCGTATGTTGAAGGCTATACCTTGCAGAATGTGTTTGCCCAACAGCAGGCCCAACAGCTGCTTGAATCATCGAATGATTATTTTTGATAGAGGTTTTTATGTTCCGAACGCCGATTATATTGGCCATGTCCCTGCTGTTTTGCACTGGTGTGCAGGCGACGGTGTTTAAGATTTCGACCGAGTACCCAGATGGCAACGCCGTTTTAAACGAATTGCGCGCTGTGGGCGAGCGCATTGAGGCGCAAACAGAAGGCCGGGTCACCTTTAAATTTTATCCGGGTGGCGTGATGGGTGATGGCACTGCGGTGCAGCGCAAAATTCGCATCGGTCAATTGCATGGCACCTTTATTCACAGTGGAGCCTTGGCTGAATCCTATAAAAACTCTCAGGTCTTGAATGCCCCGCTGTTGTTTCGCGACTTTGACGAGGTTGACGCCGTCAGAGCGGAATTTGATCCAATCCTGAATCAGGGTTTTATTGACAGCGGCTGGCACACCTATGGTCTGATTGAGGGCGGCTTTGCCTATGCCATGACTGCCGTCCCAGCGACCGATATCGAGACCCTAAAGAGCCAAAAGCTCTGGTTGCCGGCCAACGATCCCTTTTCTGAAAAAATAGCCAGGGCCTTCGATATCAGCCCGATCGTTTTGAACATCGGTGATGTTCTTACGGCATTGCAGACCGGCGCTATCGACGCGATTGTGACACCTCCAGTGGGCGCCATTACTCTGCAATGGTACAGCCGAACTAAATATCTCACCGACGCCCCATTTATGTACACCTATGGGGTGATCGCCTTGGCTGAGAAAGCCGTGCAGCGACTCAGCGAGGCTGATCAAGAAATTTTGGCAGCCGAACTCACCGCATCCAGTAAAACGCTCGACACCATGGCTCGTAGTGATAACTTAACGGCCTTCACCGCGCTGGAGTCACTGGGCATTAACATCGTCCAACTGGTCCCGGAAGTGCGTGCTGCGTTTGAACAGGAAGCTGCACAGGCAACTGAAAAGTTGATCGAGTCAGGGGAAATTGAACAGGCCCTCTATGATCGTATAGTGGTCGTACTGGATCGTATTCGAAATCCATAAAACCGTCTTATAGATGGGAATTGAGGTTGGTTTGTTAAAAAAAATAGGCGATTTTTGGGCCTTGACCGAACGCATGGCGCTGGTTGCGGTATTGCTGTCGATGATTGGCTTCGCCGTACTGCAAATAGTCCTGCGCAATGTCTTTGACAGCAGCTTGTTTTGGATTGATCCCCTCAATCGCCTGTTGGTACTCTGGTTGGCGATACTCGGTGCTATGGTCGCCACCCGAGAGCAGGAACATATCTCAATTGACGTGCTTAGACATTACGCCTCGGGTGTTGGCCTACTTCTATTGGTACGCCTGACATCCGCCTTTGCTGCCCTGGTCTGTGGCCTAATGACCTACCATTCGGCCCGCTTTGTCTACTATGAAATGATTGAGCAGATGCCCACCTTCTCTAACCTCCCGGCCTGGCCTTTTGAACTGATCATGCCGCTCGGGTTTTTAGTGATGACCCTTCGGTTTGCTTTGGCGGCCATTATACCCAAACAGGTTATGCCATCATGAGCGCTGCACTATCCGGCTTACTACTGCTCGCCGCGCTGATTGGGGCGCCACTTTTTACCATTATCTTAGGTGGCGCTGCGTTGGGCTTTTGGAGCTCGGGCATCGATCTGATGGTCCTGCCCATTGAGCTTTATCGATTAACTGAAAACACCCTGCTAATGGCCCTGCCGCTCTTTACCTTTGCCGGCTACCTACTCAGTGAAAGTAAGACCGCCGATCGCTTAGTGCGCCTGTCTGAAGCGGCCCTAGGTTGGCTGCCCGGTGGTATGGTGTTGATATCCCTGCTGGCGTGCGCGTTTTTTACCATGTTGACCGGCGGATCTGGTGTCACCATCGTGGCCCTGGGCGCCTTACTGGTCCCGGCTTTGAAGCAGGCCGGCTATACCGATAAGTTTGCCATTGGGCTGGTCACCACCTCCGGTAGTATGGGGTTGCTGTTGCCGCCGGCCATCCCACTGATACTCTATGGGATTGTTGCCCAACAGATGAATGTTGCCGTAAATATACAGGACCTCTTTATTGCCGGACTCATTCCGGCATTTCTGATGATTCTGTCATTGTGGGGTTATGGCTTATGGAGTCAGCGGCACCAGATCATCCCGCTCATCCCGTTTAACTGGCGCACTCTGATTAAAGAAGCTAAGAATTCAAAATGGGAGCTCGGGATCCCGTTAATCGTCCTGGGCGGCCTGCTGTCCGGTTGGCTGGTGATTTCTGATATAGCCGCGATCACCGCCCTCTATGTTCTGATCGTTGAGGTGTTTATCTACAAGGATGTGTCACTCAAGGCCTTACCCCGCATTGCTACCGAGGCCATGAAAATGGTTGGCGGTATTCTGCTTATCTTGGGTGTGGCCTTGGCCTTTACCAATCTGTTGGTCGACATGGAGATGCCCGCCAAGGTATTTGACTGGGTCAAGGCCAATATTGATAGCCGTTGGGCCTTCTTATTGTGCCTCAACATTGGCCTGCTGGCGTTAGGTGCCATCCTAGACATATTTGCAGCGTTGATCATCATTGTACCGTTAATATTGCCAGTGGCATTGGAATACGGTATTGACCCTATCCATTTAGGCATCATCTTTGTTGCCAATATGCAGATTGGTTATTTTACCCCGCCAGTCGGTATGAACCTCTTTATTGCCAGCTATCGCTTTAAGAGGCCTATTACCGAGCTCTATAGGGCGACCATTCCGATGATGTTTGTGTTGCTGTTCGTGGTCTTGGTGATCACCTATTGGCCAGAAATGGTTTTGTTTTTAGTGCGCTAGTTATTTTCGGGTGAGAGTCAGCTAAATGTTTGACTTCATTAAGAAAAACTATACAATGCGCGTCACTTTTAGGAAGCTTAGAACTTGTTTTAGGCGCCCAAAAGGGGTCGGAAGACGTTAAATTTAGCGTTATGGGTGTGTAGCTCAGTTGGGAGAGCATCGCCCTTACAAGGCGAGGGTCAGCGGTTCGAACCCGTTCACACCCACCATAATGCGGAGCGGTAGTTCAGTTGGTTAGAATACCGGCCTGTCACGCCGGGGGTCGCGAGTTCGAGTCTCGTCCGTTCCGCCACTTTCCTCAAGTCTAAAGAGGGCGCCGAGGTTGACACCTTAGCAGCGCGACCCAAGGTTCTTTGAACCTAGATCGCGAGCCGGAATGCCGGACCATCGGTCTCGTCAGTTTCGTCAAGCTTGCCTCAAGTCTAAAGAGGGCGCCGAGGTTGACACCTTAGCAGCGCGACCCAAGGTTCTTTGAACCTAGATCGCGAGCCGGAATGCCGGACCATCGGTCTCGTCAGTTTCGTCAAGCTTGCCTCAAGTCTAAAGAGGGCGCCGAGGTTGACACCTTAGCAGCGCGACCCAAGGTTCTTTGAACCTAGATCGCGAGCCGATACAATATGCTATTTATGTATCGTTCTTTCTTTTCGGAGAAAGCTCTGCTGGAGAGCATAAACTGTCATGGGTTATGGAGCGGTAGTTCAGTTGGTTAGAATACCGGCCTGTCACGCCGGGGGTCGCGAGTTCGAGTCTCGTCCGTTCCGCCAACACTTTTCTCAAGTCTAAAGAGAACGCTTAGGTTAACGCCTTAGCAGCGCGACCCATGGTTCTTCGAACCTAGATCGCGAGCCGGAATGCCGGACCATCGGTCTCGTCAGTTCCGCCAATACTTTTCTCAAGTCTAAAGAGAACGCTTAGGTTGACACCTTAGCAGCGCGACCCAAGGTTCTTCGAACCTAGATCGCGAGCCGGAATGCCGGACCATCGGTCTCGTCAGTTCCGCCAATACTTTTCTCAAGTCTAAAGAGAACGCTTAGGTTAACGCCTTAGCAGCGCGACCCAAGGTTCTTCGAACCTAGATCGCGAGCCGGAATGCCGGACCATCGGTCTCGTCAGTTTCGACAATACTTTTCTCAAGTCTAAAGGGACGTTTTGAATACGTTAAATTCAGGCATTTTGGGTGTGTAGCTCAGTTGGGAGAGCATCGCCCTTACAAGGCGAGGGTCAGCGGTTCGAACCCGTTCACACCCACCAGAATGCGGAGCGGTAGTTCAGTTGGTTAGAATACCGGCCTGTCACGCCGGGGGTCGCGAGTTCGAGTCTCGTCCGTTCCGCCAATACTTTCCTCAAGTCTAAAGAGGGCGCCGAGGTTGACACCTTAGCAGCGCGACCCAAGGTTCTTCGAACCTAGATCGCGAGCCGGAATGCCGGACCATCGGTCTCGTCAGTTCCGCCAACACTTTTCTCAAGTCTAAAGAGAACGCTTAGGTTAACGCCTTAGCAGCGCGACCCAAGGTTCTTCGAACCTAGATCGCGAGCCGGAATGCCGGACCATCGGTCTCGTCAGTTCCGCCAACACTTTTCTCAAGTCTAAAGGGACGTTTTGAATACGTTAAATTCAGGCATTTTGGGTGTGTAGCTCAGTTGGGAGAGCATCGCCCTTACAAGGCGAGGGTCAGCGGTTCGAACCCGTTCACACCCACCAGAATGCGGAGCGGTAGTTCAGTTGGTTAGAATACCGGCCTGTCACGCCGGGGGTCGCGAGTTCGAGTCTCGTCCGTTCCGCCAATACTTTCCTCAAGTCTAAAGAGAATGCCGAGGTTGACACCTTAGCAGCGCGACCCAAGGTTCTTTGAACCTAGATCGCGAGCCGGATTGCCTGACCATCGGTCTCGTCCGTTCCGCCAATACTTTCCTCAAGTCTAAAGAGAATGCCGAGGTTGACACCTTAGCAGCGCGACCCAAGGTTCTTTCAACCTAGATCGCGAGCCGGATTGCCGGACCATCGGTCTCGTCCGTTCCGCCAATACTTTCCTCAAGTCTAAAGAGAATGCCGAGGTTGACACCTTAGCAGCGCGACCCAAGGTTCTTTCAACCTAGATCGCGAGCCGGAATGCCGGACCATCGGTCTCGTCAGTTTCGCCAATACTTTCCTCAAGTCTAAAGAGGGCGCCGAGGTTGACACCTTAGCAGCGCGACCCAAGGTTCTTCGAACCTAGATCGCGAGCCGGAATGCCGGACCATCGGTCTCTTCCGGACCAAAGATACTTTTCTCAAGTCTGTTTTATCCCCCCTGCTAAAGTTTTTTGCCCGGATCTAACTGTTTAATAACATTCTGTTGTCTGCTCCATGGCCTCAAGGCCCAAAACATCTACTGCACAGCCTCCATCAAAACAGATCAACTTGCCGGTTATAACGTCGACAGTTCCCCGTAAAGCTGGTGCCTCCGCGCGACCCTTAACGGTGTTAACGCGCCTGAAAGCAGGCGTAACTCGATCCTATTCACTACACTCAGTAGGACAACAGTGACCCAGCACGGAGAGTCACAGTGTATTCAAACGCAAAATAAGTCACATTTTGACAAAATAGTGGGGCCATCTTTACTAACTGCTAATCAAGTCACAGTCTCTCAGGGGCGGTGTGCATAGAATGATCACACTGATCGAAGGTCTGCTCTGATTTACAACAGGGCAAAAAAGTGCATTTGAGGCAGCATATGGCAGCAAGAAACAGCAAGGAGCTATTCGAGGCAATAATTTTCTTTGGCAACAAAGTGGTCGCAAAAGAGATGCGCTATTCTGAATTCGAAGCGGTACTCGACGGCGTGGTGGGGATTACCGAGTTGGCGAATAGGGAGATTTACGCCGCTTACGTCAAGATAACTCCGTCCTTAAAAGTCCACAGTCTTGTGACTTTTCAAATCGAATTCAATGAACGCGGTTTCGCCGATGAGGATTGGAACATACCGCTGCGCCATTTAGCTGAGAATGCGGGCCCCGGCCCTGATCTAGGTGCTGGCCCGATTCGGCTTGCCTGCCGGAGCCAATGTTCGGTGTCCTGGTACCAGCGAGAATTATGGGAGCCTAATCAACGTGACATTGATCATTTTTGCCTGCTACAAGAGGCCGTAACGCGTAATAAACTCGGTCTTATCACCGACGACGAATTAAATACCATCCCCATTTTGTCGGCGCCGACACCCGCGCCCGCTCAGCTCAACGAACCGGAGATTGAGGTCCCGCTGATGTGCGATCCGGTTGACACCTCTGACTGGCAATCCTCGCAACAACTGACAGCACAAAGCGGCTCGGAAAAATTGCGCGCGCAGGCCGGAGAATTTCAGGCCAAGGTCGATCTGTTGATTCAGCGTCAGAAGCAGACGATTCAAGCTATGGAGGAAAAGTATCGCGTGGAGATTGAGCAGGTAAAGCGCGCCATGCGTAATGAGGCGCAGAGCTATCGACATCATGGTCAGGACTTAGAGCAACAGGCCAACCACAACAAGGTTTTGTTGGAGAAAATGCAGGCCCGAAATACTCGACTCGAACGGGACCTGATCCAAGCCCAAGAGCAGGCTGAGAGCCACAAGGACCAGTTTAATAGCCTCAAGGAAGAGCATCTAGAGCTGTTACACAATCAACGTGTGGCCGACGATGATAAAACTCGGCTAAGCATCGAATTAAAAGAACGGCTAACCCTTCAGGCCCTGGAAATGGAGGAGCAGAACGATGAACTGGCGAAATATAGACGGGCTAATAGCGCACTGACGGACCAAATAGAGGGTTATCAACGACAGGTTGTTGTCCACAGCGATTCAACGTCCAGTGAGTTGGCCGAACTACGCGCCCTAATCGACCAGAAGCAAGCAGAAGCGAGCGACCTCAAGGCCAGGTGGGTGAGTCAGTCGGTCGATTACGAGCGCTTAAGCAAACAGTATGATCAAGCAAGTCATGCGTTGGCCGAGTCCACACAGTCACTGAAAAGCCTGACCAGTGCCAGTTTTAAAACCCAAGAATTACGGAAAACCCTCGAGTTCCAAGCCCAAGATCTTGAACAACGATTAGGAGAGTCTCAGCGTGAAAATGAACAACTCAAACGCGATCGAATCGAGGCAGAAGACAATGCGGTGGCCAATGTCGAAGTCTATGAGAAAATGGAAAAGCTGGAGTTGGTCTTTGTTGCCTATCATCCCGGTGCCGGCCATATCAGCTTGCCGGCCCGACAACTCGAAGACTATCTCGATAAGCCCTTGAGTTTCGCCGCACAGAAATGCAGTGTTACACTGGAACATTATAAAAGCTGGTTAGTGCACTATGATGGCTCTGAATGCGAACAATGTGGTGTGCCGGTGAAGCGTATTGACACCCCCTCTGACTATCAAATCGGCGTTAACAACCGATGCACTAAACACCGACTCGACAGCGGCAATGTCACCCAATTCCGGCGCAGCAGCTGAGTGCGGTCAGTCCAGAGTATCTTTGCCAGTCTACCCAGCTTGACCCAATCCGCCTGGCCCCAGCGCCCCAATGTCTCAATAATTCGCGGTGATCTGCTGCATCCAGTGGTTTCCGGCAATAAACTTTATAAGCTCCAGCCTCTGCTGGAGGCTGCCCAAGATAGCGGTCTGCAAACCCTTATCAGTGTCGGCGGGCGTTACTCTAACCATCTGCATGCGCTCGCCTGGGCCAGCCGGGAAGCCGGCCTGCAATCAGTTGGTTTAGTGCTTGGTTATGCGGCCCAGGTCTTAACGCCGACCTTGCTCGACTGTCAACGTTGGGGCATGGAGCTGCATTTTGTCGATCGGCAGACCTATCAAGAGCGCTATACTGATGGTTTCTGGCAGCCATGGTTGTCGCTCTATCCGAATTCGATGCGGGTCAATGAAGGCGGCTGGTCTGCAGAGGGCATCAAGGGTAGCGGACTCTGGTGGCAAGGCATTGACCCGGACACCGATCTGGTGGTTTGTGCGGTGGGCTCTGGCAGTACGCTCGCCGGGTTGGCCACGCACGCACCCGCGAAAGTGTCTGTTGTCGGTGTTCCTGTCTTTAGGGATGCCGATAACTATCAGGACCTGCAGACCAAGATGGCGGCCCTATCGCTTGGCTCTGAACAATACAGCCTGTGGACCGATTTTGCCGGTCCGGGGTTCGGCAAGCTCAGTCCAGCGCAGCGAACATTCAGTCAGCAATTTAGCCTGGCGTCCGGTATCGCCCTGGATCCGGTCTATACCGCTAAGGTTTTTTACGCTCTCGAGTCCCAATTAACCGTCGACCCACACCTGCACAATCGAAAAATAGCCATATTGCATACCGGAGGACTTCAGGGTTGCCGACAATGATGTGGTATAATGCCGCTCTAATTTGATTGAGTGTTTCGCTGAATGGCAAAAATTAATTGGTTTCCTGGCCATATGGCTAAGGCCCGTCGACAGATCAGTGAAATAATCCCTAAAATCGATGTCGTTATCGAGATCCTGGACGCTCGTATCCCCCATTCGAGCATGAATCCAATCTTGACCAAGATCAGGCGCGACAAGCCGGTACTTCGCTTGCTCAGTAAGGCCGATTTGGCCGACCCTTTGGTGACTGCCAAATGGCAATCATTCCTAGCCCAGGAAAAAGATATCATGGTGGTCGCCATGGTCATGAGCGATCGCAAGCAATTGGCGAAAATTCCTGATTTTTGTCGGCAAATGGCGCCACATCGTGGTGGTATCGCCAAGCCGGTGCGGAGCATGGTGGTGGGCATTCCGAATGTCGGTAAGTCGACCCTGATCAACGGTTTGGCGGGCAAAAAGGTTGCTCGAGTCGGCGACGAACCGGCCGTCACGCGCAATCAACAACGCATTCAGATTTCTAATGATTTTACCCTGATGGATACGCCGGGAATTATGTGGCCTTCCCCTGAAAGCGAACTGGGTGGTTATCGATTGGCCGCCAGCGGCGCCATTCGAGATACTGCGGTGGAATATGAGGACATAGCGCTGTTCGCCGTGGATTATTTGATTCAGCGTTATCCGGAAGCCCTGATTGGTCGTTATAAACTGGCCTCGGTGCCCGATACCGCGACGGCCTGCATGGAAGCGATCGCGCGCAGTCGCGCCTGCGTTCGAGGCCGCGAGGTCGATTGGCACAAGGTTAGCGAAGTCGTGCTTAAGGATTTACGTTCTGGCGCTCTAGGTCAAATCAGTCTGGAAGAACCAGACCAAGAGTTTATCTATAGAGACTTGCTCGACGAATAGACCCACTTGCCGGAACTGCTTATTCCTCCGTTAAACGGCGGATATGCAGTTCCGCGCTTTCGGCCAAGGCGGCCAAGTGGTAGCCCCCCTCAAGTACCGACACAATGCGGCCGGCGCACAGTTCATTGGCCAGCGTCACAATCGCGTCGGTGAGCCAGTAAAAATCCTCGCTCTGCCAATTAGTCTGACTCATCGGGTCTTTAGTGTGCGCATCAAAACCGGCGGAAATAAATATCATCTCCGGTTGGTGGGCCACCAAGGCCGGACGCCATTGTTCCTGCCAGGCCAGTTTGACATCGCGAAAGTCTGAGTAGGCCACCATTGGCGTGAGATGAATATGGGGATGCTCGGCGGCCCAATGGCTATTGGGATAAAAGGGGTGTTGGAAGCTGGTAAAGATCGCCACGTCGGGACGGTTTTGAAACATTTCAATGGTGCCATTACACTGATGAACATCGAAGTCGATGATCGCCACTTTTTTTAAGCCATGATGTTTAATAGCGTGTTCGACGGCGATGGCCACGTTGTTAAAAAAACAAAAGCCCATAGTTACATTCGGTTCGGCATGGTGTCCCGGCGGACGCACCGCGCAAAAGGCGCGATCGAATTCACCATTCAGAATGCCATCGACCGCCTGCACGCCCGCGCCCGCCGCGCGATAGCTGGCCTCCCAGGTATAGGGCCCAATCAGCGTGTCCGGATCAGCCTGCACCAGGCCCTGTTTCGGGCTGATCCGGTCGAGCTGCTCAACATAGGTCTGATGATGTACCCGGAGCACCTGTTCGGTGCTGGCCTGCTCGGCCCGCAGCTGCACTAAGTCCGGCATCAGGCCCGTCTTTATCAACTGTTCACGAATAGCTTGGGTGCGGCGCGGCGATTCCGGATGATCCTCGCCCATATCATGCAGCTCGCAATGTTCATGGAAAATCAGGGCTGTTTTTGTCATGGTTGATTTAAGCCATTGAATGTCCTTGCAGTATAAGGCTAGAGTAAAGGCTTAGCATTCCGACTTTGGTTTAATAATGCCCGATCTTAGCCCTTTTTTTGCCCCCAAATCCATCGCCGTCATCGGCGCATCAGAGCGTGACAGCAGTATGGGCGGTTTGGTGTTGCAAAATTTGCAGGGCTCAAGTTTTGCCGGCCCTATTTATGCTGTGAATTTAAAAGGCTATGGGCAGGTGTTTGGCGTGCCCTGTGTGCGCTATCTGCGCGCCATCAACGATTCGATCGACCTGGCCATTGTCTGTGTGCCGCCGGCGGCCATTCCGCGGGTGCTGCGCCAGATGGGTCGGCTAAATATTCGCGCCGCCTTGATCTTGACGGGCGGTTTGGCACGGCAGCTGAATTTCAGTTCGCAAAACAATGAAAAGATCGCCCGCATCGCAAAAGAACTGAATATCCGTCTGATGGGCCCCAATTGCCTGGGGATACTGGTACCCGATCATAAGCTCAATGCCAGTTACAGCCACCTCGATGCGCTACCGGGCAGTGCCGCCTATGTCGGCCATTCTGCCGCTCTGGGCGCGGCCTTGCTCGACTGGGCCGGCGCGCGCGGCATTGGTTTCTCGCATTTTTTAACCCTCGGCGCCAGCGCCGATATTCGTATTTCCGATGTCGTGGATCATTTAGCCACTGACCGGCGGGTTAAGGCCATCCTGATTCATTTGGAACAGATCCGCGATGCGAATCGCCTGTTAACAGCACTGCGTGCGGCATCGCGGTCAAAGAAAGTACTGGCCATTCGAACCCATAATCGGGGCGCGGTGGCCAATGGCATTTCGGACGTCTATAAGGTTGATGCCGAATTCTTTTCCCGTGCCGGTGTGCTCCAAGTCGACACTATTGATGGGCTGTTTCAGGGTTTAGAGGTGTTGGCGCGATCGCGCCCGCTCTATCATCGGAACTTAGCCATCGTCAGTAATGGCTTGGGTACGGCAATGTTGGCGCGCCAGTATCTATTGAAAAATCAGGGTGAATTGGCTCCGCCGCCGAGTGCCAAACTGATCCAAAGCCAGACCTGGTTTCACAGCGAAACGGGTGGCAACCCTGCGGTGCTGCCGCCCCAGTCCAGCGGTGAAGATTATGTCGCGTGCCTAAAAGCACTGGAAACCGAACCGGGCCTGGGCGCCATTCTGGTGATTCACAGCCCGAATCGCCGCTCGGTAAGCGCCGATTTAGCGCCGGCCTTACTAAAGTATATTAAGCGCAGTCGACGCCTGGTATTAACCTGTTTTCTCGGCGGCCTGACCACCCAAAGTGCCCGTCAAGCCTTCGATAGTGCCGGGTTGCTGAATTTTGATTCGCCCACAGAGGGCGTTAACGCTTATCTGACATTGTCCCGACATGCGCATGCGCAGGAGCGGCTGCGCGAAACTCCCAGCAGTGATGCCTTAGAGTTCGCGCCCGACCGGGATCAGGCTGAGCGGGTGATCGCTCAGGCGCGTCAAGATCGGCGTACCTATCTGACCTGGCCAGAAGCGCGTCAGCTTTTACGCGGTTACGGCTTTAAGCTGGTCGGTAGCACCTTCGATACCGATTTTGAACGACTGCTGACGCGCCTGACTCCGCGCTTTTTCCCTGCCGCCTTACGTCTGGTACACCAGACCTATAGCTATCCTTTTGCCTACCAGAATGTGCCTGCGGCGCGTTGGCGGGGCGCCAAGATAGAATTGGCCGATGCAGCGGCCTTGCGCGCTGCCAGTGTGGAATTAACGCGGGAAAAAAATCGCCGCCTGCCCGATTCCGAAATACTCGGTTGGGCGGTACAGCCGATGCGGCGTAAGGTTGATGCCATTCAGTTCAGCCTGGGTATTACCCGAGATCCCACTTATGGCCCATTAATCTTCATCGGTGAGGGAGGCTCTCACGCCGATATGTTAGTCGATCGACAGGTGGCCCTAGTGCCACTGAACTCAGCGCTGGCGAAGCAGCTCATTCAAAAAACCCATGGCTATCAGGTGCTGTTAGAGCGCAGTGAGCAGCTAGTCGACGATATGGAGCGCTTGATTCAGCATCTTATCGGCTTGTCGCAGATGGTGATCGATAACCCGCGTCTGATGGGCGTGGAAGTGAATCTGCTGTTGCAAAATAACAGCCTGCCGGTGGTTCTGGGGGTTGCCGCGTCGATTGGGGATAAGGTTAGTCCGGCCTTGAACCCCTATCCGGCGGAACTGGAGGAACACTGCGTGCTGAAGAACGGTCTAGCCATGCTCATTCGACCGATTCGCGGTGAAGATGAGCCGGAGTTGAAGGCCTTCTTTGGCCGTTTCGACGCCGAGGCCTTGCGTTTGCGCTTTTTTTACAGTCGCTTGAAATTTGAACATTTGGAATTAGCGACCATGAGTCAAATCGATTATCGGCGCGAAATGGTGTTTGTCGCAGAGGACCAACGGGGCATCCTGGGCGAGATGCGTCTGTGGCTCGACATAAACCATAATGAACTGGAGTTCGCCATCATGGTGGCCCCTGAGGCACAAGGAACGGGCCTGGCAGGGCTGTTGATGGACAAGACCGTGCGTTACGGAAAGAGTCTTAAAGTCAGTCGACTGGTCGCCGATGTACTCCCCGAAAATGGCGCCATGCTTGGTCTGGCGAAACATTTCGGCTTCAGTGTTGGCTCTGAAGATGAGATCATGAAAGTGACCAAATCACTCGACTGATACCATTGCATTGGGAAGAGACACTATGCTGTACGAATTGGGTAGGCATCAAATTGAATTGCCAGGCATCGCGCCGGTATCGGATGCTCAAAGCAAGATTATTCTCTGGTATCAGGGGCAAATATTGACCCAAGATCGGCAGATTGCCTGGGCCGAAGCGGATGTACCTTATCCCTATACGGCGCGCGAATTTGTCGGGTTATTGGACGGTAAGGCGTATTTCACCGCATCCGTCAGTCAGGTATCCGCCGATCAGTCACTGTCGTCACTGCGCGATATCGCCTATCTCGATGAGACGGCCTTTATGCTCTGCGCCCGCTCCCGTGGCCTATTGGAGTGGCGCACACAACATCAATACTGTGGCCAATGTGGTCAGGTGACACACCAGATAGCCGGGGAGAATGCCCTCAGCTGCAGCCCCTGTCGCCTCAGGTTCTACCCGCGCATATCGCCCTGCATTATCGTCTTGATCACGCGGGGTGACCAGGTGTTGTTGGCCCAAGGCGAAAATCACAAGGAGCGGGGTTGGTACAGTACATTGGCCGGGTTTATCGAGTCGGGCGAATCGGCTGAGCAGGCTGTTATGCGCGAGGTTAAGGAAGAGGTCGGCGTGACGATCAAAAATATTCAATATCTAAACAGTCAGGCTTGGCCTTTTCCAAACCAATTGATGTTAGGTTTTCACGCCGAATTTGAGGCTGGCGAGATCGTCCCCGCGCCCGGGGAAATTGCCGATGCCCAATGGTTTAATATACACGACTTGCCGAAACACCCGCCCAGTGTTTCGATCGCCGGATGGCTGATTCGACAATATATCGATAACTATCGGGCCTAATCGGCCGGTGGTTTTTTTTGCGCATCGCGGTAGATGAAATAGCCAAAGCCGGCAAAGAAAGCAATCATCAAAGCCACCACAGCGATGCCTGCCAGTACAACAACGTCAAGGTACATACTGATCTCAGTTACAGATTAAGAAAGATCAGTGTAATTAGATCGGTGGGGGAGAAGGTGACCCATATCAGTTAATGGTCACAATGCGAATCTTGAATGCAAACCTTGCCTTAGTCGAGGCCGAGCTCAATCCGTTCGCACTCGGCCAAGGAGGCCATCGAGGTCAGCTCGACAAAGTTTCCGATTACTATATCTTTAGCGCTGCCCGTTGCTTCTAATAAATTTTGCTTTTGAAAACGGGTAAAGACTCGGCTTACGGTTTCCACGGCCAAACCGAGATAGTTGGCAATGTCGGCACGCGACATAGTGAGGCGATAGGACGTGCCGGAGAAACCTCGGCGTTTAAAACGTGCGGCCAAATTAATTAAAAAAGACGCAATACGCTCTTCTGCACTTTTTTTGCTGAGCAGCAACATCATCTGTTGTTCGCCCCGCAGTTCTTTACTCATTAGGCGCATCAGTTGACGTCTTAACTCGGGCATCTTACCCGCCAATTCATCCAGGCGATCGACCGGAATCTCACAAACGTTGGTGGTTTCCAGCGCCTTGGCCGAGGAGGGGTGGTTAATGGAATCGTAACTTTCTAAGCCAACCAACTCACTGGCCAAATGAAAGCCGGTAATTTGTTCTTCACCATCGTTGGTTAAAGTATAGGTTTTTATCGTCCCGGTGCGCACGGCGTAGACAGATTTAAATTCGTCGCCCTGATAAAAAAGATGCTCTCCTTTTTGCAACGGGCGGCCTCGCTTTATGATCGCATCCAGAGAGTCCATTTGGTCAACCGATAAGGCCAACGGTAAACAGAGTGGATGAAGACTGCAGTTTTTACAGGCGGTGGTTAAACCCATGACAAGGCTCCGAGCGGTAAAGCTTAATGAAATTTAAGCATACTACAGTTTTGCTTCGCTTGTGTTTCCTAACACTGATCTATTGCATTATCGTTTTATTCAGGCCTCCACGTCTTAACCAAGGTGCTGGCCAAAGGCGCATAGGGTTGATCAACATCGGTGGCGACGAGCGGGATACCACTGGCGCGCAGATCGGTAAAGTTGAAACGCTCGCGATCCGACAGTTGTGATAATGAAACATTAGCCATCGAGCGTTGAATGCTCTCGATCCGACCGGGGAACTGCGCTTCCCAATCTTGGCACATGGTTTTTATGGCCTGACGTTGCAGGCTATCTTGAGAGCCACAGAGATTGCAGGGAATAATAGGATAGTTCATCAGGCTTGAGAATCGGGCAATGTCGGCTTCCCGACAATAGGCCAAGGGCCGGATTAAAACATTGGTTTGGCTGTCACTGAGCAGCTTCGGGGGCATGGCCTTGAGTTTGCCGCCGTAAAACATATTGAGGAAAAGCGTTTCAATAATGTCGTCTCGATGATGACCTAAGGCGACCTTGTTGGCGCCAATTTGATCGGCAAATGCATAGAGGGTGCTGCGCCGCAAACGTGAGCAGATCCCGCAGGTTGTTTTCCCGTCTGGGACCGTATCCATCACAATCGAGTAGGTATCCCGCTCAAGAATATGATACGGCACGCCGAGGGCTTGTAGATAGTTGGGTAAAATTTCTTCAGGGAAATCGGGTTGCTTCTGATCCAGATTCACCACCACCAGTTCGAAGTCGATGGGTGCGCTCTTTTGCATGCTGAGCAACAGATCGAGCATGGTATAGGAGTCTTTGCCACCGGATAGGCAGACCATGACCTTATCGCCGGCTTCAATCATATTGAAATCGGCCAGCGCTCGGCCGGTATCGCGGCGCAAGCGTTTTTGCAATTTAGAGAGTTCAAGCTTGTCACTTGTGGCAGTGCCGAGCGGTATCTGTTTGGTAGATTGGGACATGTGATTGACAACTAATAGGGGATAATTTGCCGAGATTGATAACACGCCAGGTCAGGCCAGTAAATGGTTTTCACCTATAACAGATCTTTTTCAGCTGTTTTCCAGCTAATTGACCAAAAAAGACCTCATTTAGAGCCAGATTGACCCGACGCCGCGGTATATTTATTTAGGGTTTCTGAGCCAATTGTTGTTTTTGTGCCCATAAATCAGGCAGATGCTCGAGTATCACCTGATCGATTTCGGGCAGGCGATCATGCGACTTCAGCGCGCGCGGATAGGTTGGCTGGGTCCGATCATCGACCAAATGTTGCCATTGACCGGTCAGTTCGGTGAACCTCCGGGCGAAGTCGGGACCATAGTTTAGGCAGCCGTTGAGGATGACATCCAGATAACTTTGCATGATCGGTCGCTCGGCATGCGGCGCGGCCTGACTGGTGCCGACATAAGCCCATAAGGTGCCCAATACTGGCAATGCTGAGGTGCTCATGGCCTCGACCGAGGCCCATGGCACCTGAATCCGCCGGTAACCCTGTTCTCGGACATCAAAACGACTCAGGTTATCCTCATCGACGGCAAAGAACACGCCATTGCAGTGCGCATGCGCATCACTGTGCGCGCCCACGGCCGTCGCGGCATAATCTGGCACATGGACCGACCACTTGCGCGCAATGCCCTGTACTTCGACCGGATGAGCCGGTCCCGACACGCCGGTTCGGCTGCGACTATCGGAGCAAATTAGGCTGCCATAGCCGAATATATAATTCATCAGTTACCTCAGGTTTTGGTAGGCATCAAGCCAAAGGGTGCCGGCAAACAAGAGCATAATGCCGGCGAGCACAAACTTTACTTTCGGATGGTACAACCAGGGTCGGATGCGGTTGGCCATCAACGCCGAGCCAACCATTGCCGGCAGCGTGCCTAAGCCAAAGAATAGCATGGCCAGAGCCGACTGCAGGACATTGGGCATACCCAGGCTAAATGCGACGGCGGTGTAAATCAGTCCGCAGGGAATAAAGCCCCATAATAGACCGATGCCATAGGCCGCTCGCGCCGAATCGATCGGCAGCAGTTTCTTGCTTAGGGGCTGCAAACGTCGCCACAGTGGGAAGCCAAGCTGTTCAAAATTCTTTAGCCATCGGTTCCACCCCAAAAAATAGAGCGCGCTTAACGCTAATAGCAAACCAGACAAGACCTTAAGCCACGGCAGGGTATGACTGGGCAGTAGGTGGGCAAAGTAGCTAAATAGCGTCCCTAGGAAAACATAGGTGGTGACCCGGCCGATACTATAATAGGCCGTCAGAATCGGGCGAGTTGAGTTGAGTCCGGCCGCTACCATAAGGCCGCCACACATCCCCATGCAATGGCCCGCGGACACTAGGCCGATCAAGAACGCGGCGAGTAAATCAGTCGTCACTATCCTGCTCCTTGTCTGGCTTCGGTACCATATGGTCGTCATCCTCAAACAGAATGCGCTGGCCTGGACTGTCCAGATCGTCGTATTGGCCACTGCGCACCGACCACCAAAACAGCAGTCCGGCAACCGCCAACAAAAATAGGCTTGCCGGTATCAAGAGTAACAGTATATCCACAGCTATTTCCTCAAACGACTGGCGTTACCAACCACCAACAGTGAACTCACCGACATCCCAATAGCGGCCTGCCACGGAGCGACCAATCCCAGGGCCGCGATCGGCAGGGCGATAAGATTGTAAAGCAGCGCCCAGGCCAGGTTTTGACGAATAATTTTCTGGGTGCGCCGCGCGACACCGATCGCGTGGGCGATCACTTGCAGGTCGTTGGTGAACAGCAGCACATCGGCTTGGGTCTTGGTTAAATCGGTTGCCTCCAACATAGCAATAGACAACGAGGCACCGGCTAGGAAGGGTGCATCGTTTAAGCCGTCACCGACCACTGCCAGAGAGTTGGCGGCACGCTGTTCGACCCAGGCTAACTTCTCGCCGGGTGTACAACCAGCAAGAAACTGGCCGTTGAGTCCGGCCGTGCGCAATCTGGCCTCGGCTAGGGGGTTGGCATCTCCGGTCAAGACATGGCTGCGGATCTGTAATCCCGTCAGCGTATCAAATAGCGGCGCTACCGTGCTGCGCAGTCGGTCTGTCAGGGTTAGGGTGGCCATTAGCTGGTCATTACAAGTCAGGTAGAGACGAGTCCCCTCGGTCTGTATCGCTTCGTCTTGGTGGGTGAAGGCTGCCGAACCCAAGCGCCATAAACCCAGTTCAGATTGCCCCTGGATGCCCGCGCCCGGAACCGTTTCGACCGCCTCAATGACCAGAGCCGATGCACTGAACTCTGCAGTTAAGGGTTTTAAGGCGTTGGCCATAGCATGTTCGCTGTACTGTTCTAACGCGCCACAGATGTATTTTAATCGCGCCTCGGAAAATGCCCAACGATCGGCATTGGGATCGCGATTAAAGTCGCTGAGCTCAAATCGGCCTTCAGTTAAGGTCCCGGTTTTATCGAATGCCACCTCAGTCAATTGCGCCAGGCGTTCCAACACATAACCTCGGGTTATCACAAAGCCTTGGCGCTTGAGCTGTGCCATGGATTGCGCCAGTGCCGTTGGGGTTGCTAAGCTGAGCGCACAGGGACAGGTGACCACTAGCACACTGATTACCACCCAGAAGGCCCGATCTGGATCGAGCCACAGCCATACCAGGCCAATCAGCAGCGAAACCAAAAGAGTCGACAGGATAAACTGGCGTGAACCCCGGTCGGCCAGCTCGGCGATGCGTGGCTTTTCAGCGCTGGCGCGATCGACCAATTGTTGCAGGAAATTAACGGCGCTGCCGGTGGTCATATGCTGCACCTGGATATCAACCGACTGCAGTTGGTTGATGGTTCCCGCCAGAACCGGATCGCCGAGTTGTTTCGCACGACCTCTGAATTCACCGCTGAAACTGGATTCGTCAAATTCACTTTGGCCGCGCACCACCGTGCCATCACAGGGGCTGGTTTCGCCGGCTAAGAGCCGAATGATCTGGCCATCAATTAGGTCGCGAATCGATGTTTCACGCACCGTGCCGCCCTCTACTAGGCTGCAGGTTGCTGGCAGAACTCGGACCAGGGTATTGCCCTGCGCATTGGAGAGGGTGCGAGCGCGAAATTCCAAAAATCGACTCAGAACGAGGAAAAAGGTAAACATATTGACCGATTCATAGAACACCTCACCCTGGCCGGTAACAGTGGCCCAAACACTGGCCAGAAATGCACTTAAGATCGCGATACTGACGCTGACGTCCATGGACAATTGACGGTTCTTAAGGGCATGGCCGGCCGCGGTAAAAAAGGGCCAGGCGGAAATAAGGATCACCGGCAAGGTCAGCAGCAAGCTGGTCCACCACAGCCAGCGTTCATGACTGTCACTGATATCGCCCGAATAAAGCGCGACGGCATTCATCATCGCTTGCATCATACCGATTCCGGCAACTCCAAGACGCAGAATAAATTGCCGCTGGGTGCGCGCTCGGGCCAGTTCGGCCGCATCGGGCAGATAGGGTGCTGCGCGATAGCCGATCAATAACAGACTTTTGAAAATATCGGAGAGTTTGACGTCGCCAGGCTGCCACTCAATCGATAAACGATGGGTCGCGGCATTCATCGCGACGTAGCTAACCCCCGCCAATTGTTGCAGGCGCTTTTCGATCAACCAAGTGCAGGCTGAACAGCTGATGCCTTCAATTAAAAAGATCGCCGTCTTGCGCCCATCGCTCGCCCGAGTAGTGAATTCATTCTGAACATCATCACGATCATAGACTAATAAGGCCTGTTGTTGTTTGTCGCTCAGGGCGGTGTCGACGGGCTGTTGGTCGGGTTGGTGAAAGCGATAATATTCGCCTAAGCCGCTCGCGACTATCATTTGAGCCGCGGCGCGGCATCCCAGACAACAGAAAAAGCGAGCGTCGCCTAGCACATTGAGTTCAAAGGCTTCGTCCGGATTGACCAAGCCACAATGGAAGCAGTTTGTAGAGCTCATTGTTGCTTGGGCAGTAAAATCATCGAGGCGGACGCGGGGGGGACTATGCCCGAGCCGTGCAGTCGCCAATTGACGCTTTCACCGATCGGTTGAATTTGCAGTTGGCGCTTGCCGATAACCGGTTTGGTCAGGCGCCCTTGGTACTGGCCCAAACCTTGATGCTGTAACAGCACTGAAACATCGCCAGCCTTGGCCGTTGGAAAGATAAATAATAGCCTGAGGGCCTCCGGTAAGGGGGTCAAATCGCCACTGAGCGTCACCAGCAGTTTATCATCGATCCAGAGTAGATCCGCGCGCAAATTCTGCGCTCGGGCCAGTGCATCTTCGTCTTTACGGACAAAGATGCCCTTGCCGTCCTTGTAGTAGTTATCCACCACTACGCCATCATTGGTTTTGATCGCCAGATAAAGCATGGTGAAGCCAAGCACAAAGACAACCAGCAGCGGCGAGACAATAAACCATAACCAAAATTGTTTATACCAAGGACCTTCTAGTTCTGACACAGCTTACTCCGAGTTAGAAATTGGCAGGGCCAAAGAATCGACTTTCTTCGGTCGTTGCCAGTTTGGGATCTTCTTCACCGGTGATGGAGAAGTATATCTTGCTGGTAGGCAGCCTATTTAGGTCTGCTGGCAACACCAGTAGGGTGGGCACCGTCACGGCATCCCCGCCGGGCACTTGGACCCGCTGCGATGAACGAAAAGCTAAACCCGATAAGCCGTCAACACTGATCACAAAGGTTTGGGGCTGTTCCGTCATATTGGCGATCTTCAACAAATAACTGTTTTGAATCAGACCGTCCGAGGTCATCTTGTGCAGCGCCCCACGATCTCGGATGATATCCAGCTCAATCGGCACCCGGGCGATTAGGACCAAGGCAAAAGCAATGGTCATCAACACCAGGGCCGCAGCATAGGCCAGTAGGCGGGGCCGCATGAGGCTCGACTGAATGCCCTCGAGTTTGTTTTCCGTGGTATAGCGCACCAGGCCAGTGTCGTAGCCCATTTTCTCCATCACACTGTCGCACGCGTCCACACAGGCGGCACAGCCAATGCACTCGTACTGCAGCCCATCCCGTATATCGATCCCAGTCGGACACACCTGGACGCATAAGTCGCAGTCGATGCAATCGCCCAAGCCCAGTTTGGCCGGGTCGTCATTACGCCGCCGTGCGCCGCGTGACTCGCCGCGCGCCGCGTCATAGCTGACAATCAAAGTGTCGCGGTCGAACATCACCGATTGAAACCGGGCATAAGGGCACATATAGATGCACACCTGTTCGCGCAACCAACCGGCATTGCCATAGGTAGCCAGCGTGAAAAAGGCGATCCAAAATATGACCCAGCCACCGGCAGACAGTTGAGCCAGATCCGCCAAGAGTTCTTTGATCGGGACAAAATAGCCCACGAAGGTGATCGCCGTCGCCAGCGCTACCAGGACCCAGAGTAGGTGTTTGGCGGCCTTACGTAGAATTTTGAGACCGCTCAGACCCTGTCGGTCTAACTTGATGCGCGCGTTACGCTTACCTTCGGTTTTCTCCTCGATAAACAAAAATACCCAGGTAAAAACGCTCTGCGGGCAGGTGTAGCCGCAGAATACGCGACCGGCAAAAACGGTAATAAAAAATAGCGCGAAAGCGGAGATGATGAGCGCCCAAGACAAAAGGATAAAGTCTTGTGGCCAGAAGGTGACGCCGAAAATATGGAATTGACGTTGCGGTAAGTCAAATAGCACCGCCTGACGATCCCCCCAGCTCAACCAGAGGGTGCCAAAGTAGGCGGCAAATAAAAACATGCCGCCAAAGAATCTTAGATTGCGAAAATAACCCCGGATGCGCCTGATGTAAATCTTGGCCGCGGATTGATATAAGTCGGTCATGATGATTTCGGATGGTTCTTGAGACGTTTTGTGTTCAGACATGAAGAGACCACTGGACCGCGAAAATCATACACAAGCGCCAGTCTAAAGGCGCTTGTGGACAACGAGAAGGGAGGCCAGGCCTCCCATACACTTTAATTACTCAGGCTGTAAACATAACCCGCTAATAAGTGGACCTTTTGCTCACCCAATATATCTATCCAGGCTGGCATGTTACCGGCTCGACCGTTGGTCAGGGTGGTCACGACATCGCGTCGCAGATCCTGATCAGGTAGATCGTAGAGCCAAATATTGTCGGTCAGGTTAGGAGCTCCGATCAGCGTCGAGCCGGTCCCATCCTGACCGTGGCAAGCACTGCACATCTGCGCAAAAATAACCTGGCCTTGCGCCGCTTGCGCGTCGTTGTGCTCATTGCCAGATAGTTCTAACACGTATTCGGTAACCGCCGCAATTCCCGTGGTACCTAGGGTATCTTTCCAGGCGGGCATTTGACCGCGTCGACCCTGGATCAGCGTTGTTTCAATATTGTCGCCGCTGCCGCCGTAGAGCCAGTCAGCGTCGGCCAAGTTCGGGAAACCATAGTAGCCTTGGGCGTTTTGGCCATGGCAAATGGCGCAGTTAATCATAAAGAGTTGCTGACCCATGCGCAGGGCCTGATCATTAGTCTGCAACTCCTCAACGGGCACACTCGCATAGCGCGCAAAAAACTCGCCATACTTGGTATCGTGTTGGCTCGTCTCTGCCTCGAGTTGGCCGGCCGAGGTCCAATTGAGCAAGCCGTTCCAATTGCCGATTGGATACAGCACCATATAGCCGAGGCCAAATACGATGGTGAGCCAAAACAAATTGAGCCACCACTTGGGCATTGGGTTATTGAGTTCTTCAATGCCATCAAAGCTGTGGCCGGTGGTCTCTTCAGGATCGGTACCGCCGGGCATTCTGCGAGTAAAGAAAAGCAATGCCATCAAGCCCAGAATCATAATGCCGGTCAGACCGAAGATGTAGGCATTCCAAAAAGTACTCATTCCTGTTCTCCCTTGATACGCTCTTGCTCTGCATCCAGTTCATCGGCAAAGGGCAAGTTTGCCGCCTCATCGAAGCGCTGCTTGTTTTTACCGCTGTAAGCCCAAAAACACACTGCGCCGAAGGCCACCGTGGTGAACACCGTAGCAAGCGCACGTAAGTCGTTAATATCCATAGTTATCGTCCGGTAATGACGGTGCCAAGCTGCTGCAGGTAGGCAACCAAGGCGTCGATTTCCTTAACTCCCTCGGTCTGCTGTGCGGCGGTGGCGATGTCTTCAGTACTATAGGGCACGCCAAGACGTTGCAGTGCGCGCAGCTTGTTGGGTGTTTTGGCGCTCTTGACACGATCTTCAAATAACCAGTTGAAGCGCGGCATATTCGACTCTGGCACTACCGAGCGCGGGTCGAACAGATGCGCCTTGTGCCACTCATCGCTATAGCGTCCGCCAACCCGAGCCAGATCGGGTCCGGTGCGTTTGGAACCCCACTGGAAAGTATGGTTATAGATCAGCTCGCCCGCTTGAGTGAACTCGCCATAGCGTTCAACCTCGGCACGTAAGGGTCGAATCATCTGCGAGTGGCAGTTATGACAGCCCTCGCGGATATAAATATCACGCCCTTCCAGCTGCACCGGCGTCAAGGGTACTAGACCCGCAACGGGTTCGGTTGTGTCCTTGAGAAAAAATAGTGGCACGATTTCAACCAAGCCACCGAAGCTGATCGCGATAGCGATGAAAACAGCCATAAGACCAACATTTTTTTCTACTTTTTCATGTTTCATGATCGGTATCTCTCCCTTATGCGGCGGTTTGTGACGCATCAGCGCTACGAATGGTCTTCCATACGTTGACAGCCATTAAGATCATGCCTGATAGGAAGATCAGACCCCCAATGAGTCGCACCACATAGCCCATCCAGCTTTGTTCAACACCCTGCACGAAGCTATAGGCCAGCGTGCCATCGGCATTAATGGCGCGCCACATTAGGCCTTGCATAATGCCATTGACCCACATCGAGGCGATGTAGAGGACGGTGCCTACCGTGGCGAGCCAAAAGTGAACGTTTATCCAATTCACGCTGTACATCTGCTCTTTGTTCCACAACTTGGGAATGGTGTGGTACATCGCGCCGATGGTGATCATGGCAACCCAGCCGAGGGCGCCGGAATGAACATGGCCAATGGTCCAGTCGGTATAGTGAGACAGGGCGTTGACGGTTTTGATCGCCATCATCGGACCTTCAAAGGTCGACATACCATAGAAGGATAGGGAGACCACCAAAAAGCGCAGAATTGGATCGGTGCGTAACTTATACCAAGCACCAGAGAGCGTCATCATGCCATTGATCATGCCGCCCCAACTCGGGGCCAACAGAATCAAGGACATCGCCATGCCCAAATTTTGAGCCCAATCCGGTAAAGCTGAATAATGCAGGTGGTGGCCGCCGGCCCACATATAGACCGAAATCAGGGCCCAAAAGTGCACGATCGACAAGCGATAGGAATAGACCGGGCGCTCGGCCTGCTTCGGGACATAGTAGTACATCATGCCCAAGAAGCCGGCGGTCAAGAAAAACCCGACGGCGTTATGGCCATACCACCACTGCACCATGGCGTCGGTCGTCCCGGCATAGGCCGAATAGGCATGGGTCATACTGGTGGGCATGGCCGCACTGTTGACGATATGGAGCACCGCCACGGTAATAATAAAAGCAAGAAAGAACCAGTTGGCAACATAAATATGCGGCATCTTACGATTCATAATGGTGCCGACGAAAACGGCCAAATAGGACAACCAAACCACGGTGATCAGAATGTCGATGGGCCAAATTAATTCGGCATACTCCTTACCGGCGGTGAGGCCCAAAGGTAAGGTAATTACTGCGGCAACTATCACCGCCTGCCAACCCCAGAAGGTAAAGCTCGCCAATTGACCAAAGGCCAAACGTGCCTGGGTGGTTCGTTGCACTACATAATAGGAAGTTGCGAACAGGGCGCAGCCACCAAAGGCAAATATGACCGCATTGGTGTGCAATGGGCGTAAACGACCAAAATGGAAGTAGGGCCCAAAGTTCAGTTCAGGAAAGGCCATTTGAGCCGCAATAATGACACCCAGCAGCATGCCAACCACGCCCCAGACAATAGTCATAATGGAGAATTGTTTAACGACCTTGTAATTGTAAGTTTCGGCAGATTGCGAGGTTTGAAGTGCATTACTCATCTATGCGGTTCCAATCGTTATTGGTAGGGGGTAGGCGGTTTGCGCGCAAGTATGATGCCAGCATCTGCCTAATGCAATTGACCTGAATCAATATTTACCTAAGTGCATTTGATACGAGAAGGGGTTTTAGATAGATCTGCTCAGGGCCGCTGCGAAACTAGAATTTTGGCACTATTGTCCTCATCAAAAAGTAGGATGATTACGGAGTATAAGCTGGATTTTTTCATCACGGGCGGGTTCTTTGCAGACGAATTTGATCGACGTGTTGACCTCGCTGGATTAAGGACTGTGCGCGTGCATCGAGCGAAATGCCGTCGCGCTTATAATATAGGTGTACGGCCATATTGTTGGCACAATAGCCCTTATAGGTGATCAACGAATCGTTATCTGCAGTCGAAATAAGCAGAGCTTGGGTAATGCCGTCCCGCGCCCTAACTGTGACCGGTTGCAGATTGCCGAGAATGAATTCGAAGCCGAAAATGATCGACACCTCGGTCCGTTTTAACCAGCGCACCAGGCCCAACGCTCCGCTGGCGTCAAATTCTGGGTAATGCATAACCACATCACCGACCGACACCAACCCCATCTCGTCCTGCAAAGCCGTAATCTTAACGCACGCGCCGATTTTACTTCTGTTAATGGTATGGCTGTTGATTAGCCTAGAGGGCGATGCTTGAGGCGATCGAAGATAGCGGTAGATAGTGTTCAGGCCCAGGGCCGTGCGCGCTGCCATCAAACAGGGCGCGCGATCGTAGCGTCGACTAGAGGCCTGCTGCCAGGCAATAAGCGCCTTTTTTAACGCCATAAAGGCATCGATGTTATCGCACTGCAGCGGAAATCCGATCTGCTGGGCGCTAGACCCAGTGCGCAGCTGCGTCATATTCTGTCGAGCTTGGTCCATCAGTCCTGAGGGGTCCAATACTCGAACACTCCGGCTATTGGCCAGGGCCTGAATCTCTTTCGACGATTGAGCTCCGAGCGGCGACGCCAAATCGATGTAAAAATTATGACTGTAAAAGGCTCGGTTTTCCTGTCGATCGAGCTGGCCGCGGTATGACCACTTGCGCAAATAACCCTCCAGTAAGCGTTGTTCTTCATCGTTTAGATGCTCCGGCTGGGCCGCTTGAAATAGTAAGGCCTGCTTGTAGCGACTCGCAATATCGCGGTGATCGGGTTTGTTGCTTTGAAAATCGGTTAATAGATGGGACTCAGCAAATTGGTAGAGACGGTTTAACTCAGCCCATAAACAACCCGGATGGCTGCGATATTGAGCACTAAAGTCTTGCAGCTGCTCCGCCAATGACGAGACGGTCCAATAGACAATATTGGCCAGCTCCTCTTTTGAATGGGGCGCCGCGTCACGCAACAGCAGTTTTGCCGCAAAGGCAAACTCGCGATTGAGATCGGGCAAGTCGCGCCGCTGCCTGAGATCCAAGGCGACTTCGGTGCATCGCACCTGGCGGATAAACACTAAAAAGTGGTTAATTAAGCCTTCGGTAAGGCTTAGGCGGACATCACCATTGAGAGCTGCGCGGTTTAGCTTGTGTAGCGTTGCTAGGATTTTATCGAATTGATCGGCAAAGTCAGTCGGGTTGAGTATCTGATTGACCAATACATCGCGGCATAGGGCAATCGCATCCTTATTAATGTAGAGGTTCTGCTTGGGTAGGGTAAGGTGCAATGCGGCGATACTCATGGGTCACTCCTCCAGAGTCGACTTGCTGGCTAATACTTTAGCGTTTTTTTAAAATGCTGCTGGAGTTAAAGTATTAGATGCAAACTGAGTCACAGTTCGAACGCTGTACCCCTTGATCTTAGGCCTGGTAAGGTATTTGGACGGTTCTTTTTTACGTCTTAACTGACGATCCGGCGCTGGTGCAAAGCCTTACCAGGTCGACTCCAGACGCTGGACCGGGCAAAGCATAGAAATTGCAGCGAATTTTGGTATGCTTATCGACACGAAATGAGATGCAAACAAGGGTAACTATGCAACAGTGTCTGAAAGCCTGGGTGTTTGGCAAGGTCCAGGGTGTTGGTTATCGGCTTTTTTGCAAACGCAAGGCGAAAGAGTTGGGTTTGCAAGGCTATGCCCTGAACCTACCCGATGGCCGCGTCGAGGTATTGATTTGTGGCGAGGAGGTGCAATTGCAGGAGATGATTGCCGCCCTGTATATTGGGCCGACCTTTGCCCAGGTCTTGGGTGTGGACGTCGAATCGTCTGAGCCGCAACGCTTGACCGGCTTTATGACCGGTGGCTGATTGGGTCGCCGATCTAGTCACTCAAACGCCAATAGTTACGCCAATAGGTGAGTACCCGTTTCGGATACCAGGTTTGCCCGCGACTGCCGTTATAGCGTGCCAGGGCGCGAACTAGACTGCCGTCTTCGATGCGCAAGTAATGCGCCAAGATAGTCGTGCCGTAGCGCAGGTTGGTGGCGGTATCCATTAGATTGTCATTTTCGCGGCCAATTTCTTGTTTCCAGAACGGCATGATTTGCATCATCCCGCGTGCACCCGCGTAGGAAATAGCATAGGGATCAAAGGCGCTCTCAACCTGAATCAGCGCCAAAACCAGACCGGGCTCGAGTCCCACCCGCACCGCTTCCTGGTGAATTTGAGTCAATAAAATTAACCGTTGTTGGGCATCCGGCAGCCACCTGCTCAGCGGCTCGGACATGCTGGCGAGCCAGACTTGGCCAATATAGGGGTCTGCAAATGAGTTTGGCTGGTTCAGTGCGCTGCGCAGGGCGGCAGCCAACTCGTTGTCGACGGCATCCGCCCGGGCGAGGTTTGCGGTTAAGGCGAGCGCAAGGCTGCCTAGCAGTGCGATAAATTTAGAAAATATAGCCATTAGACGCATTTTTAATCAAATCAATCAATTATATAGTAACAGATGTGAGGGTTTGGGCACGGACAGGTTATTTCTTGCGACGTTTACTTGTACACTGCTCCCCTTTTTGCGAATTGACTACTTGGATCGGGAAAAACCATGCGAAGCCTGTATTGTGGAGAGCTGAATAGCTCTCATATTGATCAAACCGTGACCGTTTCTGGTTGGGTTCATCGTCGTCGTGATCATGGCGGCGTAATTTTCCTTGATATGCGCGATCGTGAGGGCATATTACAGGTGGTTTTTGACCCGGATGCTGAGGCCAGTTTTGCCACCGCCGATAAAGTGCGCAGCGAATATGTGGTTGAAATAACTGGCCTGGTGCGCGCCCGGCCAGAGGGTACCAGCAATAAAAACATGGGTACCGGCGAAATTGAAATGCTTGGCCGTAGCATTAGCGTATTAAACAAGGCCCAGACGCCGCCGTTTCCGCTCGATGGTTATTCGGATGTGGGCGAAGACGTCCGCCTCAAGTTCCGGTATATGGACTTACGCCGTCCGGAAATGCAGCAAAAGCTGATACTGCGCGCGCGCATCACCTCGGCCATTCGTCGGTCCTTGGAAGATCAGGGCTTTATTGACATCGAGACCCCCATCCTGAACCGAGCAACGCCCGAAGGCGCGCGCGATTATTTGGTGCCCTCGCGGACCCATGCCGGCTCGTTTTTCTCCTTACCGCAATCGCCGCAACTCTTTAAGCAGTTGTTGATGGTAGCCGGTTTTGACCGTTATTATCAAATTGCGAAATGTTTTCGCGATGAAGATTTGCGCGCCGATCGACAACCGGAATTTACCCAGATAGATCTTGAAACGTCCTTTATGGACGAAGAAGGCATCATGGGCATTACCGAAACCATGATCCGCGAACTGTTTAAGAAAGTTCTCGATGTTGAATTTGACGACTTTCCGAGAATGGCTTTCGCCGAAGCCATGGAGCGTTACGGCAGTGATAAGCCCGATCTGCGTATCCCCCTGGAGCTGGTTACGGTCAGTGATCTGATGGCAGGTGTTGAGTTTAAGGTATTTTCCGGCCCGGCGATCGACCCCCAAGGCCGTGTTGCCGCCTTGAAAGTTCCCGGTGGTAATAGCCTGACGCGCAAACAAATCGATGATTACACCAAGTTTGTCGGTATCTATGGTGCCAAGGGCTTGGCCTATATCAAGGTTAATGATCTCACGGATCTGGAAGAGGGCCTGCAATCACCGATTGTGAAATTCTTACCAATAGAAGTGCGCAAAGCCTTATTAGAACGGCTCGACGCCCAGAACGGTGATCTGATCTTTTTTGGTGCCGATAAAGCCAAGATCGTCAACGATGCCTTGGGTGCTTTGCGCTGCAAGATCGGCGCCGATCTGGATCTCTACACCAAGGCTTGGGCACCGCTTTGGGTGGTCGACTTCCCAATGTTTGAGCTAAATGGCGACGTGCGCCTGAATGCCTTGCACCATCCCTTTACCATGCCGTCCTGTACCATTGAGGAACTCAAGGCCAATCCGGAGGCCGCGTTGTCGCGCGCTTACGACATGGTCCTTAATGGCATGGAGCTCGGCGGTGGATCTATTCGTATCCACAATGAAGAAATGCAGAATGCTGTTTTTGATGTTTTGAAAATGGACAAGGAAGAGCAAGAAGACAAGTTCGGATTTCTTCTGGCAGCTTTGCGCTTCGGTGCGCCACCGCATGGCGGTTTGGCGTTCGGTTTGGACCGCCTGGTCATGTTGATGACTGGATCGGACTCTATTCGAGAGGTTATTGCCTTCCCGAAAACCCAAACTGCGGCCTGTGTTATGACTCGTGCGCCGAGTCAGGTCGAGCCGGAGCAGCTCAAGGAATTGCATATACGCGTTCGTAAAGCCGCTTCGGACACCTAGGTGGAGCCGAAGGGCTGCTGAAATAGATGATAAAAGGAGCCTTAGCGCTCCTTTTTGCTTAGTATTTCAGGCAACATAACCGACCGCTGACCTCCAGCGGCGCAATGGCAATAGACCCCTTACCAACAGGATAGATCCTTGACGCTTATATTGGGAATAGATCCGGGCTCGCGCAAGACCGGCTTTGGCATTATTAATCAGGTCGGTGGCAAAACCGAATATGTCACCAGTGGCGTGATTCGAGTCCATAAAGAACCTAATATGCCGGCACGCTTGGATCTTATTTTTTCCAGTTTGGTGGGGATTATCACCGAATATGGCCCGCACTGTATGGCGATTGAGGAAATCTTTATGGGTCGAGGGCCGGATTCAGCGTTAAAGTTGGGTCAGGCGCGAGGCGTTGCCATGGTGGCGGGCACCCAGTCCAAGCTGGAAATATTTGAATATGCCGCTCGCAAGGTAAAGCAAGCCGTGGTTGGTAATGGCAATGCCGACAAGGATCAGGTGGCCTACATGGTGCAATCGATCTTGAAGTTGCCCGGCTTGCCTCAGGAGGACGCGGCGGATGCGCTGGCGGTGGCCTTGTGCCACAACTATGTCCATACCGGATTGATTAACATAGCCGGCGCTACGCGCACTCGGCGAGGACGGATTGTCTAATGGAACTGCTCTATGGGATTGAACTCTTTGGCATCGTGGTGTTTGCCATGGCCGGGGCAATCGAGGCCTCTCGCTGTCGCTTTGATCTGTTTGGGGTGCTGGTTCTCGCCTTTGTCTCCGCGCTGGGCGGCGGCACCCTGCGCGACCTGTTGCTGGATGTTTCACCGCTCGCCTGGATCGGTGATTTAACTCTGGCCTATGTTGCCCTGGTGGCAGGTGTGGCAACCTTTGTGCTAATCAAATTTGTCCGGGTACCCTTTCGAGCCCTGCTCTACGCCGACGCGATCGGCCTGGCTGCCTTTACCGTCAGTGGCACCCAAGCGGCTATTGAGTTGGCCATGCCCGGCCTTATCGCTGTTATGATGGGCATGGCCTCCGGGATCGTCGGCGGTATAGTGCGCGATATCCTAGCCAACGAAATCCCTTTGATTTTTCGCCGGGATGTCTACGCCACAGCCGCCTTGGTTGGGGCTGTTTGGGTATATTGCAGTCAGCTGTTTAACTTTCATGTGGAGCTGTCGATCCTAATCGGCTTTGGTCTGATCTGTGTGATACGCTTCGCAGCGATCCGCTGGCACCTATCGTTGCCGGCATTTATGAATACCACTTCTTATCGTAAAGAAAACCACCAAGGTGACTTATGATTGGCCGAATACAGGGTTTGTTGATAGAGAATAAGGCGCCAGATCTGCTGATTGATGTTCAGGGTGTCGGTTATGAACTGCAGGCGCCCTTATCGACGGCATTCGCGCTGCCGGGCTTGGGTGACTCGGTCACCTTGCACACCCACATGGTAGTGCGCGAAGACGCTCAACTCTTATACGGTTTTGCCACCCGGGGCGAACGCACCCTGTTTCGCACCCTGATAAAGATTAATGGCGTTGGTCCCAAGTTGGCGTTGGCCATCCTTAGTGGCATGGAAACCTCGCGTTTTGTACAACTCATCCACGATCAGGATCCCGGTGCCTTGGTAAAAATACCCGGGGTTGGTAAAAAAACCGCCGAACGCCTGATTGTTGAAATGAAAGATAAGTTAAATGCCTTGGGCAGCGCGGGCAGCCTATTGATCACGCCGCTGGAGGCCCACGCCAACAGTTTCGCGCTGCTCAATGCCCAGCAAGATGCTGAAAGCGCCCTTATTGCGCTCGGTTATAAGCCCGCCCAGGCAGCTAAGGCCGTCACGACGGTATCCACCGACGGCATGACATCGGAAGCTATTATTCGTGCCGCCCTGAAGGCCCTATAGAGGTAGTTATGATCGAAACAGATCGGTTTGTTAGCCCGGTGACGGAGTCCACGCGCGAAGTTCATTATGATCGTGCCATTCGGCCGGCCACGCTGAAAGACTACGTCGGGCAGGTTGCGGTACGTGAAAAAATGGAGATTTTCATCGGTGCTGCGCGTAACCGTAATGAACCCCTCGATCACACACTCATCTTCGGGCCTCCGGGTTTGGGCAAGACCACCCTCGCGAATATTATCGCTAACGAGATGGGCGTGAATATCAAAACCACCTCCGGACCGGTACTAGAGCGCGCCGGTGACTTGGCCGCCATGCTGACCAATCTGGAAGAGGGCGATGTGTTGTTTATCGATGAAATACATCGCCTCGCCGCCAATATCGAAGAGATCCTCTATCCAGCGATGGAAGACTACCAGTTGGATATCATGATTGGCGAAGGCCCGTCGGCGCGCAGTATTAAGCTTGACCTGCCGCCCTTCACGCTAGTCGGTGCGACCACTCGGGCCGGCTTGCTGACCTCGCCCTTGCGCGATCGCTTTGGCATAGTTGAACGCTTGGAGTTCTACACTATCGGCGAACTGGCCACCATCGTTGCCCGCTCGGCCACCAAACTGGGTATCGAGGTTGACGATCTCGGTGCCACCGAAATTGCTCGTCGATCGCGCGGTACCCCGCGCATAGCCAATCGCTTACTGCGTCGGGTGCGCGACTTTGCCGAGATGAAATACGATGGCAAGGTCAGTTTGGAGGTTGCCGATGGCGCCCTGAACCTGTTACATGTCGATAAGGCTGGCTTTGATCCGCTCGACCGCAAAGTGCTGCTGATCTTGATCGAGCGCTTTGGCGGCGGTCCCGCCGGCATTGAGAATATTGCCGCGGCCTTGAGTGAAGAGCGCGATACGCTGGAAGATGTGGTAGAGCCGTATCTGATTCAGCAGGGGTATCTGGTTCGGACCCCGCGGGGACGGATGGTCACGGACCTAGCCTATTTGCATTTTGAATTACCGGTACCGACGCTAGGCCGATCGACCTAGCCAAGCTCGTTGGATGTTGGTTTAGGCCAATTTGACCGGGAGAAGGGTGATAAATGCGAAAAATGTTTGAAAAATACCCGTCACGGCGCTTAAGTAGCTGGAATTCAAAGGCGTTATTCTCTAGCCTGTCGGATCAATATTAATTTAGCCTGTCAAACTAATGAAACAACAAGGAATATTCTGTGGGTGAACAGCTTTCATACTGGCAACTGATCGTCGATGCATCAATTATTGTCAAACTGGTGATGCTCGTTTTGTTGGGCCTGTCGACTCTGACCTGGGTGTTTATCTTTGAGCGCCGCAGTGTAATCAATGATTCCTTCAAAAAATTTGCCGCCTTCGAAGAGCGGTTTTGGTCGGGCATTGATTTGGCCCACCTATATCGCCAGGTGAATGCCAATCCGGAAGCCAATAACGGCGGTGAAGCAATATTTCGCGCCGGTTTCAAGGAATTCTCCCGTTCGCGCCAGCAACAGGTAACCGATGCAGACGGTATTATGGCTGGGTGCCAGCGCTCGATGCGGGTTGCTGTGAGCAAGGAAGCCGAACATCTGGACTCACACCTGTCCTTCTTAGCGACCGTCGGTTCTACCAGTCCTTATATCGGCTTGTTCGGTACCGTGTGGGGTATTATGAATTCGTTTCTCGGCTTGGCGACCGTCACCCAGGTATCGCTTGCCACCGTGGCACCCGGCATTGCCGAAGCGCTGATCGCAACGGCTATGGGTCTGTTTGCCGCGATACCGGCGGTGATCGCCTATAATCGTTACTCGGCTCGCGCCGAGAAGATGTTGACCAATCTCGACACCTTCGCAGAAGAATTTTCGGCTATCCTTCATCGTCAAGCCCATATGCTGGCGCACCAGCAACGTAAACAGGAAACGCCATGAAGCTGCGGTCCAAACGCAAGCCGGTCGCCGACATGAATGTGGTGCCCTATATCGATGTCATGCTAGTACTGTTGATTATCTTTATGGTGACCGCGCCTATGCTGGTGCAGGGCGTCAGTGTCGATATCCCCAAGGTGGATTCAGCGCCGATTACCGTGGACGAACGTAAGCAGCATCTGATCATAGCCCTGACCAAAGAAGGCCAGGCGTTAATTGAGCGCGGCGACGAAGAGCCGGCTCAGGTCGATGACCAAGGTATTGCGACCTACGTTGGCGGTATTTTGTCGGCCGATCCTGGCCTGCAAGTTTTATTGCGTGCCGACAGAACAGTGCCCTACGGGCGGATTATGGAGGTCATGTCCAGTCTTCAGGCTGCCGGTATGGATTCAGTCGGTCTAATTACTGAGGCGCCCGATGAGCTCTAGAGCGAATTATCGCCTAGTGGGTAAGGACTTTAGCTTGCCATTGGTGGGCGCCATAGTGGTCCATATCATAGCCCTGGCTCTGCTGATCGGTTCGTGGAGTGTTTCTCATCACAAGTCATCCGAATTTGAAATGCCCCGAAACATCGTCGCCAAGGTGGTCACGCTTGAGCAGGTTAAACCGACCGTAAAACCGCAAGTCGCGGTTAAGCCGAAACCTAAGCCAAAGGTCGTCACGCCTAAACCCAAACCCAAACCTAAACCCAAACCTAAGCCGAAAGTCGTTACGCCAAAGCCTGCGCCGGTGGTAAGTGAGCCGAAGGTGGAGGTGCCGGTTGAGAAGGCGGTAAATATTGCTAAGCCGGCTGTTGTCGCCGCGCCTATTACGCCGACCCCTGAGCCCCCAGCGGTTGAAGAAAAGGTCGTGCCGGTTGCCCCGAAACCAATAGAGAAGCTCGATTCCACCGAGGATCTGTTTGATGAAATGCTGGCTTCCTTGGCGGCCGAAGAAGAGCAAATTAACCAGCAAAAGGATCAGCTTGAACAGGAATTAGCCCGAAGAATTGCCATCGAAGCGCAGGTGGGCGACTATGTTCTGGTCATTACTCAGCAGATAGAAGAAAAGTGGTCGCGTCCAGCAGAGCTGCGGCTAATGGACCTAGCCGATATCCAGGCGGTGGTCGCGGTGGAAATCTTGCCGACTGGTGAGCTGCAAAGTGCCTCGATCCTGCAAGCAAGCGGCAACGCCAACTATGATCAATCGGTACTTCGGGCCATTGAGAAGGTGCGCCGCTTTCAGGTTCCGGCAGATCCAGAGGTATTCGAAAAGGGCGGTTTTCGCCGCCTGAACATCATCTTTAGACCAGAGGATTTAATGAAACCATGAATATGGCCAGACTAACGCAACGACTCTTCTTGGTGGCTTTTTTCTTGCTGCCAACTGTGGTTCTGGCGGATCTTGATATTGTCGTGACTAAGGGTTACGACTCGAAAACCAAAATGGCCATCGTACCTTTCTTCTGGGGTGAGGCGACTGTTTTGCCCGAGAAGATTGATGCCATCATGACCAATAATATGGTCCGAACGGGTCGGTTCGACGTCCTGCCATCCGAGTCGATGTTAAGCCAACCGTCCACCGAGGAGGGTGTGTTCTTTCGTGATTGGCAGTTGTTGGGTCAGGAATACCTGGTTATCGGCCATTTAAAGCCTTTCGCCGATAATAAGATTGAAGCCAAAGTCGCCCTCTATGATGTGGTTAAGAATCGTCGTGTCGTGCAGGTGACCCAGATCGTGGGTCAGTATCAGCTGCGTGAGTTTGCGCATTCCCTGTCTGATTTGTTTTATGAGCGCATTACCGGAGTGCGTGGGATCTTTTCAACCCGAGTGGCCTTTGTTACCCGCAAGGCCTTGGCCGATGACCGCTATGACTTCCGCTTACAGGTCGCCGATGCCGACGGTCAGCGGGCTCGAACAGTATATAAATCCGGAGAACCGATTATTTCGGTGGCCTGGTCGCACGATGGCCAAAAAATCGCCTTCGCGAATAAGATTGGTGATCGCTGGAAGATTATTATTCAGGACCTGAAAAGCGGCAAGGTGAACTCGATATCGGATGCGCGCGGCTATACCAGTTCGCCGGCATTTTCTACCGACGGCCGCTATCTGGCCTATGTTTCGAGCAATAAGAACAGTCCAGAAATCTATATATATGATTTCCAAACCGGTAAATCCGAGCGCCTGACGCGGAATACCTATATAGACACCGAGCCCAGTTTTTCACCGGATTCAAAATATTTGGTCTTTACCTCTGAGAAAGGTGGTAAACCGCAAATATATCGCTATGATCTTGCGGCGAAACGATCAGAGCGATTAACGTTCGAGGGCGACCAGAATTTCCGGGCGCGCTATAGTACCGATGGCAAGTATTTGGTGTTTGTGCACCTTAATGAGGGGCGCTTTCACATAGCCTCGATGGATATGGCTAGTCGGGATATTCGGGTCCTAACGGAAACAGATCTTGACGAATCACCCTCCATTGCGCCGAATGGGACTATGCTTGTTTATGCAACCCAAAGAGGAGGTCAAGGCGTATTGGCTTGGGTCTCACTCGACGGACAGGTCACCAACCAAATGAAATCAGATTTTGGCGATGTGCTCGAACCGGCTTGGTCGCCCTACTTGAACTGAAGATAAATGCAGTTCACGCTAGACACCATGGCCGGACATAGAATAGAGTAAGAGAAATAACTTTTAACCTTATAGAAGGGATAGGAATATGGCTAGATCCAAACTGCTCACAGCTGCTGCATTATCATCTGCAATTGTACTTGCGTCTTGTGCGGGCAAAACTGTCAGCGATGATACCTCCGCAACATCAACGGCCACATCGCCGGAATCAACAACCACAGTTGAAACGTTGGTTTTAGAAACTGACGATGATGTCGCGTTAAATCTAGAGATAGAGCAGGTTGAACCCGATACTCTGATCGAAGAAAGTGACGAGATGAATATGGATTTGGTTGGCGATCTAGTCTTTTTCGACTACGACAAGGCCGACATTCGAGCTGAATTCCGCGAGATGTTAAATACTCGTGCAGCCTATTTGGTTGCCAATCCGAACATAGAAGTTGTTCTTGAAGGTCATGCCGACGAGCGCGGTACCCGCGAGTACAACCTGGCCTTGGGCGAGCGTCGTGCTAAGCAAGTTGCGACCTACTTACAAGTCAAGGGCGTCTCTGCCGGTCAGATCGACGTTGTTAGCTACGGTGAAGAAATGCCGTTGGCGCTGGGTAAGTCAGAATCTGACTATGCACAGAATCGTCGAGTGAAATTTAAATAACCACATAAAGACCTAATTCTATGATTCAGAAGTCTTTTATAGGTGCTGCCCTCCTGGGCGGCATTTTTGCGTTTACTGCGCCACAATTGTTTGCTGAAGTGCCGGTAGTGCGCTCCCAGGCCGATCATGTGGCGTCTTCCGCCAACGTCGTGCCCCTCTCTCGTGAGGCCAGTGCGCCGGCAGCGGACCCGGCTCTGATTGAATCGCTCGTGTTTCAACTGCAGAACATCGAAACCTTGGTGTCTGAGCAACGCGGCATTATCGAAGAGTTAAGCTATCAAGTTCAGGTTATGCAGCAGGAACAAAAAGAACGTTATATCGACCTGGATAAGCGCATTCAGCTCCTGCAGACCCAGGCCAAGACTGTCGTTGCAGCCCCGGTAAAGGCGCTGCCCGCGAGTAAGGCACCTGCTTTGACCGATGAGGCCATTCTGGCCGAGTACAACGCCGCTACGGCCCTGATGCAAGAGCGCAAGTTCGATCAATCCATTGCCCAGTTGGCGGTCTTTGCCAAGCAACATCCCGATCATCCCTTGACGCCGAACGCGTGGTACTGGATTGGTGAAATTTATTTGGTCCAACGCAATGCCATCGAAGCCGAATCGGCCTTTAAACGCATTATCGCCGACTATACTGGCCACGATAAGGTGCCGGATTCGCTCTATAAGTTGGGTGTGATTGCTCAGCAGGGCGCAGATCCAGCTGCCGCTCAAACCTATTTTGAGCGCGTGTTGACTGAATTCCCGAACACCCAAAGTGCCAAGTTAGCCAAGGCGCGTCTGGAAAGTAATTAATTTAGCATTGCCTGCCAGTCAGGCCAATGCCCCTAAAGGAAAGCCCAATGGCCCAAAAGGCAGTGGTATTGCTCAGTGGCGGCCTCGATTCAACGACGGTATTAGCCCAGGCACAGATGGATGGCTATGAGGTCTACGCCCTAAGCTTCGATTATGGCCAACGTCACGATTCGGAGCTCGATGCCGCCCGGATCGTCGCTCAGCGCGCCGGTGTAGTCGAACATAAGGTGGTGCCGATGAGTCTGCGCAGTATTGGTGGTTCGGCCCTAACCGATATGGCGATGGACGTGCCCGAAGTGGCGTCCGAAGGTATTCCCGTTACCTATGTACCCGCGCGAAATACCGTGTTTCTGTCCATCGCCCTGGGGTGGGCCGAGGTGATCGATGCAGACGCGATCTTTATCGGTGTCAGTGCGGTCGACTATTCGGGTTACCCAGATTGCCGACCGGAATATATAGCGGCCTTCGAGAAAATGGCCAATTTGGCCACCAAGCGCGGGGTCGAGGGTCGGCCGGTGCGGATTCTGACCCCCTTGATCGATCTGACTAAAGCAGACACCGTTCGTCTGGGTGTGCGCCTTGGGGTCGATTACGCGGCGACGGTTTCCTGTTACCAGGCCAACAGTTTGGGCGAAGCCTGTGGGCTATGCGATTCTTGTCGATTGCGAATAAAAGGTTTTGCCGAAGCCGGCGTGGCGGATTCAACGCGCTATGTGGGTTAGAGCAGCCTGTTAATTCTATATTGCACAATATTTTGGCGCTTTCCCTAGAAAAAACAATAACTTGGGGCATATTTATTGAATTAGGGGTTGCGCCAACACAAAATATCCATATTATATGCGCCTCCTTAGGGTCGTTAGCTCAGTTGGTAGAGCAGTTGGCTTTTAACCAATTGGTCGTGCGTTCGAGTCGCACACGACCCACCATTTTTTCGAAGGTGGGACGGGAAGAAAGGCAGTAAGGGTAACAGGGTTACCAAGCAAGTTTGGGTCGTTAGCTCAGTTGGTAGAGCAGTTGGCTTTTAACCAATTGGTCGTGCGTTCGAGTCGCACACGACCCACCAATTCCAAAAAAGGAGAGCAAACGCTCTCCTTTTTTTATTTCTATGTCATTTGGGTTTGCCGACTTGATATAGCATCCCCTCAGCGCAATAATCTACCTATCTTCAATTCATCTGAATACAACGGGTTAAACCATCATGACCGGAAAAGTCAGCCTAGCAGACCTGAAAATAGATTTTGAACTCCCCGTCGCGCAGCGCGTGAGTCCGTTGAGTCAGGCTGACGTGGTGCGTCACCAAGATGAGATCATTGCCCTATTGCACGACAACGACGCCTCTATGGTCGCACACTACTATTGCGACCCGTTGGTGCAGGCCCTGGCCGAGAAGTCGGGCGGCTACATCGGTGACTCGCTTGAGATGGCCCGCTACGGCCGGGATGTGAATTCCAGTACAATCTTGGTGGCCGGCGTGAAGTTCATGGGTGAAACGGCAAAGATCTTGAGTCCAGACAAGAGGGTCCTTATGCCGACCCTCGAGGCGACCTGCTCACTCGATCTGGGCTGCCCGGCTGACGAATTCACGCGTTTTTGTGATCAGCATCCAGAGCGTACCGTGGTCGTCTACGCCAATACCTCTGCCGCGGTGAAAGCGCGTGCCGATTGGGTGGTGACCTCGAGCATTGCCTTGGCGGTGGTGGAGTATCTTGACCGGCGGGGTGAGAAAATCCTTTGGGCACCCGATCAGCATTTGGGCGCCTACGTCCAAAAGCAAACGGGAGCCGATATGCTGCTGTGGAACGGCAGCTGTATCGTTCATGAAGAATTTAGAGCGCAAGGGTTATTGGATATGAAAGCCCTGTACCCCGATGCAGCGGTGTTGGTGCACCCGGAATCGCCCGCGGCAGTGATCGCTCTGGCCGATGCCGTGGGCTCAACGACGGCGTTGATAGAAGCCTCTGCGACCTTGCCAAACCAACAGTTTATTGTGGCTACCGATCGCGGTATTTTTTATCGCATGCAGCAGCGCTCACCGACCAAGTCCTTTATTGAGGCGCCAACCGGCGGTCAGGGGGCCCAATGTAAGAGTTGCGCCCATTGTCCTTGGATGGCGATGAATGATTTGGAGCGGATTAAAAAAGAACTGATCCAACCGGCCAATGAAGTTCTAGTGCCTGATCATCTTATCAGCAAGGCGGTGCTGCCATTGCAGCGGATGCTCGATTTCGCCGATCAACGGAAGCGCCTATAGCGCTCGCTGTAGTCTTTTAAGAGGGTTTTTAAGCGAGCGATTTGATTGGTGTCGTTATTGCCAGCGAGTCGATTGCTTAAGAGGGTCAGGGCCTGGGTTTCCTGGCCCGACTGCCATAACCAACGCGCCTGCCACTCCACGGCCGAGCCTAGGCTGCATTGAGTAGATACCTGCTGTAAGAGTTCCAATACATCGAGCGTGGCGTAGCTGTTTTCAATAGCCGTTGCGAACGCGGTAACGGTGCTGCAGAGCGCGGTGTCCTTGAGCCGCCGCATGACTTTGAGCTGTTCAAAATGAGCCGGCAAAAATCCTCTATATTGCGCCGTAAGCCGCGTGATGTCAGTCAGGTAGCGTCGGTCATCGGGCCGTTGCTGCTGCTGAGTTTTGTACCAGGCCAAGATCAGGTTGGGGTCGGTGATTTCGTCGGCTAGCTCGGTCCAGTCTGCCAATGGGTTGGTGAGGGACGGGTCAGCCCGCTGCAACAGGTTGAATCGAACGACATCGTAGGCGCTGATGCTGCTGGGCTCAACGGGGCTCGTGGTCTGGTTGGCGAGGCGTGACGCGCGCGTCGAACCGAGCGGGTGGCTGCTCAGGAACTCGTAGGCGTCGGTGGTAAAGGACGTCTGCTCCAGTTTTTGAAAAAACGCCCGCCCGCCATTACTGTCGTAACCGGCTCCAGCCAATAGGCTCTGGGCCAGTTGGTCGGCCTCCAGTTCCATTGTCTGGCTGAAATTTAATTGATTCTGACTGGTTACAGCGAAGGTGCTGAAGAGTGCGGCATTGGCCGCCTCAGGGTTTTCTTGGGCGAGTAAGATGGTGAGTAGAATGCCGCTGGCAATGACCCAACCCTGCTGACTTTGGTTACTGCTCAGTCGGCTAAAATGGTCTAGCGTTATATGTGACATCTCGTGCGCCAAGACCGACAGAAACTCACTTTCGGTGCTAGCAAATTGCCAAAGGCCTCGGTTTAGACCAATGATGTTGCCCGGGATGGCAAAGGCATTGATCGAGTCTGCGCGCATAATGAGCGGCGTTATCTGGCTAGTGGGCCTGGGATTGACTAAATTCAGTTGTAAGATCTTCTGACTCAGCCAGTAGGTGGCCCAATAGTCGTTGGTCAGTGCCCGTTGCTTGTTTAGGCTCCGAATGGCCAGGTCGCTGAAATCTTGGCTCATAGGGTTGGTCCAATCTATCGACCGATCGCCCAGTTCGGCGGAGCCCGAGCCCGATGCCGTGAGGCATAAGATGAACATAGATTGTCTAAATATCTTTAACATAAACAGACACTGCTGGCTTAAATGGATATGAGTGGTCATCATATAGGGTTAGAACGGTCTAGTTTCCATTAACTTGTAATTGACACGTAAAACAATGACACGAATTGAGATTGATGCGCGCGCACTGCGTTGCCCCATGCCACTGCTCAAACTGAAGCAGGCCCTGGCCAATGTGACCTTGGGTGATCAGGTCCAACTCGGTGCAACAGACGCGGGGGCATGGCGCGACATACCGGCCTTTGTTGCCCTTACTCAACACCGGTTAATTGAAAAAAGCCAGACCACTGACGAG
The DNA here is from genome assembly GCF_002795845.1 of Reinekea forsetii. Classification (GTDB taxonomy): domain Bacteria; phylum Pseudomonadota; class Gammaproteobacteria; order Pseudomonadales; family Natronospirillaceae; genus Reinekea; species Reinekea forsetii. The sequence goes on from NZ_CP011797.1 coordinate 1,110,164, forward strand.
TTTTGGTTCGTCGTGGAAAAAGGAGAATGAATTTGAAAATCTACCGAGTCGTAAGTGACTTCTTTCATCGCTATTTCTCCGATGAAGAAGCCGTGATTCTGTTTATCCTGTTTATATTGTTTTTTGTCATAATTTACACCTTTGGCAGTACCTTGGCGCCGCTCTTTACCGCCGTTATCCTGTCTTATCTGTTGTCGCCTCTGGTCGACAAGTTACAGTCCTTTAGGGTTCCTCACACCTTAGCGGTGATCGGCGTCTTTGCCTCGTTTTTTGGCGTCGCCATCGTCTCACTGCTGGTGATGATTCCCGCCTTGGTTAAACAGGTGAGTAGGCTAGTTGGCGACATTCCGCGCATGATGGGGATCTTTCAGGATCAATTGGCCGCCTTACCCCTGCGCTACCCCGAACTGCTCTCCAGCGAGTTGGTCGATCAGTGGATAGGCAGTCTGGAGTTGAGCCAAGTGGGTCAGCAGCTGTCAGGCTGGTTGCCCAGCGTGGTGACTTTTTCACTCAATACGCTGTCGAGCGTCATTGGCGTGTTGGTTTATGTGATCGTTGTACCACTAATGGTGTTCTTTATTCTTAAAGACCGAGAACAGCTTTGGCTTAAGTTTAAATCGATTTTACCAGAGCAACGCCGTCTGATGAATCAGATCGCACTCGAGATGAATCAGCAGATTGCCAACTACATTCGGGGCAAGGTGATCGAAATTTTGATTGTTGGCAGCGCTTCTTTTGTCACCTTCGAGTTGCTGGGCCTAGACTACGCGGCCTTGTTGTCGGTGCTTATCGGCTTCTCGGTGCTAATCCCCTACATCGGCGCGACTGTCGTCACCATCCCAGTATTTGCCATTGGGCTATTTCAATGGGGTTTCGGTCCTCAGCTCTATTGGGTACTTATGGCCTATCTACTTATTCAAATACTCGATGGTAATGTCCTGGTGCCACTGTTGTTTTCGGAAGCGGTCAACCTGCACCCCGTTGCCATTATCGTGTCGGTGCTGATTTTTGGCGGCATTTGGGGGTTTTGGGGGGTGTTCTTCGCGATACCGCTGGCGACCCTGGTCAAGGCCATTATCAATGCCTGGCCCAGCAATTCGAGTCGAGAGTCGGTCGAGTAAGGCACGGCATCGCGTTGATATCGGCCACGCCGTTAGTCATTGGCGGTGGTTGGCGTGGTAGTGAGCGAACCGGTTAGCTTGCTATGGTAAAATTCGACATAGTCGATAACGTCGTGCACGTGGGTTTTGATGTTGACGTCGCGCCAGGCACGGATCAGGCGTCCGTTTTGATTGATCAAGAAGGTACTGCGGACCAAGCCCATGATCGGTTTGTCGAACAGTTTTTTTGCCTTTAAAACACCAAACAGGGTACAGAGCTGATTATCTGGATCTGAAATAAGCTCAAACGGTAACGCCTGAGATGCCTTGAAACGCTCGTGACTGGCCAATGAGTCACGACTAACGCCAAATAACTGGGTGTTCTGGTTACGCAGGCGGGTATAGTTGGCGGCAAAATCTTGGTTTTCTATAATGCAGGCGGGTGTATTGTTTTTCGGATAGAAATAAATCACAATTTGCTGGCCAGTGAAGGCTTTTAAGTGCACGTTTTGACCGCTGGTTGCCGGGACTGTGAAATCTGGTACGTAATCCCCTACTTTTAGCATGGTAGAATCTCCATCTAGAATCCTTCGGGTGTAAGCGAGTGATTTAGTACAGTTTTCGCCGATTTAGTATCAGTATGGCGCAAGCCCCGATATTTTCCAGTTTCCGGTTGTTCTAACGTACACGCAAAAGTATCATTAACTAACATATTGAAGAGAAATTATCATATGATCACCGGCAGTCTGGTTGCTTTAGTTACCCCGATGTTTTCAGACGGTTCCATCGACTGGGACAGTCTCGACAATCTTCTCGAATTTCATATTGAAAACGGTACCGCCGCTATTGTGATAGTGGGCACTACCGGAGAGTCGTCGACCCTCGATATGGCAGAACATGAGCAGGTAATTAAATATACCGTCGGTAAATGTCAGGGACGAGTCCCGGTTATTGCTGGCACCGGTGGCAATTCGACCTCAGAAGCTATTCATTTAACAGCCGCAGCCAAGCGGGTCGGTGCCGATGCGGCGCTGATCGTGACGCCCTATTACAATAAGCCGTCGCAGGAAGGCCTGTATCAGCATTTTAAAAAGATTGCCGAATCGGTCGACCTGCCTCAGATCCTTTATAATGTGCCGGGCCGGACCGCTTGTGATATGTTGCCCGCAACCGTGCTGCGCCTTGCCGAGGTGCCAAACATCATTGGCATTAAGGAAGCGACCGGTGATATAGATCGCGCCAAATACCTAATTGCCCATGTTCCCGAGGGGTTCGCCGTATACAGCGGCGATGATGCCACGGCAACAGAGCTGATGCTGGCCGGCGGTCACGGTGATATTTCGGTCACCGCGAATGTGTCCCCCAAGGCCATGGCCAGCATGTGCGCTGCGGCCTTGGCCGGTGATCGGGAACTGGCCGAACGCCTGAATATGTCCCTCCAGCCGCTCCACCAACAGTTGTTTTTGGAGGCCAATCCGGTGCCTGTTAAATGGGCTCTGCATCTTATGGGTCTCATCCCAGACGGTATACGCTTACCCTTGGTGCCATTAGACGGCCAGTATCATGAAGCCGTGACTCAGGCGATGATGGAATCGGGAATTATTTAATTGATGTGTTTTGTCCGATCGACCCTTTTGCTCTTGGTCTGGTTGTCACTCGTCGGTTGCGGCGGTAATACCCAGATAATCCAATACCAGGCACCGGCAGAGTCCGCTGGCGATTGGTATCCAATCCCCGCCGATGCACCCGACTTTGCCGTTTTGGCAGCCCCGGTGATTCCCCGCTTGGTCGCGCCGACGGCAGTCAATGAGCCCGCGGCCCTGGCCGGCAGTCTGTTGGTTTCTAAGATGACCGACAGCTTGGGCAATTCCAGTCTGCGCTTTAACCGAGAAACCAGTACCACCTGGGAACTGGTCGATACTGCCCTAAGCGAACTGGGTTTTGCCAATCTAGACAAAGATCGATCTAAATATCGTTTCGTGATGCCGGCAAGCGACCAAAAAAAGGGTCCCATCGCCAAGATATTCGCCAACAAGAAGGACGAGTTGTTCCTGTTGTTGATTCCCCAGGGTACTGAAACCCTTGTCGTGGTTGAGGGAGTGGGCGATGAAATACCCGATCTCAGCCAATCCGAGGCGATTCTCAGTAAGCTTTACGCCCACTTTCAGAACCCGGGCTGATTATGCGGGTTTCGTCACTCGGCAGTGGCAGCAAGGGCAATGCAACCCTAATTCAGGTCGCAGATACCACGATTCTGGTTGACTGCGGCTTTGGTTTAAAAGAGATAGAAGGGCGATTGAGGAGTCGGGGCGTTGAGCCTGACAGCTTGGCGGGCATATTGGTGACCCATGAGCATGCCGATCACCTCAAGGGCGCACCGATGTTGGCGAATCGTTATGGCATCCCACTCTGGTCGACCCACGGCACGGCACGGTATTTCAAACGCCCGGTGGCCACGGCACGGCCCTTCCATCCATCCAAGCGAATTGCGATTGGATCTCTCGATATTGAACCGGTAACCGTTCCTCACGACAGTGCGGAACCATCTCAGTTCGTTTTTCATCATCAGGGTCTGCGCTTTGGCCTATTAACCGATCTGGGGTCGTTGACCAAACATATCCATCAGGCCTATCAAGACTGCCAAGTGCTGATGTTGGAATGCAACCATGACCCAGATATGTTGCACAACGGGCCTTATCCGCCAAGCCTGAAGCGGCGCGTCGGCGGCGATTTTGGCCACCTGAGCAACGCCCAGGCCGCGCAATTGCTCAAGGGCCTCAATCATTCAGCTCTCCAACGAGTGCTGGTGTCCCATATCAGCGAACATAATAACGATCCGGCCCTAGCCATCGCGACTCTATTGCCTGAGTTAGACGGTCACGACACAAAAATTGAGATGTTAACGCAGCAAGACGGCTGTGATTGGATCACACTCCAGCCGACCGCCTAACGCGTTGCACGATTGAATTAAATATGAGGATCCACCATGGAAAAAACAGGCGTACTTTATGCCGGCAAGGCGAAAACAGTCCATACCACGGCCGATAAAGACCTAATGGTTCTTGAGTTCAGAAATGACACCAGTGCCTTTGATGGCGAGCGTATCGAGCTGCTCGATAACAAGGGCCGGGTCAACAATCTGTTCAATGGTTTTGTCATGGAGAAGTTACAGGAAGCTGGGATTGAGACACATTTTGTGCGTCTGCTGTCCGATCACGAATCGTTAGTGCGCAATCTTAAGATGCTCACGGTCGAGTGTGTGGTGCGCAACCGCGCCGCTGGCAGCCTGGTGCGCCGGCTCGGGGTAGTCGAAGGAATGGAACTGAATCCACCGATTTTTGAGTTTTTCCTTAAAAACGACGAACTGCACGATCCGATGATTAACGATGCGCATATTTTGACCTTTGGCTGGGCCACGCTTGAGCAGATTGCCGAAATGAAGGTATTGACCTTGAGAGTCAATGAGGTGCTCAAGAAGCTGTTCGCCGATGGCGACCTGATCTTGGTCGACTACAAGCTTGAATTCGGCGTGTTTGACGGGCGGGTGGTACTGGGCGATGAGTTCTCGCCTGACGGTTGCCGGCTCTGGGATGCCAAAACCATGGAAAAGATGGATAAGGATCGATTCCGCCAAGGCTTGGGCGATGTGGTCGAAAGTTACATGGAAGTTGGCCGGCGTATTGGTGTCCAGTTTTAACATTCAAGCAATTTTTTAAAAAAGTATCTAAAGTCTGGCCGGCCCAATTGGCGCGGCGCAGATAAATTATCTACATTAGTCCATACTAGAGCATTAACTGCTTATAACTATGAGGAACAGACAGATGAATAAATGGATCGTTACCGCCGCGATGGCTCTTGCCGTACCCGGTGCCTCAGCGAAACTGCTGATGTCAATCGATGCTGGCGGCGGCTACACCATGCCTACCCTGTCCGAGGATAGCACCTTTATTGGCGACACCTTTGATTTGACCGGTACCCAAAGCAGCGCAGCGGCGCCCTATGGCTTGGGCATGGCCGCGAGTAATGGTTTCTACGGTTGGGCAAAAATTTCCCTGCCATTGTTGCCCGATGTTAAGCTTAAGTACGAGAGTATGGTGCTGGAAGGCAGCAACACCGTAGCGTTTAGCCAAGCTATATTAGGCGAAAGCTTTGATATCTCAGGCACGGTTGAATCGTCTCTGGATCTGTCTCATGTTGACTTAGGCCTCACCATCGGCCTGCCGATCCCGCTGCTCGACATCGATTTCGGTGTTAATTTTCGGGCTTTGACGGGCGGCTTCTCCGCGTCGGGTGTGATCGCTGGCACGCAAGATACCAAAGAAGTTCTATTCCCGTCTGCGACCATTATTCCGCTGGGCTATATCAGTGCGGCCGCGACCATTCCGGGCCTGGGCGTTAAGATCGGTGGTGAGTTGAGTACCTTGCCACTAGGCGATGCCGATATATCCGACTGGAACATCAAGGGCACCTGGTTTGCGCCCCTGCCAACCAATATGTTGGCCAAGGTCGGTGTCGAAGCCGGTTATCGGAGCTTCAATATGACCATTGGCGAAACGGTTGGTTGGCTCGACACCTCCGATTTCCAGTCGAACGTGACCATCGCCGGTTTCTTTGTCGGCGCCGCAGTGCACTTCTAGGGCGAGTCCAGCAGTGCAAAAAACCCGCATTTGCGGGTTTTTTTTGGTTTTAACATGCCCTCGTTAGGCCACTGCAAGCCTTTGTCCCTAGCTTTAGGGGCTTATCGACCAGAGGTTGCCCACATCGCTGATACATTCAGTCGCGATGCGACTCTGGCGTTCGCTGAACAGCTCAACAAGGTTCAGACGCAGCGGGTTTTCATAGTGAAAGACGCGCAACTCGCTATCGACCCAAGTGCACACGCCGAACAGGGCGCCCTCGTTTTGTACCTCCCGCGCACAGGGTGCCGGCGAGTCGCTCAGGCTAACGGACCCGGAGTCGAGTTGATCGCAACTGCCCAACGCAGTGCCATTCTGTACTTCATGACACTGGTTTAAGGCATTGGCGTTAAGGCCCGTCAATGGCGTTAGGCAGCTGCCTGCGCCGCCGAAAGTGGCCACGCCATCGCTGCCGTTGAGCACCGAGATGACATAGCCTTGGGTTATGCTGAAGTCGTTGATATCGGTCGCCGTCACCACCCAATTATGGTCACCGCCGGCGGTGATTGTTGTTACGACATCGGCACCGCTGAACGATAGGCTGGCGCCATTGGCCAAGGTCAGATCATGGCTGAAGGTCAGTTCACCGCCGGCCACACTACTGCTGCCGCGATCGCTAACCAGAACGTCCACCGGAGCCTCGGTGGCCAGGGTCGGTGAAACCGACATTCGTAGGCTAATGACAATTATTTCTGGGTCTGGGATCGGTAGGGCCTGCGCGGCGCTAATTTGCGCCGAGGTTAGCGTCAGGTCGGCTAGTTCGACTGCCTGGAGTAATCGCCCCAGACTGACCTGGGTCAGAATCTCGCCTGCGTTATCGATGACGCTCAGGTCGCTGCTGCTGACCACAAAGCCCAGGGTGTCGTGCATTAGATCGAGTTCATCCAGGTCTGGATCGGCGAGATAAACGTCGTCGAAGGGGTCGCGGCCGTCTGGCCATGCCTCGCCGAGCAGCTCATCGAGCTGAGCGACGATGGTCTGTTCAACCGCCGCGCTGAAGCCGGCCAGGAGTGCGTCAATGCAGGTGGCCTCTTCGGCGCATAATTCCAGCGATTGGCCCTGCTGACTGTTGGACCAGATATCCAAGACCGCATGGGTGCTGGGATTGATATTTATCAGCGCCGAGGTCAGGCCATCCTGATGGCGATAACGACTGTACAGGCGCACGGTGGTGCCGTCAGACTCGGGAATATCACTCCACATCAGCTGACTCTGCTCTGCGGGCGTCGAGAGCAGATAGTTGCCCTCGGAGTCCGCTCGGGCGCACTCAGATGCCAAATCAGAGCCGAGACAATTGCTCGACCAACTGCCGGCCCGGCCAAGCGCGCTGGTCCCGGCAATTTGACGGTAAATGGTCGCATCGGCGGTACCATCGGTTGTCCCGCTGGTGTCGCTGCCCGCCGGTTGCGCGCAACCGAGCAGGACCCCAATGGAGGCCATTAGGACCGTTAGGGTTGTCAGATATCTTCTACTCATACGCTTATTGTGCACTGGTCCTGCCTATTCTAACTTTGGCTGCAAAAATACCAAGGCGCGCTGTTGGGTCCATTCCGTGGCACCGGATGACGCTGCTGGTCATGCTTTTCGACCTCGTTAACGGAGTCGTTTCGGCAGTTTACACCCTGATGGTTGTTTATTTGCGCGTCTTTATGGCTATTATTTGAACTCCATAACAGTATTGGTACGATGAGACTGTAATAGTGTTGCCCTGTGAGGCGAGACCGGTTTGCCTATCCCGGCCAAGACCTAGTCAATTTATAGGTTGTATAGTGCCTGAAGTGAACACCTTTTGGAGAAATACCATGAATTGGACGATCATCTTCCCAGATCAGCCGCTCTTATCAGGATTTGTTCTGTTGGTCCTAGCGATTAGCCTGCTCTATTTCGCGCGGACCCCGGTGCATCGGGCCTTGACTCGGATATCTCGGTTGGCAGCGGGTTTACTGCGCCTGCAAGCCAAAGCCTTGGCGCGATTGATCCAGCTGCTGCAGATGCGCAATCGCGAGGTGTTGCTCGAAATGGGAAAAGGTCAGCTTGAACGCAAGCTAAACCGTGATTTCCATCGTGTCAATGAGATCGTGGCCAACGATTTGGGCCAATATCCGGAATTGCAGAAGAATATGTCCAGTTTGGTTACCCGGCTGGAAGAGGATTATCACCAGTCGGCCGAAACCGCGCCACCGTCACCGGACTGGGTCGAGGCCATTACCGCCATCGTAAACTTAAAGGAAGCCCAAAAAGGTAACCCGGTCATTGTTAAGGTCCTAGATGACCTCTATACCAGCATAGCCGAGCAACAGAAGAAAACCCTTGATACCTATCGTGGCAGCGTTTCAGCCCGACACCGGCTGTTGCATGGCATGATGCCGCAGTGGCGCAGGTTGAATAATGTTATCGAACGGGTCGGCGGATCAATGCGCAATCTGATCCTCCAGGCGGAAGAAATTGATAAGAATATGAACCAATATCGGGAGATCTACGCTGGATCTGATAAAGCAGAGCGCATGCTCAGGGTGTCCTCGTTACGAGAATTTGCCGTTGCGTTGTTCTGGATGGCCATTTTTGTCGGTGGCGCCTTTCTCAATTTTCACCTTATTTCGCTGCCCATGTCCGAAATGGTCGGCGCCAGTTCGCGCATCGGAACCTTTACCGTTGCGGAGGTCTCCGCCCTGATGATCGTACTAGTCGAGGTGGCCATCGGCATGCTCCTGATGGAAGTGCTGCACATTACTCGCATGTTCCCGGCCTTTGGCACCCTAGATGAACGCAAGCGGCGGATCCTGCTCTGGACCTTCTTGGGTTTTATTCTGGTGTTTGCCTCGATCGAGTCGGGTCTGGCTTTTATGCGTGATCAGATTGCCAATGACACCGCCGCGTTGCGCGGTCTGTTGGTCGGCGGCGAGGCTGTTGATCTGGTCGGGACCGGCACCATCAGCACTCTGATTCCGCAAGCTGCGCAGATGTTGCTAGGCTTTTTGCTGCCTTGGGTGCTTATTTTTGTCGCCATTCCCTTCGAATCCTTCGTCGAAAGTGGCCGTATTTTACTCGCCAACTTGGTGATTCAAGTCTTGCATCTGTTGATTATCTTGATGCGTCTGACTGCCACCATGATTCGCTACCTGTGCGACATCCTGCTCGCCCTGTACGACATAGCCGTCAGCATCCCGCTCTGGTTAGAACACAAGATCAGCCATCGCCCTGCGGCGACGGCAAAAACGGCGCTGGTCGAGGAGCTGCTATGAGAATGACTCTGGTCACCCTCTTGGTACTGGTGATGTTGGCCGGTTGCATGCGGCAAACGCAGAACCCTTACCGAGGCGTCTATCTCTTACTGGACACCTCTGGCACCTATACCGAGGAGTTAGAAAAGGCTCAGCGGGTCATCAACTACTACCTCGGTTCGCTCGGCGCCGGCGATTCCTTCGCCGTGGCCCGTATCGACAGCGGCAGCTTCAGCGAAAAGGATATTATTGCCAAGGTCACCTTTGACGGCCGACCGAGTCAGATGAATGCCCAGAAGCGGGAGTTCGCCAAGGTGATCAATCTCTTTATCGGTTCGGTGGAAAGCGCTCAATACACCGATATCTCCGGGGGTTTGCTGCAGGCGGTGGAGTTTTTAAATGAAACCAATGCTGGGCAGAAGTCCATCCTGATCTATTCCGATTTGCGTGAAGAGTTGCCCGAAGGCTATAACCGAAATTTCAGTTATGAGCTTGACGGCTTTCAGGTTTTCGCTCTCAATGTCACCAAGCTGCGCGAAGATAATATAGACCCCTCTGAATACCTCAGCCGACTCACCGATTGGCAAGCTAAGGTAGAGCAGGGCGGCGGGCAATGGCAGGTGGTCAATGATCTGGATCGGATCGACGCCTTGGCGTTCGACTGAGCGTCAGGGTCCGGTAAAAGCTCTGGAGCCGAGATCGGACTGACGGTAGACTACTCGCGAATTTTAGGTTCCGGATATTTTGGGCCTGGTCCAGTCGTTATAGATGAGTGATTGATTAAAGGATATCGCATGAAATTGAATAAACTAAAAAGTCTGGCCTATGTCGCTGGCCTGTCTCTTGCTATTGCCGGTTGTGCGCAGGCAGTCGACGCTGAAGTCGTTAGCTTGGATAGCGATGAACAGATAGCCTCTTACGGCATCGGCTTTGGTTTTGCGGCCAACCTGAAGCAGCAAACCGCAGGCATTGAACTGAGTGCTGAAGCGCTGATGCGCGGTGTCTCTGACGCTATGACGGCAGCCGACATGGCCGTGACTGAAGAAGCGGTTCAGGCCGCAATCAGCGCCTTGCAACAAAAGCAGATGGCCAGCAAGGCCGCTGAATCGGAAGCCTTGTCAAGTGCTGCCCGCGCTGAAGGCGAAGCCTTTTTAGCTGAAAACGGTCAGCGTGATGGGGTTATGACCACCGAGTCTGGTCTGCAATACGAAATAATCGAAGCCAATGATAGCGAAGAGCGGCCGACGGCGGAAAACACCGTACGCGTTCATTATCACGGCACGCTGATTAATGGCACCGTCTTTGATAGCTCGGTTGAGCGCGGTGAGCCGGTCGAGTTCCCACTCAATCAAGTAATTACCGGTTGGACCGAAGGCGTTCAATTGATGGCGAAGGGCGAAAAGTATCGACTCTTCATCCCAGCGGCCTTGGCCTACGGCGATTCACAGGCGAGCCCGCAGATTCCACCGGGTTCTACCCTGATCTTCGAAGTTGAACTGCTTGAGATCATCTAGTGTCACAGCCTAAGGCGTTTGCTTAAGTTGCGCCGGGTGTAGGTCTGTTCGGCTGCACCCAACTGAAAGAAACCCCGCTTGCGGGGTTTTTTTTTGCCCCGCGTTCGTCTGAACGGCCCATATAAGCGCCAGTCTGACGGTATCTATAGCGGTCTCTGCATTGCTCTGACAAGGCGCTTAGTCAAGCGCTGGGTGATATTTTCTGCGCACTAGATAAACGCCGAGAGCCAGCATCATCAGAACCGTCGGGACCAGAGCGATGATGATGATCGCGCTCCAGCCCTGAGCGAACAGGATGGCTCCGGCAGCAAGCGAAGCGGTTGCTTGCAACACAAAGATTGAAAAATCATTGATCGCCTGGATCTTGAATTTCTCATGCGCCAGATAACTCTGCGCTAGCAGGGTGGTGCCGCCGATAAACAGGAAGTTCCAGCCCAAACCCAGGAGCACGAGAGCCCACCAATAGTGCAGGACATCGGCGCCGGCAAAGGCGACCACGGTGGTCAAGAGAAAGGCTAACAGCCCGGCATAGATAATCTTAAGGCTGCCAAAGCGGCGAATCAGTTCACCGGTGATCAGCGATGGCAGATACATGGCCATTATATGGCTCTGGATCACCCACTTGGTGCTTGCTAAGCTGTGCAGGTGCACCTCGTGCATGGCCAATGGGGTCGCGGTCATGACAAAGGCCATGACGCTGTAGCCAACGCACGCGGCCGAAATTGCGATCATCAGGGTTGGCCGGTTGAGGATGTTACGGATTGGCCCTTCGGTTGCGCTGGATTGCGCTGGGGCAATTTTTGGATCCGCCTTAAAAAAGAGTAAGAGGGCAAAGGCAATCAGGGTCGAGACGGACAACAGGGCATAGGAGCCGGCATAGTCGGCGGGCAATAGTGTCTGGCCCAGGGTGACGGTCTCAGTGCCGATCAGCGCGGCAAACACGCTACCGAGCATCAGAATCGATACCGCGCGGCCAGCCAGGCTGGGGTGGCTGGCGCCTTCGATGGCGGCGAAACGGAACTGCTGGACCACCGCGAGTGTCGAGCCAATGCCGGTGATGGCCAGCAAGAACACCGCAAACTGACTGTGGCTGATGGCCCAAGCTGCCAGTACAGAGCACAGGCTGGAGAGTAACATCGCCGCGAGAAAAACCGGCTTACGGCCAAAGCGCTGCATCAACAATGCCGCCGGTATAGCGCCGATGGTGAGACCGACAACCATTAGGCTGATCGGCAGAGTCGCCCATTGCGGCGATGGCGCGAGAGCCTTGCCGACAAAACCACTGCTGAGAACAATGGCCGATGAGATGGCCAGCGCGAACGGTTGAACCAATACCAATAACCAGCTGTTGCGCCCTAATCCAAACATATCGGCCCCTCTGAGGATCGACGGGCTGGCCCGACACGGGTGAGCTCGGCGTTCTGACGGCAAAAAAAAAGGCGTACCCTAGGGTACGCCTTACTATATGGCTCCTCGAGCTGGACTCGAACCAGCGACCAATAGATTAACAGTCTACTGCTCTACCAACTGAGCTATCGAGGAAAAGTCGGTATAATCACGTTGTTGGACGCGATGACAAAATTAGGTTGGCTCCTCGAGCTGGACTCGAACCAGCGACCAATAGATTAACAGTCTACTGCTCTACCAACTGAGCTATCGAGGAACAACGGGGACGTATTCTAATGTCAGCGCAGTAGGAGTCAATAGCTAAGGGATTGTTTTTTTTAGGTTTTTCCCGATTTAGATAAATTAGATCCGGTTTTGGCGCCATTTGCACACAAAGCACTCCGTGCTGGTTATTCTGTCACCAGGTGGGTCTGATGCATTTTTCTTCGGCTGGCTTTAAGGCCGGCTTTAGCAGGCGCGCCGTAAAGCTTTAATTTGGCTTTCGCCTAATTAGGCATCATTATTGCCGAATCAGGCATCATTATTGCTGATAGTCTCTGAATCGACCTAAAGCGTCAAAAATCCGAAGGAGTACAGTATGGTCACCCTAGAAATAATCGATGCGGGTGTGAAGATTGCGGCGGGCATGTTGCTCAGTGGCCTGGCCTTTCTTTATTATTTGCGCCGTCATCAGTCTTTGGACAGTCGTGCTGAAGCCGAAATCCGTCGGCGTCGAGAACTGTTCGAATTAGTGGCCGGCAATGTTGGTCGGGTGCACTACGTCTATCAACAGTATTTGGCCCTAGCGACCGAATTTACGCGCTACGGTCAACATTGGCCGAAGCCGCGCCGTGATGAGCTGGCCCGCGTTGGTGACGAATTGGCGTCGGTGTTTCATGCCTTAACCGAAGCCGAAAGCACGCTGTTATTGCTCGGTGAGAAACGGCTCGAACGGTCATTACGCATCTATGGGGCGAAAATAGTCATGCTTCGGCGTCAAATCTACGCCGAAAAGCAACAGCTTAGTGGTGAAGAAATCCATCTGCTTGATGACGTAAAAAAAGAAATATCGCAATTGAAAGAAAGTTTCTTTGACGCACTGAGTGTGCGCTATATGCCTAAGAAGGCTTCCCACTAATGGCCCGAAAACCCTGTAGAAGGTGCCAGCAGGTGCGGATGGGCACCCTAGTGTTGATGGTTTTTGTCTTAATTGGCTATGGTCTGCTTAAATCCTCGGCCTAAGAATGGCTGCCGGTGCAGTTAAATATCAGCTTTGACCTGTATTTTCCGACCCAAACCGTTATTATGCCCGCCGTTTTATCAGGTTTGGGCTCGCAGCAATGACACAGGCGTTATACGACTTCCCCTCCTATTCACCCAGCTTTGGGTTGTCCAATGGACATGTTCAATCTATCCTGCCAACCCTCTTGCGTCAGGTAACGGTGCCTTTTGAGCGCAGTCGCTTGGAATTGGCCGATGGCGATTTTCTCTTGTTAGATATGCTCCGGCAACCGGCCTCGTCGGCCCCTTGGGTCATTCTCAGTCATGGTTTGGAAGGGTCCAGTCGTCGGCCCTATATGCAGGGCATGGCACGCGCCTTTCACGCCGCGGGCTGGCAGGTGCTGGCCTGGAATTTCCGCGGTTGTGGCGGCGAGCCGAACCGGTTACCGCGCTTCTATCACAGCGGCGCCATCGATGATCTAAAGGCTGTTATGATGGAACTGCTGAATCATCAACAGGCTGAGAAAATATTTTTAACCGGCTTTAGTATGGGTGGTAACCAGACGGTACTGGCTCTTGCTGAGCCGGATCTGCCGGATGAGGTGATCGGGGGTGTCGGTTTCAGCGTGCCGCTTGATTTGGCCAGCTGCGCCGGGCGACTGGCGCAACCGGCGCAACGCCTCTACATGCAACGATTCCTGCGCGATCTCAAGGTCAAAATCAGTGCCAAGGCGGAACGCTTCCCCGAACAAATATCCAGTGCCAATTTTGCCGACATTAAAAACTTCCGTGATTTTGACGACCGTTATACCGGCCCCTTGCATGGTTTCACCGGCGCGCAGGATTATTGGGCGCAGTGCTCCAGTCGCAACGCCTTGCCCGACCTACGGCGGCCGACCCTGATCATCAATGCGGCCGATGATCCCTTTTTAGGCCGCAACTGTTTTGACTGTCATTTAGGTGTCCGGTCGAGTCAGTTGTTTATGGAAATTCCGACCAGTGGTGGCCACGTCGGTTTTGTACGGTGGAAACTTAATAGCGAGCTGTGGTCTGAAAAACGGGCCCTGGTATTTGCCAACTATCTTTTGGAGCGAACTTGATCATGACTGCATTACTGCTTTATTGCCGACCGGGTTTCGAAAAAGAATGTCTGGCGGAAATCACCTACATGGCCGGCGAAAAGGGTTATTTCGGCTGGTCTAATCTGCTGATTAATTCCGGCTTTGTAATCTTCGAAACTGAAAACGCCGCAGAGGTTTACCCGCTCTGGCAGAAGTCGGTCTTTTGTCGTGAAGCCTGGCCCATCCATCATCGTTTAGAGGATCTGGATCCGAGCGATCGCTTGGGGCCGATTCAGCAAGCGGTCACCAGTCTGGTCAGCGAGACGGGTGTGCGCCTGTTTGGCAATGTATCGTGTGAATACGCTGAGGGTGACGATTTTCACTCGACCTCCCGCTTTGCCGGCAAGTTTGTCCACCCGGTTCGACAGGCCTTGCGCAACCAGGGGCTGTTGAGCAAAAAAGAAGACCCGAGCTTGCCGACACTACGGCTATTCTTTAAAGATTCCGCCCAGGTCCTGGTTGGTCTCGATGAGCCGCGTTTGCGCGCACCCTGGCCCATGGGCATCGCCCGACTCAGATTCCCCAGTGCCGCTCCGAGTCGCAGCACCCTCAAGCTTGAGGAGGCCTTTGCGGCCTTTCTCGGCCCGGAATGGCGAGCGCTCTTGGCTGATTGCCGTACCGGGGTCGATCTGGGCGCTGCGCCGGGCGGCTGGACCTGGCAATTGGTTAAGCAGGAGCTCTATGTCTACGCCGTCGATAACGGCTCGATGGACAAAACCCTAATGGCCTCAGGCCTGGTTGAGCATGTGCTGGCCGACGGCTTTACGTGGAAGCCGTTTAAGATGGTCGACTGGTTGGTCTGTGATATGGTCGAAAAGCCGGCCCGAGTGGCTCGGCTGATGTACGATTGGTTGGATGGACGGCATGCCAAATATGCCATCTTTAATCTTAAATTACCGATGAAAAAACGCTTTCATGAGTGGCAGGAAATTAAGGCTCAGCTCGACAGCCTGATCGCCGAAAATCACCCTAAAGCGGTTTTTAAAGCGCGCCAGCTGTATCATGACCGAGAGGAAATTACCGTTATGTTGGATCTAAGGAATCAAAACGGATGACCGAACAGCATGCCGATTGTGAACTCGACACCCGCGGTTTACGTTGCCCCGAGCCGGTGATGATGCTGCATCGGCAGCTGCGCAAGATGCAGGTAGGGGAGGTGGTGGCTTTATTGGCCACCGACCCAGCCACCTTGCGGGATGTACCGCAATTTTGTGAATTCCTGCCACATCGCCTAATTGCCTCGCTCAATCAGGACGATGACTATCGGTTTTGGATTGAGAAGGGCGA
Source organism: Reinekea forsetii (assembly GCF_002795845.1). GTDB lineage: Bacteria > Pseudomonadota > Gammaproteobacteria > Pseudomonadales > Natronospirillaceae > Reinekea > Reinekea forsetii. Next base: position 1,125,690 of record NZ_CP011797.1, read on the forward strand.
ACGCCCTTAGGCGCCGCCAGTCAGCCGAGCAGACAAGTCTCCAGTCTAGGCCTTGAGCCGGTCGGTAATAGGGGTTGGCGGGTGACGGCTGATCAAGAAAAGTCGGATCAATAACCAAAACGCCGCATGAGATAGCCCCGCTATTAGCCCTATCCAAAAGCCAGGCGCGCCCATAGCGGGTACCAGCCAATCGCGAAATGCCAAAATATAGCCCAAGGGGATACCGATACCCCAAAACGATGACAGCATAATGTACATCGGGATACGGGTGTCCTTATAGCCGCGCAAGCCACTGATGCATACCACCTGTAAGACATCGGCGATCTGGAACATTGCGCCATAGCCTAGCAACAGTTCGGCCATCAACAGCACGTCGACCTCCGTGCTGTAAAGGCTCGCGATCGGCCTGGCGAAGCTGTACATCAGGGCCGCAAAGCAAAAAGAAATTGCCGTAACCATGATGATTGTACTGCGCGCGACCAAACGAGCGGTCTTGGGCTGTTCGGCACCGATCAAAAAAGAAATGCGTAGGGTGATTGCCAGTCCGATACTCATCGGCACCATAAAAAAGATGCTCACGACATTGAGCGCAATTTGATGGCCTGCTACGACATCCGTGCCCAGGGGGGCCAGCAATAGTGCAACCAACGAAAACATGGTGGCTTCGACAAATATCGTGAAGCCGATCGGTATGCCTAGGCCGAGTATTTGTCGGATAATGGCCAGGCTTGGTGCCATTCGGGCTTGCCAGAGGTGAAAATTCTCAAAGGCCGGCGCGACGTTAAGATACGCTAGCAGCAGCAACAGGCTGGCCCACTGGGCGATGGCCGTCGCCCACCCGCACCCGATGCCGCCCAGGGCCGGCATGCCCAGTTTGCCGTAAATAAGCACATAATTCAGTGGCGCGTTTATCAACACGGTTAGGATCGAAAACGCCATGAATATTTTGGTGTGTCCAAGGCCATCGGTCAAGCCGCGCAGCGACAGCAACAGCAAGATGGCCGGAATGCCAAGGGCGAAGGCCTTTAAATAGCCGGTGGTGATCCGGGCTGAGTTATCGCCCATCTGGATCAGCGCCAGCACCGGCTCGACATTGGTCAGTAGTAGTATGGCAATCAGGGCCGCGCCGAGCGAAATATAGGCCGCGTTCCAGGTCACCGGCATGATTTTATGGGGTTGGTTGGCGCCCCGATAGCCTGAAATAATCGGCTGAGTGGCATTTAGTAAACCGATCATGAAGAGCATGATCGGCAGCCACAGGCTGTTGCCAATGGCCACGCCGGTCAGGTCATCGGCACTGGCATGTCCCGCCATGATGGTATCGACCACGCCGTTGCTGATCTGCGCTAACTGGCCAATTAGGATCGGCGCGCCCAGTATCGTCAGGGTGAGCCATTCGCGTTTTATCCGAACCCCGAGCGGTTCATTCGCCTTGCCTATGGGCTGATGGTTTTCATCGATAATATCCAGGTTCATAGGCCTATTGGCTTGGCGCCAACCATAGAGGGAGAGGCATCTTAGCAAATAAACTCGTCGGGGCTTTCATTAATGAGTCATGACTTTGCGAAATCGGGTACAAAGACTGTTTTTAATTGGCCTTTGGAAGCCAAAGCCCGAACGACTCCGACCTCCTGGGCATGCCCTTAACGGTCCTTGGCTTCGTCTGGCATGGGGTCCGGCTTAATGTCGGACGCTTCGCTGGCATCCGGTTGGGCGTCAGCGGGGGGCTCGATCGGGCTGTCGGTCGGCGTGTTTTGTGCCGATTCCGACTCGGTGGCCTGCCAGCGAGCAAAGGCCTGGAGATCTTTGGCGACCTGGGTAAAGACCACACCAAGCACAAAGATATCGTCCAGATAGCCCAGCACTGGGATGAAGTCTGGAATAAGGTCGATTGGCGACAGCAAGTAAATTAAGCCTGCAATAATTGCGACGATGCTGGCGGTCGGTACCTCTTTGTAGTTGCCGGCGAGCCATTCTTTTACCAGGCTAATCATCAGCTTTAACTGTTCCCAAACCTCCTCTAAGGGCCTTTTGAGGCCTAAGGTTTTTTCCCATGCGCTTTCGGCGACTTTTTTGAGTTGCTCCGGATTGTCCATCATGGCCTCCGCCTTGTGTTTGACTTTATCGAATTGGGCTTTGATATTTTCCTCGTTTAACCTGTCTTTCATTTTGATCTCCATTTTGGTTATGCCTAGCAGTTGACTGCCACTTATCAGTCTAAGCATTATCCGTGCCTGGCCCCAAACCGCCGAGGACATGCGGTGGTTCGGGTTGATTGAGCAATAAAACCAAAACACTTAGCCAATTAGATCGATTGGCAAAATAATGCGGGTCTTAAAACTATCCGACGGCTTACAACGACCCTAGGCTGATGTATCTTGTATGGGTCGAATCGAGGAATAAACAATATGCCAAAGCACACAAAAATCGCCTTTATTGGCCTGGGCGTTATGGGCTTTCCCATGGCCGGTCACCTGTCTAAGGCTGAATTTTCGGTAACGGTTTATAACCGCAGCCCTGCCAAAGCCGAACTCTGGCAGCAGACCTATCGTGGCGAGCGCCAGAGCACACCCGGTTTGGCCGCCGCAGGCGCCGACATTGTGCTGGTATGCGTTGGCAATGATGAGGATGTCCGGTCTGTTTTCTATGGTGAAGAGGGAATCTTAGCGGTTATCCAGCCGGGGACCCTGGTTATCGACCACACCACCACCTCGGCGGATTTGGCGCGCGAATTGAGTCAGGCGGTGGCCGAACTGGGTGGCCAGTTCCTAGATGCGCCCGTGTCCGGGGGGCAAGCCGGTGCCGTCAATGGCCAGCTGTCGATTATGGCCGGTGGCACAGAGAGTGCTTTTGTGGCTGCGCTTCCGATCTTTGGCACCTACGGTAAGGGTTGGCAGTTACTCGGTCCGGCCGGGAGCGGACAGCTGTGCAAGATGGTCAATCAGCTCTGCATCGCCGGGATTCTGCAAGGTCTGTCCGAAGGTCTGGCCTTGGCCCTAGCATCCGGCCTCGATATCGGCACGGTGCAAAAGGTCTTGGCCGGTGGTGCCGCGCAAAGTTGGCAGCTGGAAAATCGGGCCCTAACGATGGCGCGCGGCGAGTATGATTTTGGCTTTGCCATTGATTGGATGGTCAAGGACTTAGGGTACTGTCTCGATGAGGCTGGTAGTAAAGGTTTGGCCTTACCCGTGGCCGCTCAGGTTCAGGGCTTTTACCAAGAGCTGCAGGCTGATGGCCAGAATCGCTGTGATACCTCAGCCCTGTTGAGTCGACTGGTTAAACCGTCCGAAAGCTAAGCAATAAGCGCCATTGGACGGTATGCGATCGCTCGTTGGGATGATGTGTGGCGATAGTCATGCACCGGCTCGGGATTATAGTTGGCGTGCCGCCCCGGTGCTCAAGCGGACACTCATTAGGAGTGTTTGTGGTCGGCCAAAATCTGCTGTCGTGATACGTTAAAAAATGAGCTACAATCCCCTGATCATGGCTCGGCAGCCGAGGTGTCCGAATCAAACCGACATCCGGCAGCCGACCATTGCTCTGAAGTTCTTTAAGCCAGAGCCCCAGAAAAGTACCAGACGTGTCTGGTTACATAATGAAACCAGGGTTTGGAGGCCGCGTGCCTTAACCCGTAATAGAGAATATGTGATTCTGTGACAAACCAAAATAAACGTTACCGTCGTCCAAGATGGCACATTGCTCAATTTAAAGTTGAAGAAGCTGCCGGAAAAGTAAGATTTCATGACCTCTTTTTACCCATCGCCCTGATGCGGGCAATCCAAGAAGTGGGTTACCAATACTGTAGTCCAATCCAAGCCATGACCCTGCCTTACGCTTTGGCCGGTTTTGATTGCATCGGTAAAGCCCAGACGGGAACGGGCAAGACCGCCGCCTTCCTGATCACGGCCATTACTGACTTATTGGAGCACCGTCTGGAAGAGCAATATCTGGGTGAGCCCCGTGCCTTGATTTTAGCGCCAACCCGCGAGCTGGCCCTGCAAATAGCAGAAGACGCCCAGCAGCTGACCAAATACAGCCGACTGAAAGTTGTTGCTGTGGTCGGTGGAATGGATTTCGAGAAGCAGCAGAAGCAGTTGGCTGAACAGCGTGTCGATATCATGGTAGCCACGCCCGGTCGGTTGATCGATTTCATGAACCGAAAGCTGGTGTTCTTAGATCAGATCGAGTTGCTGGTGATCGATGAAGCCGACCGTATGTTGGACATGGGTTTTATCCCCGATATTAAGACCATTGTTCGGGCCACACCGCGCACTGAGAATCGTCAGACGCTGATGTTTTCGGCCACCTTCTCCCAGGATATTTTGAACCTGGCTGAACGTTGGACTAATGAGCCGGTGCAGGTTGAAGTTGAACCCTTAACCAAGACCTCTGATGATGTAGAGCAGCATGTCTATATTATTTCCGCCGATGAGAAATACCAGGTGTTACGGCGCATTTTACGCCGCCCGGAAGCCGACCGAGTGTTGGTCTTCGCCAATCGCAAAGATATAGTGCGCGATCTGTCTGAAAATCTTAAGAAAGACGGTATCGAGTGTGAAGTATTGTCCGGTGATGTCCCGCAGAATAAGCGGATACGCACCCTGGACGGCTTTAAAGAAGGTAAGTTCGAAGTCCTGGTCGCAACCGATGTTGCTGGTCGTGGCATTCATATCGATGGCGTGTCGCACGTGATTAACTACACTCTGCCGGAAGATGCCGAAGACTACGTACACCGCATTGGCCGCACCGGTCGTGCCGGTAAGAAGGGCGTATCGATCAGCTTTGCCTGTGAAGACGATTCGTTTCTGATTCCAGCCATCGAAGAGTACGTCAAGGCTAAAATCGATGTCGAAATGCTGCCAGAACATCTGCGCACGGATGAGATTGTTGACGCCGCCGTTGAGGTAGATAGCAACGTCGACAGCGCGCTTGAAGAAGATTCGCCAAGTGTCACGCCGGTGCAGACCAAGGTTGAAGACCTAGACGATGAAGACGACGACAGTCACAAGCCGGTTGGTGAAGTAACTGCGGTGAATGTTGATCAGACTGAGGCGGGCCCGGAAATTACCGTCGATGTCGACTTCAATGATCCGGATGACGAAGATGACTTTGACGGTGATAACATTGGCAATGTTGCCATCGAAGCCGACGCGCCAAAGAGCTAAACTATGCCGACCTTGCGTATTGTGGCAGATGAAAATATGCCCAATGTCGAGGCCTGGCTGGCGGGTAGGGTGCAAACCATTGTCCGTCAAGCAGGCCGAACGCTAGGTTCGGCCGACCTGCTCGGGGCCGACGTACTGTTAGTGCGCTCGGTCACCCAGGTCAACCAAGCCCTGCTCCAGAATACCCCCATCCGTTTTGTCGGCAGTGCCACCATCGGCACCGACCATATCGATCTCGACTATCTGCACCAACACCAGATCCCCTTTGCCTTTGCTCCAGGCTGTAACGCTCAATCGGTTGCCGATTGGTTGCTGAGCATATTGTCTCGTTTGCATCTGGACCGTGAGCTCTGCTGGTGGCAACACACCATCGGTGTGGTGGGTGTTGGCAATGTCGGCAGCGTGGTGGTCGACCGTTTGCGCCAACTGGGTGTTTCGGTGCGGGTCTGCGACCCGGCCAAGCACCAACAGGGCCTGCTGCCTGACCATCTGGAATTGCCCGAACTGCTCGCGGCGTGCGATATTGTTTGTCTGCATACCCCCCATACCCGCTCGGGCCCGAATCCGACACACCAGCTGTTCGACCAAGCCCTGTTGGCTCAGATGCGGCCGGGTGCTTGGCTGATCAATGCCGGACGCGGGCCCGTAGTAGTCGAAGACGCCTTATTGGAGCGGTTGTCTGCGGGTCAGCTCAACGCTGTCCTCGATGTCTGGCCGAACGAACCCCAAGTGGCGCAAAGCCTGCTTTCTGAGGTCGCCCTTGCATCGCCGCACGTAGCCGGTTACAGCCTGGAGGGGCGGGCAAATGGGACCGCGATGATCGCCCATCAGCTAGCCCAGTGGGCCGGTTTGAGTCTGTCCGACGAGGTGCCCAGACCGCCGGTGGCGCCCCTAAATGCCGATCTCTACTATCATGAGGATATCCGGCAGTGGGCCAGCGCATTGGTTTTGGCGGTATATGACCCGGCACGCGATAGCGTGACCATGGCCTGTTCTGTCGTGAACGATCACCTTGATGGGCAGATGTTTGATCGCTTACGTAAGGCGTATCCGACTCGGCGCGAGCTGGCCTCGGTACCCATTGCCCAGGCACCGCCGCAGTTGCGGGATTGGCTCGTCTGCTTGGGCTTTAACGACTTCATTTGAGCCCCGCCTTTGCAGCGAAGTGCCCTGGCCTTCCAGTCTTGCTGCCGTGTGCACGGCACTGTTTAGGTCAGATCATTGAGACCTGTGCTAACAGGCAAATTAAGCAGGGCTCAGTCTTGGCGATAGGCACTGAAAAAACGCGCCATACGTTCGGTCGCTTCCATCAATACGTCTTTCGGCGGCAAAAATACCATACGGAAGTGATCGACATCGGGATAGTTAAAACCGCGCCCGTGCACCACCAGAATTTTTTCCTGGCGTAACAGATCTAAGGCCATCTGTTCGTCATTGGACAAACCAAATTTGCGTTTGTCCATTTTCACAAAGAGATAGAGCGCGCCCTTAGGGTTGACCACCGATAAGCCAGGAATGGCATTGATCGCAGCAACCGATTGATTGCGCTGTTCATACATTCGGCCACCGGGCGCGGTCAAGTCGTTGATTGTTTGATAACCCCCGAGTGAGGTCTGGATGGCGTATTGCGCCGGAACATTAGGGCATAAACGCATGCTGGAAAGCATATTGAAGCCTTGGATAAGATCCTTGGCCATGTGTTTGGGTCCGGAGATCAGCATCCAGCCGGAGCGCCAACCACACAAACGATAGGCCTTTGACAGGCCATTGAAGGTCAGCGTCAGGACATCATGCGAGAGCGCGGCGAGGCAATGGTGCACGGCGCCATCATAGAGAATCTTGTCATAGATTTCGTCGGCCAGAATGATCAGGTCGTGTTGGCGAGCCAGTTCAACGATCTCAAGTAATAGGGCCTTGGAGTAGACCGCTCCGGTTGGGTTGTTCGGGTTGATCACCACGATAGCCCGGGTGCGGCTGTTAATCTTGGCTTTGATATCCTCTATATCGGGAAACCAGTCGGCCTGTTCGTCACAGCGATAGTGCACCGCCTTGCCGCCGCCTAGGGTCACAGCGCCGGTCCAGAGCGGGTAATCGGGTGCTGGTACGAGCACCTCATCGCCGGTGTTAACGATCGCGGTACAGGCTAGGTGAATCAATTCACTGGCACCGTTACCCAAATAGACGTCATCGACCTCAACATTGTGAACCCGCTGTTGCTGATAATATTGCATAACGGCTTTACGGGCCGAATAGATGCCCTTTGACTCAGAGTAACCCTCAGAATGCGGCAGATTTTTGATCACATCCTGAATGATCTCATCGGGCGCATCAAAGCCAAACGGCTTCGGGTTGCCGATATTCAACTTAAGAATGCGCTGGCCCTCGTCTTCCATGCGGGAGGCTTCATCGAGAACTGGGCCACGAATTTCATAGAAGATATTCGCCAGCTTGTCCGATTTTTTAATTTCCTTCATAGATTACTCTTCGCCAGGGTTGATCGGTGTATCGGTTGTCCGGTCCGCACAGCGAACCTCGATTGCAGTGGACTCCCGACCGGATAGGTCGATGCCAGAAAGGGAAAACAATTGGCACCTGAGCCCAATCCAGATAGTCTCCCCCCGAGTATAAAGACTCGGTGATTTAAATCCTATGGGAGATGTTCAGTGACCGACAAAATAATCAAAACGCCGGAGCAATGGCAGCAAAGTCTAACCGACGAGCAATTTCGAGTAACCCGGCAGGCCCACACCGAACGACCGTTCACCGGTATTTATTGGGATGAAACCAGTGCCGGCAGCTACCGCTGTATCTGTTGTAAAACGCCTCTCTTTAGTTCAGAGACCAAGTTTGACGCAGGCTGTGGCTGGCCGAGTTTTTACGCGTCAGTTGATAAGGCTGCCGTGCTCGAGAAACGCGATATCAGCCATGGCATGGTCCGCACCGAAGTAGTATGCGCCCAGTGCGATGCGCACCTGGGGCACCTGTTTGATGACGGTCCCGAGCCCAGTGGTTTGCGCTACTGCATTAACTCGGCCTCATTGGATTTGGCGAAAGAGACGCTATGACCTTCGAAGATTACTGGCACCAAGCACTCAACCATTACCAAAACGAGGCGCATATTCGCGCTCGATTTCCGCGTTTGCGCACTGCCGCAGAGCTGCGTAGCGTCACTGACGATCGCTATTTGAGTGCCATCAGCCAACGAGTGTTTCGCGCCGGTATGCGCCATTCGGTGGTTGATAGCCGCTGGCCGGCCTTCGAGGAACACTTTTGGGGCTTCGATCCGCGCGCCTGTCAATTAATCGATGACGCCCGTTTTGAGCAACTGATGCTAAACGCAGCGTTGATTCGTCACTGGCGCAAGATGAAAACCATACCCATCAATGCCCAGATGGTCAGCGACATCAGTCGTGAGTTCGGCTCCTTCGGAGACTTTATTGCGCAATGGCCGAGTGACGATATAGTCAGTTTATGGCTACTGTTCAAGAAGCGCGGCGCTTTTCTCGGTGGCGATGGCGGCGCTCGGGTGCTGCGAATGTTTGGCAAAGACACCTTCGTGCTGAGCAACGATGTGGTTCGGGTTTTAGTGAACGAGGGCGTGGTGTCAGCCAAGCCGACCGGGTTACGTGATTTGCACCGAGTGCAGGCATACTTTAACGACCTGCAGGAACAGTCCGGTTTACCTCTGTCAGCGGTCAGCACGGTGCTCGCGATGTCGATTGGCCCCTAAGGGGCCAATCGCTCGGCTAAGAGCTGGCCATGTTGAACGCGTCGCCGTTAGGCGTTGTTTAAGAGCAAAAATTCCAGCAAGGCCTTCTGCGCATGCAGTCGATTGCCGGCCTGTTCAAACACCCTAGAGCGCGGGTCATCGAGCATATCTTCACTTACCTCTTCACCGCGGTGAGCCGGCAGGCAGTGTAGAAATATCGCCTCGGCATCGGCCGTGTCGAGCAGGGCAGGGGACACCTGATAATCGGCGAAGGCTTGGCGTCTGAGTTTGGTTTCTTCTTCCTGGCCCATGCTGGCCCAAACATCGGTGGTAACCAGGTGGGCACCTCGGCACGCCTCACCGGCGGAGCGATACAGGGTGACGCGCTGACCGGCTTGGGCAAGCAAGGCCGCCATCGGCTCGTAACCCTCCGGGCATGCTATGTTGAGCTTAAAATCAAACAACATCGCCGCGTTAATGTAGCTGTTGCACATATTATTGCCGTCGCCAATCCAGGTTACGGTTTTGCCCGCAATAGAGCCTCGTGCCTCTATATAGGCTTGCATATCGGCGAGCAACTGACAGGGATGGTAATCGTCGGTCAGGGCATTGATCACCGGCACCGAGCTGTATTGCGCAAAGGTGGCGATCTTAGAGTGTTCAAAGGTCCGCACCATGACCGCATCGACCATTTCGGACAGAACGCGCGCGCTGTCTTCAATCGGTTCGCCCCGACCCAACTGGGTGTCGCGCGGCGACAGGAAAATGGCCGTGCCGCCCAGTTGATTCATGCCGGCTTCAAATGACACTCGAGTGCGAGTTGACGATTTTTCGAAAATCATCGCCAACACCCGGCCCTTAAGAGGCTCATAGACAGTCCGGTTCTTATGCATCTGTTTCAATTCAGAGGCGCGTGCGATGATTTGCAGCGCTTCGCTCTGACTTAAATCATTTAGGGTGAGGAAGTGACGGACTGACATGGTAGCTGGCTCCAGTATGAGCGGGTAATCCAATAGGCTATCATGGCTTTTGAGCCGCATCAATGCTGGTTTGCTGCGATTTTGGCGACACTGGCTGGCAGTATCCGCAACACCGGGGCTGCCCTCAGAATCGCGTGGCCTGGAGAGTGTTTCGTGGCCAAATCGACCTGAGGCCTATTTGTCGATAACCGTTAGGGCAGGGCTGGTGGTCTGAACTTAAATCGGTACAATGGGGCGCAGATATCTGACTAGATTGGTAGGTTATATGAGCGACACCTTAGAAAACATCAAAGAACAAATTAGTAGCAATGCAGTGCTTCTCTATATGAAGGGCAATCCTAACCAGCCAATGTGCGGTTTTTCGGCTAAAACGGTGCAAGCTGTCATGTCTTGCGGTGAACGATTTGCCTATATCGACATTTTGCAGCATCCCGATATTCGGGCTGAGTTGCCGAAGTTTGCCAACTGGCCGACCTTTCCTCAGTTGTGGGTCAAGGGCGAATTAATTGGCGGGTGCGATATAGTGACCGAAATGTCCGAAAGCGGCGAACTTGAGACTTTGATCAAAGCGTCGTCGGCCCCTGCCGAGTAAAGGCAGGTCCTGACCCGCTCAATAGATTGATTAAGCAAACCCTTTGCCGAGCAGTCTGCAAAGGGTTTTTTAGTTTTTGTCGCCCATAACAGCCGACGCTATGGCGGTCGGTTCATTCCGAACGGTGGTGTAAAGCCTCTATGATAAGCCTAAGCGATGACCAGCTGTTACGTTATGCCCGCAACATACTCTTGCCCGAGGTCGACGTCGCCGGACAGGCCCGCCTATTGGCCAGTCATGTCGCGGTAATCGGCGTCGGCGGCCTCGGCAGCCCGGTGGTTCAATATTTGGCCGCCGCCGGTATCGGTCAGCTATCCTTGGTTGACGACGATCTTGTTGAGGTAACCAACCTGCAGCGGCAAATTATCCATGATACGACTCAGCTCGGAGTCGCCAAGGTCACCAGCGCCGAGGATTATATTCATCGCCTCAACCCGGAGGTTCAAGTAACCGCCTACGCTGAGCGCCTAACCGCGGTCAATTGCGCCGCAATGCTCGCGAATGTCGATCTAGTGGTTATCGGGACCGATAACTTTGCCAGTCGTTATCTGGTTAATGCCTTTTGTCAACGCGAGCAGATCCCCCTGATAAGCGGGGCTGCCATCGGTACCAGCGGTCAGGTGAGCAGTTTTGACTTTGCCCGCCAGGCCAGCCCCTGTTTTGAATGCCTTTATCCCAAAGGCCAAGATGAGCACCTGAGCTGCGCCAGTGCCGGCGTACTAGGGCCGGTCGTGGGTACCATCGGCTCTATTATGGCGTTGGAGACCATAAAAATCCTCCTCAACCTTGGTCGCCCGTTGTTTGGCAGGCTGTTGAGCTGGGACGCTCGCGAGATGGATTGGCAAACCTTTAACCACGCCCGGGCAATCGATTGCCCAAGCTGTAACGAGACCCCGGTATGAATTCGGATCAGAACCAACGCGAAAACTTCTTGTTATTGATTGCCTTTGCCATGCCTATCGCGTTTTCGGCCTGGATGGCCCTACTCAATAACTTCACCATCGAGATGGCCCAATTTACCGGTAAGGAAATTGGCGTTTTGCAGAGCCTGCGTGAGGTGCCTGGTTTTCTCGCCTTCACGGCTGTGTTCATTCTCTGGTATATCCACGAGCAGCGCTTTGCCGTAATGGCTCTATTTACGCTCGCCATCGGTGTGTTCCTGACCGGGTTTTTTCCGTCCACGCTCGGGCTCTATTTGACCACGGTGCTGATGTCGATTGGCTTCCATTATTTGGAAACCCTCAATCAATCGCTCACCCTGCAATGGTTGCCCAAGGAACGGGCCGCCGAATTTATGGGTCGGGCCCTGTCGGTTAAGGCTGTGGCCGCTGTAGCCGCCTTTGGCGGTATCTGGCTGAGCATCGACTATTTTGCCTTGCCGTATCGCTATGTTTATGGTCTGTTTGGCGGACTAACGTTAATTCTTGTGCTCTATATGGCGTTGCGATTCCCCTTGTTCCCCGCCAAGACGCCCCAGAATAAACATTTGGTACTGCGCAAACGCTATTGGCTCTTTTATCTGCTTACTTTTTTGAGCGGGGCACGTCGGCAAATCTTTGTGGTTTTTGCCGGCTTCCTGATGGTGGAGAAATTTGGTTACAGTGCCGGGCAGATTGCCCTGCTGCTGCTAATAAATTATTTTTTCAATATGTTTTTTGCGCGTAAAATCGGTGCCTGGATCGGTCGGATTGGCGAGCGCAAGGCCCTAACCTTAGAATACCTCGGTTTGACGCTGGTGTTTTGCGGCTATGCGCTGGTCGAAAATCCTTGGTTCGCCGCGAGCCTGTATATTGTCGACCATTTGTTTTTCGCTATGGCCATTGCCATCAAAACCTATTTTCAAAAGATAGCCGACCCTAAGGATATGGCCTCCAGTGCCGGTGTGTCATTCACCATCAACCATATAGCTGCCGTGGCCTTGCCGGCCATGTTGGGCCTGGTCTGGTTAGTATCCCCGGAGTTGGTATTTTACGTGGGTGCCGGTCTGGCCCTGGTTTCGCTGATCTGCAGCCAATGGATACCCAACCTGCCGCAACCGGGTTACGAGACAACCCGAACGCGAATTCGACCATTGCCCGGCGAAGCTATTTAAAGGAGTAAGTTTGTGACCGATATGAATTTGAGTCATCATTTTTTAATCGCGATGCCCTCGATGGCCGATCCGGAGTTTGCTGGCACCGTCAGCTATATTCTGCAGCACGATGCGCAGGGCGCCATGGGGGTTATTATCAATCGCCCTAGCTCCTATCGTCTGGCCGAAATTTGCGAGTCTGCAAGCATTAGCCCGGTCGATGCGCTCACCGGCGAACATGGTGTGCATCTTGGCGGACCGGTGAGTTCCGAACAGGGCTTCGTCTTGCATCGACTGTCGGAACGAGTCTGGCAGGGTTCAGTGGATAACGGCAATCTGGGTCTCACGACCAGTACGGATATACTGCAAGCTCTGGCCCAAGGAGAAGGACCGAGCGATTATATTTTTTGCCTAGGTTACTCCGGTTGGTCCGAAGGCCAATTGGAGGAAGAACTCAAACAGAATGCTTGGCTGACGGTCGCCGCGGACAACGATATTATTTTTGCCGCCGAGGACGCGAGCAAATACCAACGGGCTCTGACCCTACTCGGCATCGATATCGCAGCCCTGTCCGGCCACGGCGGCCAAGCCTAGGCGTTACCCGCAATATAGTCCCAAATCTATAGTTCTCCATTACCCGCTAAATCCTTCTTTTAACATCCAGACAGCTTGTTATCGTTTGATCCTAATAACCGGAAGGATAGGTTGATGGCTTTGCTCGCTGCCTGTGCACGAGCAACCGTTCTATCCTCCGGTTACGCGCAATGAATTGCCATTATTAATCGCAATCAGTGTGATATGTATCCGTTATTATTAAGGATAATTAATTTTTTCTATAAAATATTAGGTGAAACATGGACGTATTTAGAAGCATTATCCAGGCGACCCTGCTAGTTTCATGCGCCCTCGGCGCAACCGCAAACGCTCAATCCTACCCCGACTGCAGCAATGGAACCGCCTTAGACGGCACCGGCTATGGTTGGCAAAACAACCAATCCTGCTTCCGCTACCCCGACTGCAGCAACGCTTCGGCCGATCCTGACGGTGATGGCTGGGGCTGGCAAGATGCCAATGTATGTGTGATGCATCACAGTTGCAGCGCACAATCGGCCGATCCGGACGGTGACGGCTGGGGCTGGGAAGATAACACCACCTGCTCAGCCAACAGCAGCGGGGCTGCCAGTGGACTGGCCAACGGGTCTGCCAACCAAACCACACAGGATATTTATCGCTACCTGCAAAACCTCCCCAACAAGAGTACCAATCGCGTTCTTTCTGGCGCATTTGGCGGTTATTCGGGTATATCCGGTGGCAGTGCCTTTAGCCTGGCAGAGTCCGATAAGATTAAGGCGTGGACCGGTCAACGACCGGCGATTTACGCTTGCGATTATGCCCGAGGCTGGGATCGTGCCAACCGGGTCGCCGATCTGATTAACTATGACTGCAACGCGACGCTGAAAAATTTATTTAACAATCAAGGCGGATTGGTGCAAATCAGCAACCACTTGCCGAGCCCGATTCCCACCAATGGCGGTGGGTTAAAGAACCCTATCGCTAATTGGCAGTATGCGAAAATATTTCAACAGGGTCATGATATTCGTAAGCGATGGTTTCAAATACTGAACAAGGTTGCCGATGGTCTAGAGGACCTGCAGAATTCTGGCGTCACGGTCATCTATCGGCCCTTGCACGAAATGACGGGTGAATGGTTCTGGTGGGGCGCAAGCGGCTACAACACTAATGATGCTGTGCGTCATGCGCTCTATAAAAGATTATGGATCGAAATGTACCATTACTTTACCCAGGATAGAGGTTTAAATAACCTCATCTGGGTCTACTCACCCGATGCCAATCGCGACTATAAGATGAGCTTTTATCCGGGGGATGACTATGTCGATGTGGTCGGCCTAGATGCCTATAACCTGAGCATTTGGGATGCCAAGGTGCAACGCGGATATGACGAGCTGTCAGAGGTGAACAAGCCCTTTGTGTTTGCTGAGATCGGGCCGAGCCAGGCTGTTTTTGACGCGCACGGAAAGTATGATTTCGAACAATTTATCAATGCCCTACACAGTAACTTCCCTAAGACATCATACTTCATACCCTGGAATGATGCCTGGAGCCCGACGGCCAATGCCAATGCCTGGAGTCTCTACAACGATCCTTGGACGGTCAACCTCGGTGAGTTGGCTTATTGACCAACGCACTCATTAACGCCGGGCGAGTGGACAGACCTCACCCTGTCCTAACCGCGCCATGCCACCAATGAGGTCTCGTTGGTCAGCGCCCTGAAATCCAACAGGCTTCATATTAGGCTATTTTTGCCCGTTGTGGCCCCTGTGTCGGGCGCCTAATATGCTTGCTGACGTCAAACGGTAATGAATCGGGACGGCCCTGAGTCAGCAGGGTGCCGTCCTAGGTTGTCGAGTTGACGTCTGTGCGCCGAGCTTTAGGCGAACGTGAATAGACGCTAGGCAAAGGATAGGCGGAGTTTGTGTGTGCCTAACCCTAAGGCCCATGCTCTGAAGTCCGTTCGCCGCAGCTGGGCAACAGCAACATTAACTGGACTAGAGGGCCGTTATGGTTTGTTGATTGTTAAATAGTAGCCTTGCAAGCTGACGGAAGGTTTGGCAATCCCCGTAGTGATAAATGGTCCCTGACGTGTCACCCATCATTGACGCCTTGGGGGTGTTAGCATGAAAAATTTTCTTTTAATCTTGGCTTTTTTAACCGGCCTGTTCTCGACATCGATGGCCTGGGCCGACGCCGAAGTGAACTTGGTCAGTGCCATGAGTCGAGTCTATTCCTATCGTGGTTTAGGTGGTCAGGAAGCGCGCTTTGTTATCAAGGTCGACAACCTCGCACCGAATAAGACCGTTAACCTTTATTATCAGGCGCACGACGGGCAGTGGCGCGACTTGCTGGCTAACTATCTCGGTGTGGCCGGCGACGGCCGGGAGGTTTGGCAAGCGTCGATGACCCTATGCACCGTAGTCGACAGTTGGCGCTGCGATGAAATTACCGCAACCGACCTGAACTTTGCCGTGCGGGTAGAGGCCAACGACCAAATATTTTGGGACAATAACCAGCAACAAAATTTCCACTTGGGGATGAACGATGGCTATATGCTCGCACCCAATTATCAGGTGTTGATTAACGATAAGGGCGAGATTCGTTGCGATACCCAGATGGATCGTTGTGATCTGTCCGGCGGTCGTATCCTACTGCAAAATTTGGCACCCCTGAAGACCGTCACCTTGGTTTACTCCCTGGACGACTGGCAAACTACGGCGCAGGTCTCTGCTGAATTTATCGATACCACTGGGTCTCACCCGTTAAGCCGCTTCACCAATCCAGGTGTCCAGGGCGGTGAATTGTGGCGCTTTTCAATTCTTGGCTTGCCAGCAAATGCCGACGATCTAAAGTACTTTGTTAAATATGATTTTGGCGGACCGGTGGCGGTAGACAATAATTATGCCCAGAATTATCGTCTGGGCATACCCGACTTTCCCGCAGTCTATCTTCGCGGCACCCACAACGACTGGAATGTCGAGAGCGGCTATCAGTCCATGCAGAAATTCACCAATTACGCAGGCGACTCTTACTGGCAAAACACCATTGAATTCAGCGGCCACTCTCCAAGCGAGCGGTTTAAGTTCGATATCGATCCGGTCGATAATCCCTGGCTGTGGAACTACGGCGATTCTGATAATGACGGTCGCAACTGGCAGGGCATTGCCGAACCCGACGGTGGCGATATTAAAATCTTGGGCGGACCCGGTTATTATCGGGTGAGCTTCTATGATGACAGTCATGCCTATCAGGTCGAGAAACTCAGTTTTGGACCCTTTCCCGCCGCGCGAACGTTAGTCTTTATTCAGGCCGAAAATCCCGATGATGAGCCGACCTTTTTGCGCGGCGGCATTGACTGGGGCTATTCCCAAACTGTTCGAGGGGTCGACTGTGGCGCCAGTGAGGCAGCCAAGTGGGACTGCGCCATTCCGATGCGCCATCGACTGGGACGGGACGATCCAGCGCGCAGCAACGATTGGTACCTCGACTGGCACGGCGCTGAGGACCAACAGGGCGAAGTGATTGGCAGCCCGATGATCTGGACAACCAACGATGCCGACTTTGGCAAAACGATTATCGACGACGGCTATGGCTATACTCCGCTGAATCTTTGGGGTGATAATTACTGGCTGTTGGATGCCGAGGTCTATTGCAACGGTGTTGCAGTGGTCGACGAACTGGGCCAACATTGGTTTGAATTGAAATCCTACAATGGTGATGGTCTTGGATGGGAAGGTGATATCCAGCAAGCCAACACACCTTACGTGTCGAACAATCACTTTGCCCAGTGTGGTAAGACCAATGTCTTTAAACGCAATCAGAACGGAGCCCTAATTTATCAACTCTATCCCTGATCCGTCGCACTTTGGGCCTGTTTCACGCAGTAGGGCGTCCTATTAAACCCAAGCCACCCGATTCAATCGGGTGGTTTGTTGCCGGTTAGGATGAAACGACATTGCCGAAACTGTCATAGTGCTGGACCGATACCAAGGTCATGTTGGGCGCATAGTGGTAATTGGACCGCACGACAAAAGCGCCATCAGCGGTAAAGGTCGTTTCGGTAATTCGAAGCCCTTGGGTATCTTCAATGCAAGCGCTTCGCGTCGTTAGCTTACCGGCGGTATCGAACCGATTGATATCAAATTTATAGCTGTTTTCGGCTATCTTCTGCCTGAGGGTCCGGCATTCACAGGCCACCTGAGGATGAGCCAATAGGTGTTCGTTGAGCTGCTCTTGTAGGGGTACCAGTAGGTCGATGTAGTCAATCTTCAAGAGAGTCAGGTCGACATAATGCTCTATCCTTTTGGCCCGATCTCGTTGGTCGAACCAATGTATCGAATAGGTGCCGGCTTCGGCAGCCTGCGCCGCTGCAACGGTACGACTATCAATCCTAATCTCGGGCCGTAAGGCTAAATTTGACATAGCTATCCGTTCGATCCTCTTGAGTTATATAGACTTAGCGGCGTGTTCCGGCAGTAGGCGCTGATAGGCTTTTACCTTGAGCCTCTTTTATGGCCTAGGTGAAGCGTAGGAGGACATTGGATTAAGGTCAATTTGCTGCGAAGAAGTTTTTCAAACCTAGCCTAAGCGCGCGCGAAGGGTCCATTGGTCGAATATAACCGGCTGGAGGTAACGCCCGGCAGGGCCCAGTCAGCGGGCTGTTTAATGCTTCCGGCATAGGCCTCGACAGCACCCGCCGCGGCCTGTACCGTAGCGTTTCTTCGTCCCAGAGCTTGCTTGCTGGGGATCTAGCCTATGCAGGAAGCCCGTCCCAGATGAGTTACTTTGTAAATGCATTAATTCCGGTACTGGCCCTTATTGTTCTCGGCTATGGCCTAAAACGGCTTGAGTTCTTATCCGCTGAGGTTTGGGCGGGTATCGAGAAGATCACCTATTATCTGATGTTTCCGGCGCTCTTGATCCACACCCTAGCCAGCCAAGACTTGGCCGGTCAGCCGTGGTCCCGGTTGTTTCTGATCAGCACCCTGGTGTTGTTGATCTCAGCTCTAGCCTTATGGCTCTATTTCGCACTGACTCATAGGACCTCCGCGGCGACCTTTACCTCCATCTTTCAGGGTGGCGTGCGCTTTAATACCTATATCGCGCTCTCGGTTTCTGGCGCCTACTTTGGCCAAGAGGGCTTGGCGCTGATCTCGGTGGCCTTGGGTTCGATGATTGTTGTGGCCAACATTCTCTGTATTGGCGTTTTCGTGCTTTACGGTAAGGCGGAAGCGCGTACGGTTAAGACCTTTGCTAAGCAGTTGGTGCTGAATCCGTTAGTGATCGGTTGTGCGATCGGCTGGGTGCTCAGTTTGTCCGGCGTCGGTCTGCCTTGGGTCAGTTCGGAGATCTTTGAAATCATCGGACGGGCTGCGCTGCCGCTCGGTTTATTGGCGGTCGGTGCTGCCTTGCGTCCCGGCCTGATCAGGGGGCATGCACCAGCTATTCTGGAGGCCTCAGTGGCACAGTTCCTGATTAAACCGGCTGTGACGCTCGCGCTGTGTGCCGCCTTCGGTCTGACGGGCGTCGCCGCAGGGGCCTTGCTGATTGTGTTTATCACCCCGACGGCGTCATCAGCCTATATTCTGGCCCGGCAATTGGGCGGCGACCTGGAGGCCATGGCCTCAATTATCACCCTGCAGACGCTCGTCGCCTTTGCAGTGATGCCGATATGGGCTTGGGTCTGGCTCACCGCACTCTAGGGCCTGTAGTTTGGTGCTGGGACGCACCGGCGGAACAGCCTGGCCGCTGCCTGATTATAAGGCCAAAAAAAAAGACCCCATTGGGGTCTTTTTTTGTCTGCGCCTAGGGTCTTAGGCGTGACGCTTAATTGGGTCTACTTAGCGAAGTTTGCCGCGCCGAATTCCCAATTAACCAATTGCCAGAAAGCCGCCAAGTAGTTTGGACGAACATTGCGGTAATCGATGTAATAGGCGTGTTCCCAGAGGTCAACGGTGATGATCGGAGTTTGATCGCCCGTGATCGGGGTGCCGGCATTGCTGGTATTGACGATATCCAGGGTGCCGTCAGTGTTTTTAACCAGCCAAGTCCAACTAGAGCCGAAGTTGTTCACGGCCTTATCGTCAAGCGCGGCTTGGAAGGCTTCAAAAGAACCCCATTTGGCGTTAATGGCATCGGCCAAGGCACCCGTCGGTTGGCCGCCGCCATTCGGGCTTAGGCTGTTCCAATAAAAGCTGTGGTTCCAAATCTGAGCGGCATTGTTGAACACACCGCCGGATGAGGATTTGATAATGTCTTCTAGACTCTTACCTTCAAACTCGCTCCCCGGAAGCAAGCCATTGAGCTTGGCAACATAGGTTGCATGATGTTTGCCATGATGAAACTCAAGTGTTTCAGCGGAAATATGGGGCGCTAAGGCATCGATTGCGTAGGGTAAAGTAGGTACTTCAAAAGTCATGGTCGTCTCCGTCGGATTTAGGTTGGTTAATTTAACACTCTATATCATCGGGGCTGATCGGCGCACTTTCAAGTTTTATGTCTTGCAAACCTGTGTTTTAGCAGATCGATCGACCACCCGTGCCGTAGTTCGACGATCCGCTCGGTCGCTGCAGATCTCTAATTTATGGCCCCCGACATTGATTACTGGGTCACGGGGCGGGGCCAATTAGGGCCTATCTCATCGGCCTAATGGTGCACGTAGACCAATATTCAGCCTTTTGCCCAAAAGAGGGTTGGATGCCGGTTGCCCTCTGCCGCATAACCCCAGATAATGAGGCTCGTAAAAAAAACAAACAGGGTTACATGATGGCTGAAAAAACTCCAGCGGGTGATTTACCTCGAATGGTGCCCGATCGAGATGATATTCGCACCCGGAATGTTCGGGCTAATCCCGAACGCAAGCCCGCAGCGGAAAAAAAGACCAGTGCCGGTCAATCTAAATCTCATACCTCATGGGTCGTGGCGCTATTTTTAATTGTTGCCGGCGTCGCCATTGGATATCTAGCCCTGCAACAGTATTCCGCCGTACAGCTGTTGAATTCCTATGAAGAACGTTTGATATTGGCCGATGAGCGCATTGTCAGACTGGAGCAGTCCTTGACCCAGACCGATGAGTCGGTATCGATGAATGGTACGGCCATCAACGCCCAATTTAAGGCGATCAAGGTAGAAACCGATATGCAGATGGATGAGATCCGGAAATTATGGGATGTCGCCAATGTTAGAAATCGCGCCTGGATTGTGGCCAACCAGACCGCCTTGGCTGAGCAGCTTGAAAGCGTCAGCCTGATCAACACCAGTTTAGCGACTGTGCAGTCCGGTCAGGCTGAGGACGTTAAGAAGCTAGCGAGCCTGAGCGAGCAATTGAGTGTCGAAAAAACACAGCGCGGCGAGTCTGAACAGAAATTCGAGCAAGCATTAGTGCAAATCGAGCAACAGTTCGAGCAATTTACGGCTGTTGAACAGCAGCTTGTGCAAGAGTTAGGCCTTATAACAGTCGATCTTGCCGCGGCGTCCAGCACCCTGGGCAGTATTGTCGATGCCAACTACGGCGAGCAAATTTTGACTCTAACGCTAACCCAAGAGCTGGCGGCCGCGCAGCGCGATCAAATCAGTGCCGAGCAAGGGAAAATCATCGCCGATCAGGATGAAATCAGTGCTAAGCAAGAGATCAATACGGCCAACATAACCGAGCTTTTGGGTGCGATTGAGGCCGTCGATGCAGGTCGACTGGCAACCAATAAGCGCTTAACCGCCTTGTCCGGCCAGCTCGATACCGTTAGTGCTAAGGTGATAGCGCTGACTGGGCAATAGCCCTGATTGGGCCTGGTCAGCGCCTATCAAGGACCGACGGCGCTGCACTGCTAGGGTACGTTGGATGCAAAAGGGTTGCTGTGGTCGGTTAGGCCGGGGGCAGCACTGGATATGCTTTTCGGGCATTGACAGGCCAAAGGCCGCAATGTTCATTTTGGGGTTGAACCGCAGTGACCGATAACAGTGACCGATAATAGTGACCGATAAAAACAAGTCCCTGAATGCGCGCCATAAGGCCATTCTGAAATGGCTGGAATCGGACGGTTTAGTCCGGGTCGAGCATATGGTGCGGCGCTATCAGGTCACCGAACAAACCATTCGACGCGATCTGACCTGGCTGGCGCAGCAGCGCCTGATTACCCGCCTGCACGGCGCCGCCAAGCCCTTGAATTCGACCGAAAATATTGCCTACAGCGATCGGCAAATACTGCATCACCGGGCGAAACAGAAAATCGCTGCCGCCATTGCCGCCCTAATCCCCGACAATGCCAGCCTGTTTATCAATATCGGCACCACGACCGAAACCATCGCCCATGCGCTCATGAACCATCGCGGGCTGCAGATAATCACCAACAATTTGCATGTCGCAGCCCTAATGAGCCAGAAGACCGATTTCCGCGTCATCGTTACCAGTGGCGAGGTGAGGGCGACAGATGGTGGCATTATGGGCGAAGCCACCCTCGATTTTATTCAACAATTCAAACTGGATTACGGCCTTATTGGCATCAGTGCCATCGACAATGAAGGCACCCTGTTGGATTTTGACTACCGTGAAGTGAAGGTGGCACAAGCGATTATCGAGCACAGTCGGCAGGTTTTTTTGGCCGCCGATCACAGCAAGTTTGGCCGCAAAGCGATGGTGCGCTTGGGTAACTTAGCCCAAGCGGATCGACTCTTTACTGACCAAGCCCCGCCTACTGATATCCTCGGTTTGATGAACGACAGTGATGTTGCCCTGCATATCTGTCGGTAGCTATTAGTTCTTTTTTGGCGACTTATGTGTCAAATTTTGTGCTTTTTGATACTCTAGCGCACAAATGTACCCTATCCAGGGGTTGCTCGACTAACAGGCTTGTCAGCAACGCTCAGGTTCAATCAGTGAAAAGTGATGCGAAAGCGTCTTGTTTAGGAGGTTCGGCGGTGTTTTTGGATGAATTTCATACGGTAATTGACGGCCGCATTGTGGTGTCCGCGGCACAGGCGAGTCGTTTTGCCAAAGAGGTGGCGGGCGACTTCAACCCAATCCACGATCCCGAGGCCAAACGTTTTGTGGTGCCAGGTGATCTGCTGTTCGCACTGGCTATGTCGAAATACGGCCTAGGCCAACGCATGTCGGTGTCCTTTTCCGGTATGGTCGGCAAAGACAAGCCGCTCAACCTACCCGACAATCATCAGGGTGTTATTGAGATAACCGATGATGCTGGCAAGGTTTATACCCATGTTGAACACCATGGTGAGGTATCGCACGACCGCGCACTTATCGAAGCCGTTATTCGCAGCTACGTCGCCTTTTCCGGTCAGAATTTCCCCTATATATTAGTGCCCCTGCTGGAAAAGCATCAGGTCATGTTTAATCCAAGGCGCCCTCTGGTAATCTATGAGAGCATGTCGTTTGAGCTCGACCGAGTCGCCATTGCTCAACCTGAATTGGCTCTCGTCAACTCGACACTGGATGTCAACGGTAAGCGCGGCGATGCGCATTTCATCTTTGAAATTCGAGATGGTGATGAAGTGATTGGTAAGGGCGATAAAAAACTCATCGTCAGTGGATTACAGCCTTATGACGCAGAACTGATGGGCAGGGTGGTAGACGACTTCGAACTGTTAAAATCGGCCTATCGACCTTCCGCACCGGCCTGATGGCCACATCGGGTGCAAGTAAAGCGCCCGACCCGGCATGGTCGTCTCCAGACGGCCAGCGCGCATTCAGCTTAAAAATAACCCAGTCGTTAATTTCGTTACAAAAAATTACACTCATAACTTGTTGATTTGCAAAGAGGCCTAAAAATCAGTGCAAAAAAGCTGGTATTTACGGGTGCATTTTAGATCGGTTTGCTTATAATCCGCCGCCCTTTGATGCCGGGTTATACCCGAGGTTACCGACTGTATGAGAAATGAGCTTTACACCGCAACTGAACTGGGCCACCTGTGTCTTGCCTCTAGTCTGATTTTAAATGAGCGTCCGTTGCCAATTCGTTTTTTTTACAAGGAAGATCCCCAGCACGCAAATGATACCGGCTTTCGTTTTTACAGCGGTCAGGAGACCGACGAATTCTTACTCGAGGAAAATGCCGCGTGTGTCGCGCCATTGGACTGCCTCGAGCGTTTAGACCCAAGCATCACCGAATTGGTGCGCCGGTCGCAAGTCGGTAGCGTTTGGGAACGCTTGCCCAACACCAACGATTGGGTACCGGTGCACGATTACGACATCCCCGCCTAGCCTGATAGGCCAAGGACCGCGCGCGGTCACGCTCTGCGGGCACTTCTGCTGAGTTTTTATTCTGTACCTCTAAGGTGCCCCTTGCGGCGCTATTGCGTCCCGTCGGATACCAACCACGGCTTGGAAAACCAATAATAAAACGCTCCCGAGGCGCTGCGTGCGGTGCAGTTGAAGCGATGCCGGCCGAGTGTTAAGGGTGCCGGGCTACTTAGCCGAAAGGAGCTGGCCGTGGGACGGCTAGCCGGCAGCGGATCACCATCGAGAAAACAATTCAGGGGCAGCGTTGGCACGAGGTTATCGGTGAAATCGACGGTGACGCTCGGGCTTCGATCGGTCGTGAGCATGTTGGGTAGGTTGGCCTCATCGATCGGCATCGGATGGGAGCCAATCTTGGTCGCCAAGGTGGCCGTATTGGCATATATGCCGGCCGCGGCAAAGCGAGGGATGGCTTGGGCATGGGTGCCCGCCCAGACGCCGCCAGAATGTTGACCGAAACCGAGGTAGCCCATGTCCTTCAGTAAGTCCTGCAGCTGTGTGCTGAACTCGCCATAGGGGTACGCCAGCCAACGCGGCACAGCGTCGCCGAGCTCGTCTACCAGACGCTGCTGTGCCTGTTCGATATTTGCTCTGAGACCGGCCCGCCCCAGCGCGCCGCCGGCCTGTTGGCGCACCAGATAGGCGTGATCGGTGCTGTGGTTGGCAATGGTCACGCCGCGCTGCGCCAGGGTGCGCAATTGCGCCCAACTGAGCATATCGCCATAGCCCTTGTCGATCGGGTCGGTGGCGACAAAGATGGTGAAGGGATAGCCAAACTCCTCAAGCAGTGGCAAGGCATTGTCATAGATATCGCGATAGCCATCGTCAAAGGTGATCGCGATGGTCTTGTCCGGTAAGGGCGAGCCATTTGTAACGGCCGCAAGGGCTTCCGCAAGCGGCATGACATGGATCTGCTGATCTTGAAAAAACTGCAGATGTTCGCGGAAAACTTGTGGCGTGACAGAGGTGCTCGCCGGACTGTCTGTCGAGACGTGGTGATAGACCAGGATATTAAAATGATCGGCTGCAGCGGCCAAGTCGAGCCATCCGGCCAGCACGCAGACCCAGAGCAGTCTTTTCACCAGACCGGACCTTCTGTGCCCAGGCCAATTGCCCGCTGCGGATCGGTGATCCATTCACTCCAGCTGCCCGGGTACAGCGTCGGCATGAGTCGGCCGCTTTCACATAAGGCCAATAGATTATGGCAGGCGGTGACCCCAGAACCGCAGTAGCAGACCAGCGCAGCATTGGGCAAACCGGCAAAGCGCTGCGCCAATTCAGCCGAGCTTAAAAAGCGGCCATCGGCGGCCAGGTTTTTACTGAAATCGGCATTCATCGCCCCCGGAATATGGCCGGCCTGGGTATCGAGTGGTTCAATATCTCCCCGGTAGCGCGCCAAGGCTCGGGCATCTAAGACCAAGGTCGAGGCATCTCGGTCGGCCAGTTCTTGGGCGCTGATGGTCCAGTCGGCACGGGGCGTGATCTGAATCTCGGATGGCTGCGGCACCGGCACTAAGCGGGTGCAATCGCCGCCCAACTGTTGCCAGCGTGCCAGACCGCCATCCAATAGCTGGACCTTGTCGATCCCGGCCCATTTCAACAGCCACCAGGCCCGTGCGGCAAACATGCCGTTGCCTTGATCGTACACCACCACCTGGGACTGGGGTTCGATGCCCCATTGACGCAAGGTCGCCTGCCACTGCTCGACACTCGGCAGGGGGTGACGACCGGTTTGGCCGGGCACGCACGGGCCCGATAACTGCTCTGCCAGATCGGCGTATAGCGCGCCGGGTATATGGCCCTCACGGTATTGCTCGAGGCCCTTGTTGGGCGCCTGTAAATCGAAACGGCAGTCGAGAATAACCTGCCCAGGAAGATCGGTCCGGGTAAAAAGCTGTTCAACTTGGATCAGTTCAGACATGACAAAGTAGCCATTCATTCGATGAAAAGTACGCCCATGGTACCCTATTCAATCAAGCTTTCAACCGAACCATCCGGGGTCATTTGAGCCACCAATAGCTCCACCAGGGCCGCCTTGCTAATCGGTTTGGCCCAGTAAAAGCCTTGTGCCGTTTTACACTGCCAGCTCTTCAGTAGGTCCAAGGTTTGCCGATCTTCGACCCCCTCGGCGACCGCCGTTAAGTCGAGGCCCTTACATATTTGCAAGATCGCCCGGACAATCGTTTGATTGTATTCGCTCTGGGTCAGGTCTTGGATAAAGGAGCGATCGATTTTCAGCGTCTGGACATCAAAGTGCTTGAGGTAGCCCAAATTACTGTAGCCGGTGCCAAAGTCGTCGATCGACAGGCTCACGCCCAGTCGGCGTAAACCGGCTAAATTATTGCGGATATCGCTGACCTGGTCGGCCAATATGGACTCGGTGATTTCAATATCCATCACGGCGGGCTTGAGCCGGTAAAAATCCAGGATTTCAGCGATTTCAGACGCCAAGTCGGTGTTCTTAAATTGTGCCACCGAGACATTCACACTGATATGAAAGCTCGGCAGCGTTTTGATAAAGGTTTGGGTGTCTCGACAGGCGGTGTCCAGGACCCAACGGCCAATCTCTGCGATGAGTCCGTTTTGTTCGGCCATGGGAATAAAATGATCCGGGCCGATGGCCCCGAAGCGACTGTTTTGCCAACGCAAGAGCGCTTCGGCGCCGACAATTTTTTCGCTACACAGGTCGATTTTGGGCTGGTACAGCAAGGTCAGTTCGTTATTTTGGATGGCCATACGCATTTGTGCGGTCAGGTCGAGTCGATACTGTACTTTCTGCTGTTGTTCGTTATTGAAAAAGCAAAAGGTATTGCGGCCCAAGTCTTTGGCCTGATACATGGCCAGA
Organism: Reinekea forsetii; assembly: GCF_002795845.1. GTDB lineage: Bacteria > Pseudomonadota > Gammaproteobacteria > Pseudomonadales > Natronospirillaceae > Reinekea > Reinekea forsetii. The sequence goes on from NZ_CP011797.1 coordinate 1,151,874, forward strand.
TCGGCATTCTTCAAAATGCCTTCAAAGTTGTCTGCATCATTCGGGGCCAGTGCGATGCCGATTGATGCCGAGCAGTGCACCAGCGAGCTGGCCAATTGGTATTCTTTTGCCAATGCGATCATCACGGTGGTAGCTAGGTTTGAAATGGATGCGATATCGGCAAGGCCTTCGGCCAGAATGAGAAACTCATCGCCGCCAAGGCGACAGATGGTGTCGGATTTTCGTACGGTCTGACGCAAACGCTCGGCAACCTGAATCAGCAGATTATCGCCCAGCAGATGACCGAGTGAATCGTTAATCGATTTAAAGTCGTCCAAGTCCAAATACAACACGGCCAGTTGCCGATTGTCGCGCCGGCTTTTGAGTAGGGCGTGCTCGAACCGGTCTTTGGCCAGCAAGCGATTGGGCAGGTTAGTGAGCGCGTCATGTTGCGCGATATAAACTATGTGTTTTTGCGAGGCTTTGAAGCGCTCGTTTTCCGCCATAATAACCTGGCCCGCATCGACTAGGTCCTTGTGCAGTACCTGAATGGCATAGGCGGTAACCGCGAAGATCATCGCAGAGGAAAAGCCGGTTTCAAATGAGGCCACCATTGGCGGTACAGACAGGTAGTCTAGGCTGTAGGCCAGACCCAAGGCCAGGCAGATGAAGATGATCAGCGCGACCACTGTGTAGGTTAGGTGTGCGCGGCCGATCATGGTTGAAAAGATAATCAGCCCCGGCAGACCAAAAAGCGACAGGTCTCGTAGGCCGGCTCCGGTGAGCATCAAAATCAGGATAGTGACAAAGAGCACGCCGACCAGGACGTTGGCCGCCCCGTCTAGGCGATCGCGCCGAGTCAATTGGTCGACCCCGACCATCGCCAATAGGGCACAAGCCAGCATGATCGCTTCAAGCCAAAAGCCATAGATGACCTGCATGATTGCGATCAGCGTTAGGGTAATGGCGACGCCGAAGGTCAGCTGTTTAAGGCGTTTTTTACGCACAAGGCTAAATTTCAAACCAGAGATCCGATAGCGTGAGCAGGTATCTTAAGTATAGGGGGCTTTGGGGATTTGCTTGGGAAAGTTGTGCGGGGCGAAAAGCTGGCTGGTCCGGCTGGATTCGAACCAGCGCATGACAGGATCAAAACCTGTTGCCTTACCGCTTGGCGACGGACCAGTATAAATGTGTGCTAAAACTGCTAAACGAGCGTTACAGAAGAACTGGCTGGTCCGGCTGGATTCGAACCAGCGCATGACAGGATCAAAACCTGTTGCCTTACCGCTTGGCGACGGACCAGTAATGGTGGCTATAGCTAGACTTGAACTAGCGACCCCAGCATTATGAATGCTGTGCTCTAACCAACTGAGCTATATAGCCTCTATAACGGGGCCGTATTATCCCTTTATTTGTTTCTCTGTCAACCGTCTCTAATCTTTTTTTTTAAATAGTTTCAAAGAGTTAGCGAATTATCCGGGCCACAGTGCGGATCCACCTTAGGAATGTCGGCCGTCCGCTAAAGCAAATTCAAGCCAAGTCTTTGAAAAACAGCCATATATGCCTTAAAAACCATCCTTTGGACCTGTTTAATAGCCAAAACGATTCATAAACGGCCGATCTTCGAACGCCGTTATGCCGAGGTGCAAACATTGCCGACCGGCAAGCCGCGGGCAACGGCGCGCTCATGCCCATCGGTTGAGAAGCCGATCGAGTGGCCAAAAATCAGGCGAATTTAAAATCTATTGATACACTTTAAGGACTGTTTTCATTTCTTAGGGAGCTCGATATGGATTTTTCATTCAGTACTATCATCACCTGGGGCGTGCCACTGGTCTTGGTTATATTTCTGGTTACCCTTTACAACAGGCTAGTGGCGTATCGAAATCGCTTTAAAAACGCCTTTGCCCAAATCGATGTGCAATTGCAACGCCGTCACGATCTGATCCCCAACTTGGTTGAAACCGCCAAAACCTACTTAAAGCATGAGCAGGACACCTTGGAAAGCGTAACCGCAGCGCGCAATCAGGCGGTGTCGGCACAGCGGTCGGCGGCGGCAAACCCTGCGGACGGAGCCCTGGTCGGCAAGCTGTCACAAGCTGAAGGTATGCTTTCAGGCGCGCTCGGGCGGCTGTTTGCCGTCTCCGAAGACTATCCCGATTTGAAAGCCGACGGCACCATGCGCGACCTGATGGAAAGCCTGGACAGTACCGAAAACAAGGTCTCCTTTGCCCGCCAAGCCTATAACGATAGCGTGATGCATTACCAAACGCTCAAGGAATCCTTCCCGACCAACCTGGTGGCGAATATGGCCGGCTTTAAGGACGCCGCCCTGTTCGAAGTCGATCGCCCTGAGGTCAAGCGCGCACCGACGGTCGCGTTCTAAGCGGTGTTTAGGTGCTTAGGTGCAAAGGGGCCTAGGTGCAAAGGGCAGTCGAGCTGGGATGGCGCTCAGTACTGCCGTGAGGTTGGCAAGGGGTGGGCATGGACTTTTTTGAACAACAAGATCGGGCACGGCAAAAAACCGGGCAATTGGTGCTGTTATTTTTTCTCGGCCTGCTGGCCACCCTGGTTGCCATCAACCTGGTATGTTTTCTCGCTTATTGGTTTTTTTACAGTCCGGTCGAGCTGGACGGCAGCCCCCCTGTATCAGCCTTGCCCGGTCTACTCGGCGAGTGGTTTCAAGTCTCGCCGGGCGCATCAGGCGAGCCGAGTGCCACTCTGGCCCTGGCCTGGTCCGGCTGGTGGCACTCCAATCTAAATTGGCAAATAAGCCTCGGTGTGATTGGTGCAGTGATTATTGGCACGCTGTTCCGCTTTCTCGAACTGGCTGGAGGAGGGCGCAAGGTGGCCGATTGGGCCGGTGCGAAGCCCATTCAAATGGGCACCAGCTATCCGGCCATCAAGCAACTGATCAATATCTGCGAGGAGATGGCCATTGCCGCCGGTATGCCGGTGCCAGAGCTTTACTTGATGGAACACGAACCGGGTATCAATGCCTTTGTAGCCGGTTACTCGCCCCAGGATGCGGTGCTGGTGGTGACCCAGGGCGCTTTGGATCAGCTCAGTCGCGACCAATTACAGGGTGTGGTCGGGCATGAGTATTCACATATCCTCAATGGGGATATGCGGCTCAATATTCGTTTGATGGCTTGCTTGGCTGGGCTGGTAATGATTGGTCAAATCGGTCGATTTTTGCTGGAGGCCAATTTCTGGCACGGCTCAAGACGCAGCCATCGCAATGACGGTCGAAGTGCCTTGCTGATGATTGGCCTGGGCCTGGTATTTGTCTTGGTCGGCTATATCGGTGTTCTGGTCGGGCGCATAATTAAGGCCGCTGTGTCACGCCAGCGGGAGTTCCTGGCCGATGCCAGCGCGGTGCAATTTACCCGCTTGCCGGATGGTTTGGCCGGCGCACTGTACGCTATCAAAGGACATGCTGGCGGCTCTCAGTTGACCCATCGCCATGCCGAGGACATGTCGCACTTCTGCTTTGGCGAGTCGGTCGCCCTATCGGATCGCCTGGCCACCCATCCGCCGATTGTCGAGCGCATCCGAGCCATTGCACCGCACTTTGTCGCGCAAGAGCGCAGTCGACGGCGACGCACTGAGTCGGCGGACGACAGCGTGAGTCGATCCCAGCCTCAGGCCTTTGACAGCGCCCTTACCCTGGTGGGCATTAGCGCCCTAGTCGGCCAGGTCACGCCGGATCAGTTGAACTATGCGCGCGACCTGTATCGCCATATACCGGAGCAGGTTAAAACCTGGCTGCATCAATCAGATGGCGCCAAGGCCTACCTGTACTGCCAGATACTGCTCGGTAGCGCGTCGGCTCGGCAAGCCGTGCTCGACCTGATCAAGCAGGAAGACAGCACCCTGATCGACCTGCTGCAAAAGATCTGGCCCTATTGTCAGAAAATGGACGAACAGTTACGCCTGCCGATAGTGGACTTACTGATTCCGACGCTCAAGAAACTATCCGAAGCTGAGCGGCTGGTCTTCCTCGATCGGCTCGAGCGTTTGGTCGCCCTCGACGGCCGTGTCGACTTTATTGAGTGGGTCACCCTGACCCTGATTCAGCTGCGCCTGCGACCCACGCTCGCAGCAGCCAAGCGAAAGCTCGATGGCAACATCCGGCACTATCAGCGCGCCCTGAGCACCATCTTCAATATCTTAGTGGAGCTGAGCCGCGACAAGGTGGCGGCGGAAAAGGCCCATCAAGCCATTTGCCGCCAAATGGACATAGCCTATCGGCCTAGCCAGACGCTGCAGTCCATCGGTTACCAGGGGCTGGGTTCAGCCCTAATGGCATTGCAGCAGGTAAATTTTGTTTGGCGCAAAACCTTGTTGCAAGCCTTTGCCGATATTATTCAAGCCGATGGCCGAGTTGAATTCCGTGAATATGAAATACTCCGCATAATGGCTCAGTGCCTAGCGTGCCCTATGCCACCCCTTCGGCCCATCCCAGTAAATACCAGTATTCGTTAAATCGCCTGCCCAGCTCGCCAATCGTTGTGACCGATTTAACAGAACCATCCGCCGATCGGTGGCTCACTGGCGGGTAGCGATCGACGCAGGTTGATTAGCTGCTACAAGCAAATTTGACAACCATCAATAACCTGCTTCCTAGCGTTCATGCGCGCTGGGCATGCTAAGCGGTGAGGACTCTTATTAGCAGCAATTGAGACTTGATGGGGTTCCGGTAGCTGAATAATAACAATCTAGGGCCGTTCGGCGTTTTTTTCGAGGTAGTGGTCGCCCGAGCCAATAAGGGGCGTTTCCGAGTGGAATGATTGTCCTGCAGCCCCCGTCGCACCTAGGTGAACGAGGTATTAACTATCAACGCGGTACAGCAAAAAACAGGCACTAACGACAAGCCAGTCGCCCCTTCGACTGGCAATCAGCGACCGTCGGTTCCGGTCGTCGGGCTGGGCGCGTCCGCCGGCGGCTTGGACGCTTATAAGCGGTTTTTCAGCGCGATGCCGAGCAACAGTGGTTTGGCCTTTGTATTGGTGCAGCATCTCGACCCGAAGCACAGCAGCATGACTGCCCAACTGCTCGGCAAGCACACGTTGATGACGGTGGAGCAGGTTGAACACGCCACCGCCGTGCAAGCCAATCATGTTTATGTGATACCGCCGAACAAGGATCTGCTCCTAGTCAATGGCTGCCTGCTGCTCAATGCCTTGCCGCCGCGTCAGGGCCCGCATTTGCCAGTCGATCTATTTTTACGGTCACTGGCCCAAGACCAGGGCGAGCAGGCCCAGGCCATTATTCTATCTGGCTCGGGCTCGGACGGTACGCTGGGCGTTGCCGCGATCAAGGCCGGCGGCGGCTTGGTGCTGGTGCAAACGCCGGAAACCGCCCAGTTCGATGGCATGCCGCGCAGTGCCATTCAGACCGACTTGGTCGATTGCGTGGCCGATGTCGAGGCGCTACCTGAGCTGTTAATTCACTACCAGGCCCAGCTGCAGGGCTTGGCGATGTCCGATGCGCATAAGACGGTGCCCGACGATCAACTCGACCTGCTTATTAATGCGGTTCGAATGCGTACCAAATACGACTTCAGGTTCTATAAGAAGGGCACCCTATTACGGCGCATTCATCGACGCATGGGCTTGAACCATCTGTCTGATATAAAGGAATATGTGCACCTGGTGCAGACGGACGAGGGTGAAGCCAAGCGCCTCTTCAAGGACCTCCTCATTAGTGTGACCGGTTTTTTTCGCGATCTGGAAGCTTACCAGGAACTCCAGTTAGAGGTGATCGAAACGCTGGTGGCCGAGGCGGCGCCTGATCAGCCAATCCGAGTTTGGGTGGCCGGTTGCGCTACCGGTGAAGAAGCCTACTCCATCGCCATGGTGATCCTCGAACAATTGGCAGTGGCGAACAAATGCTGTCCGGTGCAGATTTTTGCCTCCGATATCGATGAGCAGGCCCTGTCTATCGCCCGGTTGGGCCGATACCCTCTCAATATTGCCACCGATGTATCGGCCCCTCGGCTGCAGAAATTTTTCATCCAGCAGGATCAGTCTTATCAGGTAACAAAAACCCTGCGCGAAGCGATCATCTTTGCAGAGCACAATCTGATCAGCGATCCGCCCTTTTCCCGCCTTGACCTAATCAGCTGTCGCAACTTGATGATCTACATGGAGCCGGAACTGCAGCGCAAGATCGTGCCCCTTTTCCATCTAATACTGAAGGCAGGGCGTTATCTTTTTTTGGGCAGTTCTGAAACCATCGGCAGCCAAACCACGCTCTTTCAACCCATTAGCAAAAAGGCGCGACTGTTTCAGCGGGTCGGCGCAGCGCAGCGCGATGGCCTGCAGATGTCTTATGTTAGCGGCTTGGAACGCTTTAGCAGTGCCCGTGTGGATGTCCCAGAGACCTGTCTGGAACCGCTTAATTTTGCCAAACTAACCCAATATCTGTTACTTGAACGGTTTGCGCCTTTTGCCGTGCTGGTCGATCCCCAATACCAGGTATTGTATCTGGCGGGGCCGTCGGGCTTATATTTAGAAATGACCACAGGCGTGCCCAGCAAGGACCTCATCACCATGGTCCGAGAAGGCTTGCGCAGCAAGGTGCGCATGGCCTTAGAAAAGGCCGGCCAAACGGATGAGGAGTTTTCGGTACCTGGGCGGGTTAAGCGCGAGGGTCACTACCACCACGTGACCGTGACCGCCATTCCGGTCAGCGCCTATCGCGCTAATGCGAAGCTGCTCTTGCTCACTTTTGCCGAAGCGAAACAGATCGTTGTTGCCCCGGCCAGCACTGAAGTCGGCGAGCTGGATACTCACGCAGAGTGGCAACTCAAGACCTTGGAAGCGGAATTGCGCGAAGCCAGAGAGGATTCGCGCCATCACCTAACGGCGATGGCAGAAGCTAATGAGAAGCTACGGACGTCCAACGAAGAGGTTTTGTCGATCAATGAAGAGCTGCAGTCGACCAACGAAGAGCTGGAAACCTCAAAAGAAGAGCTGCAGTCGCTCAATGAGGAGTTGTCGACGGTTAATAACCAGCTGCAGGACAAGGTGCAAGAACTGGCCGGGGCCAATGATGACTTGGCCAATCTGTTGGCCAACACCGATATAGCGGCGCTGTTTCTCGATCGTAACTTTGTCATCAGGCGTTTTACTCCAGCGACACGCAAGGTATTCAATCTGATTGCATCCGATATCGGTCGTCCGATAGGAGATATCTCCCACCGAATCAGGGATTTAACCCTGCTCGAGGATGCCCAGATGGTAATGCAAAACTTGACCACCATTGAGCGTGAGGTTGCCACCAATAACGATCAGTTCTTTATCCAGATTATCAAACCTTTTCGCACCGAAGCCAACGTGATCGATGGCATCGTGGCAACCTATGTCGACATTAGCCATTTAAAAAAATCACAGGAAAACCTGGTGAACGCCAAGCGCAGGGTCGAGCTGCTGCTGCAATCGACCGGAGAGGCGATCTACGGTGTCGATAGACAGGGACGCTGTATCTTTGCCAATAATCGCCTAGCGCAGCAATTGGGCTTCAACTCGGACGAGCTGCTCGGCAGCGATATCCATGCGCTGATTCACCATACCCACGAAGATGGCTCAGTCTTCCATTGGAAGGAATCCTTTGTGTATAAGTGTCTGACCAACAAAAAGGGCCACCAGGGCGGGCATAATATTGCCTGGCGCGAGGATGGTACCTCCTTTCCAATTCTCTACACGGTAGAACCGATCAAAGAAAATGGCGAGTTGACCGGTGCCATGGTGACCTTTCGCGATCGCACCGAGGAGCGCGCCGCCTCCAACAAGCTCGATCACCTCGCCCGACACGACACCCTTACGGGCTTGGTCAATCGGCGTGAATTTGAGGATCGCCTGACTCGAGTGCTCGACAGTGCCCGGCAGGAAAAGACCGAACACGTTCTCTGCTATCTCGATTTAGACCAGTTCAAGGTGGTCAACGACACCTGTGGGCACTTGGCCGGCGATGAGCTGTTGCGCCAAATTGCCGGGCTGCTCGAAAGCCATATTCGTAAGCGCGATACCCTGGCCCGTTTGGGTGGGGATGAATTTGGCCTGTTGATGGAGCATTGTGATCTCTACGAGGGACGCCGGGTCGGTAATAATTTGCGCGATGCCGTCGCCGAATACCGATTTGTCTGGGAGGGTAAGGCGCACACAGTTGGGGTGAGTATCGGAGTGGTATCGATCGTCGATGATGTTGGCGATATCACCGATGTCCTAAAGGCGGCTGACGCGGCCTGCTACGTCGCTAAAGAAGGCGGGCGTAATCGAATTCACGTCTACCACCCCAATGATGCCGAACTGTCCAACCGCCAAGGGGAGATGCAATGGGTTGAGCACATCAACAGTGCGCTCTTAGCAGGCCGTTTTCAATTGGCCGTGCAACCGATTATGGCCTTGGCTGACAACAGCGCCGACGCCCAGTCCTATGAAGTGCTATTGCGCATGGAGGGCTTGGATGGCGAGCTCATTATGCCAGAAACCTTTTTGGGCGCGGCCGAACGCTACAATCTGGTCACCAAACTGGATACCTGGGTGGTGCACAGCATCGTGGCCTGGATCGATAGCCATCCAAGCGAATTTGCCAAGGTGAGTCTTTTAAATATCAATTTATCGGGCAGGACCCTGGGCGACAACGACTTTTTGGCCACCCTGATGACGCTATTCGAAGACCACAAGATTCCCGGCAACAAGATTTGTTTTGAAATTACCGAAACGGCCGTGATTAGCAATCTGTTTAGCGCCAATCGATTTATGCACTCGTTAAAACAACTTGGTTGCGTCTTTGCGCTCGACGATTTCGGGACTGGCTTGTCCTCTTTTCAATATCTGAAGACCCTGCCGGTGGAATACCTCAAGATCGACGGTATGTTTATCCGTGACATACTCGATGACCCGATTGACTTGGCGATGGTTAAGTCGATCAGTGAAATTGGTCAAGTGATGGGCAAGCAAATCATTGCAGAATACGTGGAAAGTGAGTTGGTATTGGAAAAGCTCAAGGAAATGGGCCTGAACTACGCCCAGGGTTTTTATCTGGGCGCGCCTGTGGCACTGCAGGATATGAACTTTGATACCGGTTCGGTGCAGCCTGCGAGCTAAATTGGTCTGCCAGAGCGACCGGTTTGTCCCAATGCCAGCCCTTGCAACCTGGGCTTTGCACCGCCTTGGCCGAGTGACTGGCGAAATTACCGCTTTATTAACGCAACGGCCCTCATATCCCTTGATTCCGCCTGCTGCATTGCGTAAACTGCCGCCCCTCTGCTCGAACCGAGTAGAGACAGTTGTGCTTTGCCCTTGGGGTAAAGTACTTAACTCCTTACCTTACTGTGAGTGTTACAGGAGGTTGTTAACCCGGAAGGAGCATTTATGCGCCATTACGAAATCGTTCTACTGGTCCATCCTGACCAGTCTGAACAAGTGCCTGCCATGGTAGAGCGTTACACGTCTGTTGTAACCGAAGCCGGCGGTGCTATCCACCGTTACGAAGATTGGGGCCGTCGTCAATTAGGTTTCCCAATTCAGGATCTCCATAAGGCTCACTACGTGTTGTTAAACATCGAAGTGACGGATGCCTCTATAGAAGACTTGAAAACCACTTTCCGTTTTAACGATGCGATTTTACGCAGCATTGTTCTGCGTCGTAAAGATGCAGTCATCGAGGCCTCGCCTATGATGAAATCTGTTGAAGCCAAGAAAGCGAAAGATGAAGCCCAGGCCGCTGCACGTACTCCGCGCTCTGAAGACGAAGCCACCACTGACGATGCTGATGACGATTCAGCATCTGAAGAATAATAGGAGCATACACTATGGCACGTTTCTTTCGCCGTCGTAAGTTCTGCCGCTTCACTGCAGAAGGCATTGTTGAGATAGATTACAAAGATGTTGACCTATTAAAGGGCTACATTACCGAAACAGGCAAGATTGTACCGAGTCGTATCACCGGTACCAGTGCGAGATATCAGCGTCAATTGGCGACTGCCATCAAACGCGCACGGTATTTGGCTCTGTTGTCCTACACCGACTCACACAAGTAAGTTATTGAGGTAAGCGAGATGGAAGTTATCCTGCTTGAAAAAGTTGGTAAGATGGGCGTTTTGGGCGACACCGTAAATGTAAAAAGCGGTTATGCGCGCAATTTCCTGGTACCAACAGGCAAGGCAGTCCCTGCGACTGCAGAAAATTTAAAGCATTTCGAAGTTCGTCGTGGCGAACTGGTTAAGGCTGAAGCCGCTAAATTGGCTTCTGCCCAAGCACGTGCCGATCAACTGGCTGAGCTTGAGTTAACCGTTACGGCGCACGCCGGCGAAGAAGGCAAGTTGTTCGGTTCTATCGGTCCTCGTGACGTGGCTGACCTTGTGTCTGCAACAGGCGTTGAGATTGAGAAATCCGAAGTGAAGATGCCTTTAGGTCCGATTCGTACCGTTGGTGAATACGACATTGCTGTCCAGTTACACAGCGATGTCAAGGGTACTGTGCATTTGATCGTTGTTGCAGAAGCCTAAGGTCAATTCAGGTCTGTAGCGCCTAGGCGATGCAGACTCGATTGACAGCGGTTGCCGGAATGGCAACCGCTATCTAAGAAGCGCACCTCGGTGCGTTTTTTTTTGTTCGGCTTTTATCAACAGCCGGTCAACGCCGATTTCACCCTGGCTTTTGCTGTCTTGGGCGCGACACCGCTCGAGCTAGGTCAAATACCCCGTGCCTCTGGCACTGTATCTCGGTAAACTGCTCCTCTATTTAGGTTGTGGAAGTTTCTGGATGTCCGATAATTACGATGACGATTTGCTCTCCTCGAGCGACCCTGAGATCCGTCAAATTAAGACCCCACCCCATTCTTTGGAAGCCGAACAGTCGGTTCTGGGTGCCTTGATGGTCGATAACTCGCAATGGGACAATGTCTCCGAAATTCTGATGCCGGACGATTTCTTTCGCAATGAACACCGTCAAATCTTCCGTATGATGATGAAGTTGGCCTCGGCCAATTCGCCGATGGATGTTATTACCCTGGGCGAGACCCTGGAAAAGGAGCGCTTACTGGAGTCGACCGGCGGCATGACCTATCTGACCGAATTGGCCGAAAACACGCCATCGATCAGCAATGTCGTGGCCTATGCCAAGATCGTCCACGAGCGCAGCGTCTTGCGGCAGTTAATCAGTGTCGCCGGCGATATCGCCGGTAAGGCTTACGACCCGCGCGGTCTGGATGCCCAAACCATTCTCGATGAGGCCGAACGAGCGGTCTATAAGATTGCCGAGGATCGACCCAATCAGGGTGGCCTTATTCACGTCAATCCCCTGGCCGATCGGGCCTTGGCGCGGATTGATGAGTTGTCCAAACAAGATTCCGATATAGTCGGGATATCGTCCGGTTTCAGCGACCTCGATAAGACCACCAAGGGTTTTAAGGGCGGCGAATTGATTATTGTCGCGGCGCGACCGGCTATGGGCAAAACCACTTTCGCCATGAACCTGGTCGAGGAGGCCATCCTCAATCAGGATAAGGTCGTCGTGGTGTTCAGCTTGGAAATGCCCGCCGATCAGTTGCTCAATCGTGCCTTTGCCTCGCTCGGGCGGATCGAGTTGGGCCGGGTGATTACCGGCAAGTTGGCCGATGACGATTACCCCAAGCTGGTCAAGGCGGTCAATCTGCTCAAGGATAAGAAACTCTATATAGACGATACTGCCGGCCTGTCACCGTCGGAGATGCGCTCGCGGATCCGCCGACTGATCCGCGAACACGGCAGCATCGGCATGATCATGATCGATTATCTGCAATTGATGAGCATCAAGGGTTTCACCGAAGGCCGTACCAACGAGATCTCGGAAATATCGCGCACCCTGAAAGCCATCGCCAAAGAATTCGACTGCCCGGTAATTGCCCTATCGCAGCTTAACCGTTCACTCGAGCAGCGCCCCAATAAGCGGCCTATTGCCTCGGATTTGCGTGAATCGGGCGCGATCGAGCAGGATGCCGATCTGATTATGTTTATCTACCGCGATGAAATCTACAATCCCGATTCACCCGAGAAGGGCACCGGTGAAATTATTATCGGCAAGAATCGAAACGGTCCAACCAATACGGTCCGGCTCTCCTTTCAGGGCCAATACTCGAAGTTTTCCGATTTGGCACCGGACTATATGGGTGAGTACAACAGCTGATGAATCGAGGCACCCAGGCACAGATCGATCCGACCGCGTGGCAGCATAATGTGCAGTGCGTCCGCGAGTGGGCGCCCCAGGCGCGGGTCTGGGCCGTGGTCAAGGCCAATGCCTACGGTCACGGGGTTGAGCGGGCAGCGCAGGCCTTGAGTTCGGCCGATGGCTATGCCGTGGCCACGCTCGGTGAGGCGATCGAATTACGTCGGTTACAGCCGCACCATCCGATCCTATTGCTCGAAGGTGTTAATCGGGCAGAGCAACTGGCCGATGTAGTGGCCTGCCAGTTACAGACCGTGGTGCACTGCCAGACCCAGCTCGATCAGATACGCCAAAGCACGGCGCAGCGGCTTGACACCCAGCCCTTGGTGGTCTGGCTCAAGGTCGATACCGGGATGCATCGATTGGGTTTTGCGCCGTCAGACCTGGCGTCGGCCCGTTCGCTCTTAGCGAATTGCCCGGGTGTGCAGCTCGAGGGCGTGATGACCCATCTGGCCTGTGCCGATGCTCTAGACCAACCGGAACCAACCCTCCAGCAACTGGCTCTATTCGACGCCTGTGTGCGACCCGGCGATCGCTTAAGCATTGCTAACTCCGCCGCCGTAATCGGATGGCCGCAAACCCATAATGACTGGGTCCGGCCTGGCATTATGCTCTACGGTTCCTCGCCCTTTGCCGAGCGCAACGGCGTAGATCTGGGGTTGCGCCCGGTGATGACTCTGACCGCGCCGGTGCTGGCTGTGCGTACGGTCCTGGCGGGCGAGGCCATAGGCTATGGCCATGTTTGGCGAGCCGAACGGGATTCGCGTATCGCCACCGTGGCGATCGGTTATGGCGATGGCTATCCGCGTCAGGCACCCAATGGCACGCCGATCTGGCTTAACGGTCAAACGGTGCCCTTGGCGGGCCGGGTATCGATGGACATGCTGATGATCGATGTCACCGATCTGGATCGGGTGTCGGTCGGCGATATGACCGAACTGTGGGGCAAGCGTTTAAGCGTTGATGAGGTCGCGCGCGCCATCGGCACCATCGGCTATGAGTTGCTCACTCGGGTGACCGCGCGGGTCGAGCGCGTCTAATTCGGTTCTTCGTGCCATCGCAGCCCTCGCGCCCTCGCGCCCTCGCGCCCTCGCGCCCTCGCGCCCTCGCGCCCTCGCGCCCTCGCGCCCTCGCGCCCTCGCGCCGTCGTCCCGGCGACGGCTCCGTATAGCCTCCTCTCAGGCCGTCTAGCCCCGCCCCATACACCAAATGGATGATGGGTATCTGCCCCGCGGGTCAAGACATTTACTATTCAATCCGTATAATCGGCCACCTCACTGGTACCAATCCGTTTTGAACGGCATGGCGTAGAGTGTCCGTTAGGATCATTAAACATAACAGAGGGAAGAACTGTATGGCGGTGAAATCAGTCGATGTATTGCTGGTTGGTGGTGGCGTGATGAGCGCAACGCTGGGAGTCCTGCTGAAGCAGCTCGAACCTTCGATCAATATTCTGATGATCGAACGCAATGAAAAGGTGGCGCTGGAAAGTTCCGATGGCTGGAACAATGCCGGCACTGGCCACGCTGCCTATTGCGAGCTGAACTACACGCCCGAACGGTCCGATGGCAGTATTGATATTGATAAGGCCGTGTCGATTAACAGCGCCTTCGAAATATCACTGCAATTCTGGTCCTACTTAGTCAATAAGGGCTTCTTTCCCGATCCTCAGCACTTTATCAATCGCGCTCCCCACCAGAGCTTCGTCTGGGGCGAGAAAAACGTCGATTTTTTACGTAAGCGCTTTGCCGCCATGAGTCAACACCCTCTCTTTGCCGGTATGGAATACAGCGAAGATCCCGCGGTGTTGGCCAACTGGATGCCATTGATCATGGATGGTCGGGACCCGACCGACAAGGTCGCCGGCACGCGTGTGTTGCACGGTGCCGATGTCGACTTTGGTTCGATTACCCGCGACCTAATTTATAATCTGGCGAAACAGCCCGGTTTTGAACTGTTAGTCAGTCACGAAGTGAAAAGCTTCAAACGACTCGCTGATCAGACTTGGTCAGTCTCTATGCGTGAATGTATTCAAGGTAAGGTTGAGCAGATCCACAGCAAGTTCATCTTTTTGGGCGCTGGCGGGGGCTCGTTGCCCTTGCTCCAGGCCGCCGGTATTGAGGAGGGCGCTGGATACGGTGGCTTCCCGGTCAGCGGCCAATGGCTGGTTTGTAAGAAGCCGGAAGTGGTGGCTCGCCACAGTGCCAAGGTCTACGGTAAGGCGCCGCTCGGCGCGCCACCGATGTCCGTGCCGCATCTGGATACGCGCGTGATCGATGGCGAGAAAGCCTTGCTGTTTGGGCCCTTTGCCGGCTTTACCACCAAGTTCCTTAAGCAGGGCTCGTTCCTCGATCTGTTCAAGTCGATTCGGCCGAACAACCTAGTGCCTATGATGCGGGTTGGCCTGCGCCATACCGACCTGACCCGTTATCTGATCAGTGAGGTCATGCTGTCTACCGAAGACCGCCTCGAGTCGTTGCGTGGCTATTACCCGCAGGCCAAACTCGAAGACTGGCAATTGGCCATCGCCGGGCAGAGGGTGCAGATCATTAAGAAAGACAAGAAGTTGGGCGGTAAGTTGGAATTCGGCACCGAGGTGATCAGTTCGGCCGATGGTAGCCTGGTCGCGCTGCTTGGTGCCTCGCCCGGCGCCTCTACGGCAGTGGACACGATGATCGGTATTCTCGAGACGAGTTTTCCGACACAGATGGCCAGTGAGGCTTGGCTGGAAAAGTTACACGCCATGGTGCCCTCATACGGTCAGGTGTTAGTAGACGATATAGAGCTGCTGAAGCGAGTCCGCGAGTACACCCTAACGACGCTGAAATTAACCCCTCCCTAATTGGCAGGATTGTCACCGGAGTCGCTCGACGCCGGTGATCAGGTCCACCACCGGCGCCAGGAGCACGGCCCAGGCATTCCACGGTTGCACACCGACGCTCGGACACTGCTCAAGATCGGGTTCACCCTGGTAGCACTTATCGGCGCCGCGTTTTTCTAGTAGCATAGTTGGCGATCTCTAGATTCGATCTTAGGGTGGACCCTTACCGCTGCCATGGAGTTAGTCAATGCCTCGCGTTATCGCCTTCAGGCTTAAGAGCCGTGCCATGTGCCCTAGCGCAGATAGGACTCTGGCGGTCAATGCCACCAACAACCCCTTTGGGCAAGCCTGATGGCACTGCTCGATCTGCTCCAGTCCGCCGCCTGGCGACAGTTGATTGAGGCGCGTGTCGACGATGCCCAATTGAACGATCTGGCCACCTTTCTGCTTGAGCAGGAACGCGCCGGCCAGATCCTCTATCCGGCCAAGTCGAATTGGTTTCGTGCGCTCGACAGCGTTGCACCGCAACAGGTACGGGTGGTGATTCTGGGCCAGGATCCCTACCACGGCCCTAACCAGGCTCAGGGCTTAAGTTTTTCCGTGCCCCCGGGCGCAAAACTCCCGCCGAGCTTGCGCAATATCTTTAAGGAGCAGCAGGCGGATTTGGGCATCCACAACGAGTCGGGTGATCTATCGAGGTGGACCGGGCAGGGCGTGCTGTTGCTCAATGCGGTCTTAACCGTTAGTGCGGGCCAGGCCGGCAGTCACGCCAAGCAGGGCTGGGAGGCGCTAACCGATGCGGTTATCCGGGCCCTAAGCGATGGCCCCACGCCCACAGTCTTTATGCTCTGGGGCGCCTACGCAGAAAAAAAACAACAGCTCATCGATGCCTCGAAACACCTAATTCTCAGTGCGCCGCACCCCTCGCCTTTGTCGGCCTATCGGGGTTGGTTTGGGTGTCGGCATTTTTCCCAAGCCAACCTCTATCTGCAACAACAGGGCTATGCCGCGATCGATTGGCATACCGAAGCCTCGCCCCAACAGTCTCTTTGGTAGGTCGCCACGACCCGAGCGCAACCCAGATAAAATAATGTAAATACTCTGCAGCTGTGCCGTGCCTGAACTAAGATTGAAAAACAGCAGGTAAATATCAACCGATGATTAAGGATCCGGCCGCTCGGTCGTGAACGCTCATAATGGCAAAGCATTAACGGCATTCTGATCGCCTAATTTTTTCGGATTTGAGCACCGGATGACCCGTCGGTTCATCAGTACACAAAAGCTTGAGAATATTCTTATTTAGGATTCGTGGCACCAAGGGAGCGTTTTTATAGCGTCGAGCGGGTGTCACTTATGCACGGTCAGGAGAGTCACATGGATCTATTTAAGCATTACCAGCAGCGTTACGAAACCAAGCGGCACGAAGAATTCTCACTCGAAGAATATCTTAATCTGTGTAAAGCCGACCCAATGACTTACGCCACCGCGCCGCAGCGTATGCTGGCGGCGATTGGCGAGCCGGAGGTGGTCGACACCGCGCGCGATAGCCAACTGAGTCGAATTTTTTCCAATAAGGTCATTCGCCGCTATCCGGCCTTTGCTGAATTTTACGGCATGGAAGAGCCGATCGAACAGATTGTGGCCTATTTCCGGCACGCGGCTCAATCGCTCGAAGAGCGTAAACAAATTCTCTATCTGCTAGGGCCGGTGGGCGGTGGTAAGTCATCCTTGGCCGAGCGACTCAAGGTCTTGATTCAGCAAATTCCGTTCTATGCGATTAAAGGTTCCCCGGTGTTTGAATCGCCCCTGGGGCTGTTCGACCCAGCCGAAGATGCCGAGGTGTTACAAGAAAAGTATGCGATTCCAAATCGCTACCTAGGCCATATCATGTCGCCTTGGGCGGTTAAGCGTTTGCACGAGTTCGGTGGGGATATTAGCCAGTTTCGAGTGGTTAAACTCTATCCCTCGATTACCGATCAGATCGCCGTTGCGAAGACCGAGCCGGGGGATGAAAACAATCAGGATATTTCGGCCTTGGTTGGTAAAGTCGATATCCGAGCGCTCGAAGACTTCCCGCAAAACGATCCCGACGCCTATTCCTTCTCAGGTGCTTTGTGCAAAGCCAATCAGGGCCTGATGGAGTTTGTGGAAATGTTCAAAGCACCGATCAAGGTGCTGCACCCCTTGCTGACCGCGACTCAGGAAGGCAACTACAATGCCACCGAAGGCATGAGTGCTATACCCTTCAGTGGTACTATTTTGGCGCACTCGAATGAATCCGAGTGGCAAAAATTCCGCAATAATCGCAATAATGAGGCCTTTCTTGATCGGGTCTATATTGTCAAAGTGCCTTATTGCTTAAGGGTACAAGAAGAAATAAATATATATAAAAAGCTGCTTGAACACAGCTCGCTGCGCCAATCGCCCTGTGCTCCGGATACCTTGAAGATGTTGGCACAGTTTGTCGTCCTGTCGCGGGTCGCTGTGCCAGAGAATTCCAATCTCTACTCTAAGATGCGCGTCTACGATGGCGACAATCTCAAAGACACCGATCCGAAAGCCAAGACTATTCAGGAGTACAAGGATGCCGCCGGTGTCAACGAGGGCATGGACGGACTGTCGACCCGCTTCGCCTTTAAGATTTTGTCCAAAGTTTTTAACTTCGATCCGATCGAAGTAGCCGCCAATCCGGTTCATCTGCTTTACGTGCTAGAAGAGCAGATCGAGCAGCAGCAGTTTCCGCAGGAGATTCACGATCGTTATCTGGCTCATTTGAAAGAATTTTTGGCGCCACGCTACGTCGATTTTATCGGTAAGGAAATACAGACGGCATACCTAGAATCCTATTCCGAATACGGCCAAAATATTTTTGATCGCTATGTGACCTATGCCGATTTCTGGATTCAGGACCAGGAGTATCGTGATCCGGAGACCGGAGAGATACTCAACAGAGGCTCGCTTAATGACGAGTTAGAGAAGATTGAGAAACCGGCTGGTATCTCCAATCCCAAGGATTTCCGTAACGAGATTGTCAACTTTGTCTTGCGTGCCCGTGCCAATCACGAGGGCCGCAATCCGAGCTGGCAAAGTTATGAAAAGTTACGCGCGGTAATAGAGAAAAAAATGTTTTCCAACACCGAGGATCTACTGCCGGTGATTTCCTATACCGCCAAGTCGTCCAAAGGCGATGAGAAAAAGCACGCCGATTTCGTACGCCGTATGGTCGAGCGGGGCTATACCGAGAAACAGGTTCGACTGTTGAGTGAATGGTATTTGCGGGTTCGTAAATCATCTTGAATCGGGAGGGTCTATGGTCAACTCCTATGTTGTCGATCGTCGCTTAAATGGTAAGAACAAGAGTGCGGTAAACCGAAAGCGGTTTTTGGAACGCTATAAAAAGCATATCAAGCGCGCGGTTAATGAGGCGGTCAACAGCCGCTCTATCACCGATATGGAGCATGGCGAGTCTATCTCCATTCCGGGTCAGGATATTCATGAGCCGGTATTCGGTCATGGCCCGGGTGGCCAGCGGTCGATTGTGAATCCGGGTAACAAGGAGTTTGTCTCCGGTGACCGCATTGCCAAACCACGTGGCGGGGCAGGGCAGGGGGGCACTGGGCAGGCATCCGATAGTGGCGAGGGGCTCGACGAGTTCACCTTTAATATTACCCAGGAGGAATTTCTCGAATTTCTCTTCGAGGATCTGGAGTTACCCAACCTGGTTCGTAAAGAACTTAAATCGTTGGACGACTTTGTTTACCGTCACGCCGGTTTTACTAATACTGGGGTGCCGGCCAAGATCAATGTGGTGCGCTCGCTCAAAAATGCCCATGCCCGCCGGATCGCGCTTAGTGGTAAGTCGCGCCGACTGCTCAAAGAGACGCTCAGGCTGATTGACCTCGAAGAACAACAAGAGACCGCGCTGAAGAACCCCAAACGAATAGCCGAACTGATCTTGGAGAAAGAGCGCCTGCAAGCCAAGATAGGGCGTTTGCCCTTTATCGATGATTTTGATCTGCGCTATAACCTGAGCGCCAAGGAGGCGATGCCGAGCAGTGCGGCGGTGATGTTTTGTCTGATGGACGTGTCCGGGTCGATGACCCAGGCCACCAAAGATATCGCGAAAAAGTTCTATCTGTTGCTTTATATGTTTTTGCGCCGAAACTACGAAAAAATTGAGGTCGTCTTTATCCGACATCACACCAATGCCAAGGAGGTAGACGAAGAAGAATTCTTCTACAGTCGAGAAACCGGTGGCACCATCGTATCCTCTGCCTTGCGCCTAATGCAGCAGATTATTGCCGAGCGTTACCCAGCCAATGCCTGGAATATCTACGCCGCTCAAGCCTCAGATGGTGATAACTGGAACGACGACTCACCCACCTGTCAGCGCATACTGGAGAAAGAATTGATCGCCAAGGTGCAGTATTTTTCCTATATCGAAATCACCCCGCGCGATCACCAGGCCCTGTGGCACGCCTACGCCCAAGTTAAGGCCGCTAATCCGAATAGCTTTGCGATGGAGCAGATCGTGGATCAGAGCGATATCTATCCGGTGTTTCGCCACCTGTTTCAAAGGAAGGTGCTATGACCAAACCCTCGCCCCCGGCGCATGAATCGCGCCATGAACCCATTACCAGCTCCAGTGAGTGGACCTTTGAATTGGTGCGTGAGTTCGACGCTATCATTGGCCAGGTGGCCCGGGAATATCGGCTCGATACCTACCCCAATCAGATTGAGATTATCAGTTCTGAGCAGATGATGGACGCCTATTCATCGGTGGGCATGCCGGTCGGCTACCATCATTGGTCCTATGGTAAGCAGTTCCTCCAGACTCAGAACCACTACAATAGGGGTTTTATGGGCCTGGCTTATGAGATTGTCATCAACTCCAGCCCCTGTATTGCCTATCTGATGGAAGAGAACACCATGGCGATGCAGGCCCTGGTGATTGCCCATGCCTGCTACGGCCATAATTCCTTTTTTAAGAACAACTACCTGTTTAAAACCTGGACCGATGCCACGGCCATTATCGATTATTTGGTGTTTGCCAAGGAGTACGTCGCTCAGTGCGAAAACCGGTATGGCGTCGGCACGGTCGAGGCGATACTCGACTCCTGTCATGCCTTGCAGAACTATGGCGTCGATCGCTACAAGCGACCCTCGCAAATTTCGGCCGCGGCAGAGGCGTCACGGCAAACCGAGCGCGAGGCCCATATGCAGCAGCAGGTGAATCTGCTGTGGCGGACCATCCCGGTGCATCGAGACGAGGATGAAACTGGCCAAACGAGTCACTTCCCGGCCGAACCGCAAGAGAATCTACTTTATTTCATCGAAAAAAATGCCCCCTTGCTGGAGCCTTGGCAGCGTGAGCTGATCCGCATCGTACGCAAAATTGCCCAGTATTTTTACCCACAACGGCAAACTCAGGTGATGAACGAGGGCTGGGCCAGTTTTTGGCATTACACCCTGATGAACACTCTATACGACCGGGGCTATGTTAACGAAGGCTTTATGTTCGAGTTTCTCAGCAGTCATGCCGCCGTGGTCTACCAGCCACCCTATGACTCCAAATATTACTCTGGCATCAACCCCTATACGCTGGGCATCAATATCTTTAACGACTTGCGGCGGATGTGCGAGGCACCGACGGCGGAGGACTATGAATGGTTTCCCGATATCGCCGGGAAAGACTGGCTTCAGACACTGCACTTTGCGATGGAGAACTTTAAGGACGAAAGCTTCATCCAGCAGTATTTGTCGCCCAAGGTAATGCGCGATATGCGGCTGTTTTGCGTATTCGACGACGAGGACCAGGCGGAATACGAGATTCGTGCCATTCACGACGATCCCGGTTATCGCACCGTGCGCGCCGCGTTGGCCGAGCAATACAATTTGAGTTCGCGCGAGCCCGATATTCAGGTTGTGGCGGTTGACCTGCGCGGTGATCGCTCACTGACGTTAAAGCACACCCGGCATAATAACATCCCCTTGAACAAGGACTGCGAAGAGGTGCTCAAACATGTCCATCGTCTCTGGGGCTTTGATGTGCATCTTAACTCCTACGCCGGGGCGCAGCTTAAAGCCAGCTTGCATGTGCCGGCCAAACCGGTTGATGACGCAGGCGTTAACCAGGAAAACCTCAAATATGTCTAAACTCGCCTAATACGCCTGCCAAGAGTCCTCCCCGAGAGGGGGCTTTACTGGCCAGCAAGACCGGCAATGGGTATGATGAGGCTCAAGTCCTTTGCCGCTTAGGGGTGCCTAACTTAAGCCGTTGACGACGCACTTAACTGCATTTACACCGAGTGACCCTGTACTACGTTCGGTTGGCCCCGCCAATCTTATATGTCACGGCCACCTCGCATAGAGCGACAGGGTTCGAGCTGGAAACGGCAGGGCCTCCCGACTTTGGAAAGGTGAACAATGTTACAAGATACGTTTGGGCGTCGATTTTATTATCTGCGCCTGTCGGTGACCGATGTCTGCAACTTCAGTTGCGACTACTGCTTGCCCGACGGCTATCAGGGCCGGCCGGACGAGGCGTTTTTGTCACCCAATGAGCTCACCCAGGTGGCCCGTGGTTTTGCCGCCATGGGCACGCAAAAGATCCGCCTTACCGGCGGTGAGCCCAGCCTGCGCAATGACTTGCCGGAGATTATTGAGCGTATTCATACAATTGAAGGCATCCAAACGGTGGCCTTGACCACCAATGGCTATAAGTTGCCTCAGCGGATTAAGACCTGGGCCGATGCGGGTTTGACCCAGCTCAATGTGTCGATCGACTCACTCGATCCGAACGAATTTCAACGTATTACCGGTCATGACCGACTGCCGGAAATACTCGCCGGTATCACCGAAGCCAAGGCCTTGGGTTTGGCGGTCAAGGTGAATTCGGTGTTGATGAAAGACATCAATGACGACATGAGTGCGGTGCTGCATTGGTTGCGCACCAACCCGGTCACCTTACGCTTTATTGAAGTGATGGAAACCGCTGACCAGCAAGTTTTTTTCCGCCAACACCATATCAGCGGCGCGACCATTAAAGAACGGCTATTGGTCGATGGTTGGCAGCCGGTGGCCCGTAAGTTGGCAGACGGACCCGCTCAAGAGTTTTGGCATCCGGCCTTTGTCGGTCGTATTGGTCTGATCATGCCGTACAGCAAAGATTTCTGCGCCACCTGTAACAGGTTGCGTGTCTCCAGTCTGGGTAAACTGCATCTGTGTCTGTTTTCGGAGCAGGGCATCGATCTGCGGCCCCTATTGCAGCCGGGCGTTCCGCTCTCAGGGCTGGTCGAGGCGGTGACTCACCATTTGGGCGATAAAAGTGCCGGCCACTCGCTGATCGACCATAATAGCGGGGCCATGGCCAACCTGAGTCAGATAGGCGGTTAGATGAGCGCGGCGATCCTATTACTCAGCGGTGGCCGCAGCACCCGGATGGGACAGGATAAGGCGACCCTGGCTTGGGCCGGCCAAAGCTTGCTCAGCTGGCAGCGCCATCGGTTCGAACGGGCCGGCTCTCGAGTGCTGTGCGGTCTGAGCGATCGTTTTGCCGATTACCCGGGCCCGTTGGCCGGGATCGATTCGGCCTGTGCCGCGTGTCCGGACCTTGAGGGCTTTGTGGTGGTGCCGGTTGATATGCCGTCTTTAAGTAGCGCAGCAGTGCAGTATTTGGCGCGCCAGGGCGCTGAAAAACAGCGGCTTAGCGCCTTTGTCGGGCATCCGATGCCGCTCTATGTGCCCAACTCGCCGGCTATCGCCCAGCTGCTGGCGCGCTGGCTGGCAGATCCGGAGGGGCCGCGTTCGGTTACCGCCCTGATCGAGCATCAGGACGGTCAATGGCTTGCACCGGAGCCCTATCAAAACGAACTAACCAACATCAATACGCCCGATCAATGGCGCCATTTTCTGGCAGGAGAGTTACACCCATGAGTCATGCAGCCAAGTCCTTCGAACCCCTGTCTATTGCCGTCCTTACGGTGTCCGATACTCGTGACGCGAGCAATGACACCTCCGGTGCTCTTCTGGTTGAACGCGCCCTGGCGGCCGGCCATAAGCTGAGCGAACAGCGCATCGAAAAGGATGATATTTTTCAGATTCGCTATCAGGTTTCCAAGTGGATCGCATCGCGCGACACCCAGGTGGTAATCATCACCGGCGGGACCGGTTTTACCGGTCGCGATTCAACCCCGGAGGCGGTGTCCGTGTTGTTGGAAAAGCAGGTTGATGGGTTTGGCGAGTTGTTTCGTCAACTGTCTTATCAAGATATCGGCACCTCGACCGTTCAGAGTCGGGCCTTAGCCGGGTTGGCCAATGGCACCCTGGTGGTCTGTCTGCCCGGTTCGACCGGCGCCTGCCGCACCGGCTGGGATGGCATCTTGGCCAGTCAACTCGATGCCAGCCACAAACCCTGTAACTTTGTCATGCATTTAAAGCAGACCGACAGCGACCTATGTGAGACGCGAGCATGACTGAGTTCAGTCACATCAATGCCGCTGGTGAAGCCAATATGGTCGATGTCTCCAGCAAAAGCAGCAACCTGCGTGAGGCCCGAGCCGAGGTCTATGTGCTGCTCAACAGCCAAGCCATAGGCCTGATTCAGCGCGGCGATCATCATAAGGGCGATATTTTCGGGGTGTCTCGAGTGGCCGGTATTATGGCCGCCAAACGCACCAGCGATCTGATCCCGCTCTGTCATCCACTGATGTTGACCAAGGTCACCGTCGATCTGGAGTTGCAGGCCGATCAACAGCGCGTACGGATCACCAGCCTGTGCAAGCTCGACGGCAAGACCGGTGTTGAGATGGAGGCCCTGACAGCGGCATCCGTGGCAGCGCTGACCCTGTTCGATATGTGCAAGGCGGTCGACCCGGCGATGCGCATCGACGGTTTGCGGGTACTGGAAAAAACCGGCGGAAAATCGGGGCGATGGCTCGCATAGGAATCCTAAGATGACCTTTACAGTGAAATTTTTTGCCCGTCTGCGGGAAGAATTGGCCACCGCCGAGGTGCAGGTTGCGCTCGCCGATGTCACGACCCTGGCCCAACTCAAGCCCTTTCTCATTGGCCAATATCCGCATTGGCAGACGGCTTTGGAACGCAACCTGTTGCTTGCGGTCAATCAGAACCTGGTCAATGGCGACCTGACCTTGCAGGTCGGTGATGAGGTGGCGCTGTTTCCACCGGTGACCGGCGGATGATTCATATCGCCGTGCAGACGGCCGATTTTTCGGTGCAAGATGAATACGACCGTATCTGTGCGCACAACAGCGCCGACGGTGGCGTGGTGTTTTTTGTCGGCCGGGTGCGCGATCTCAACGAGGGTGAGGCGGTCTATGCCATGACCCTGGAACACTATCCCGGGATGACCGAACAGAGCCTGATGGCTATTGTCAGCGAGGCGCAAACGCGCTGGCCGCTTAGCCGGGTGCGGGTGATTCATCGGGTCGGGCAACTGACTCCGGGCGAGCAGATCGTCTTTGTCGCCACGGCCAGTCCTCATCGGGACGCCGCTTTTGCCGGTGCACAATTTATTATGGATTGGCTCAAGACCCGAGCGCCGATCTGGAAGAAAGAGAACACCGAACGGGGCGAACATTGGCTCGAGGCCAAGCTCAGCGACGCCGACAAGGCCGACCAATGGTAGTGCGCCTGCTATTTTGTGGCTGGCTGTTGAGTGCTGGGGTCTGGGCCGAGGCGCCCCTGACCGTGGCGGTGACCGCGAGTTTTAAGCCGGTATTGTCGGCTCTGAGTGAGCCCTTTAGTACCGCTACGGGCCAGTCGATGCGACTGGTTTCGGCCTCAACCGGAGTGCTGTCTCAGCAGATCTTGGCGGGCGCGCCCTTTGATGTTTTCTTTGCCGCGGATCGAGCCCATCCACAACACTTGCGC
The DNA here is from genome assembly GCF_002795845.1 of Reinekea forsetii. Taxonomy (GTDB): domain Bacteria; phylum Pseudomonadota; class Gammaproteobacteria; order Pseudomonadales; family Natronospirillaceae; genus Reinekea; species Reinekea forsetii. The sequence goes on from NZ_CP011797.1 coordinate 1,176,783, forward strand.
GATGCACTGGGCCTGCCTGCGGACCGTGTCACAACCTATGCCCTGGGTGCTCTGGTGCTGGTCACCCAGGACCCTGCGGTCCAGACATTAGACGATCTGCATGACTACGCCGGCCGAGTGATTATCGCCAATCCGCTGCAAGCGCCCTATGGTGCCGCCGCCGATCAGCTATTGGATCGGTTGGGCTTTAGCGGTACCCGGGTACGGGCCAATAATGTTAGCCAAGCCCGCCAATATCTCAGTCTTAATTTAGCCACGGTGGGTCTAACCGCGGCCTCAGTGGCCCAAGATCTGCCCGGGGCGCAGGCCATCGATCCAACGCTCTATCCGGTATTGGAACAACAGGTCATAGTGCTGCGCGCCTCCGAGCAAACTCGGCGGCTCCTCGCCTTTTTACAAAGCACCGAAGCGATCCAGATGCTGCGCGACATGGGTTATCGTGAACCGGGCAATGGGGAGCCAGTTGAGCCATGATTCTGGATGCGATCGGACTCACCCTGCGCCTGGCCGGCACCACAACCCTGTTGTTGCTCCTTATTTGTCTGCCGCTGGCGGCTTGGCTGGCCTCAACGCGCTCGCGCGCTAAACCCTGGATAGAATCCTTAGTGGCCTTGCCATTGGTGTTACCGCCGACGGTGTTGGGGTTTTATCTGCTGCTGATTATGTCGCCCAACAGTCGCATCGGGGCCGCTTGGGTTGAGTTATTTGGTCAGAGTCTGGCCTTTAGTTTCTGGGGGCTGGTAATCGGTTCGATGGCCTATTCCTTGCCGTTCGTGGTCCAGCCGCTGCAACGGACCTTTGAAGGCCAGGGGCCGCTTATCGCCGAGGCGGCGCACACCCTGGGCGCTCATCCTTGGCAAACCTTCTGGGCTATTCGCCTGCCGCTGGCGATGCCGGGCCTCATCGCCGCCTCGGTGTTGGGTTTTACCCATACGGTGGGCGAATTCGGTGTGGTGCTGATGATCGGTGGCAATATACCGGGTCAGACCCAGGTGCTGTCTATTTTGCTGTTCGATCAGGTTGAAAGCCTGAACTATGCGCTGGCCCATCAGTTGGCCGCTGGTCTGGTACTGAGCTCGTTGCTGGTATTGTTCTGCCTCTATCGCTGGAATCATCAGAGTGTCGTGAGGATTGGCGGATGAAGTTTTCCATTCAGGGCCATTGGCGTGGCCAACAACTCGACCTCCAAGGCCAATTTGCACCCGGTGAACGGGTTGCCTTGCTCGGTGCCAGTGGCGCCGGCAAGACCACATTGTTGCGTCTGCTAGCGGGCCTAGATCACATGCCCGAAGCGCAGATCGATATCGCCGGAAAAACGCTCGGCCGAGCCTGGCAGTCGCCCTGCAGCCTGGTGCATCAGCAGCAGGTGATGTTTGCCCACCATCGGGTCGAGCAGACGGTGCACTTCGGCGCTCGGTTTCGACCCAATAGCCAAGCCTTACCGATGCGGGAATGGGCCGAGGCCTTGGATCTGACCGATCTGTGGCAACAATCCTGTGCTGCGCTGTCCGGCGGTCAACAGCAGCGGGTTGCGCTCTTGCGCACCCTGATGAGTCAACCGGCTTGGCTCTTATTGGACGAATCCTTTGCCGCGCTCGATGCCCTGAGCAGAGTAAGAGCCTGTGACGTGGTTGCCGACTACTGTCGACGCACCGGTGCGGGCCTGCTACTCGCCAGCCATCATGACAGCCCGCAACGGATCTTGTGCGACAGTGCCTACTCAGTGGATCAGCTAACCGGCAGTTATCAGCCGAATCTATTCGATCAACTCAATCGGGTTAGCAGCGAGGGCGGCATGACCACCCTGTCGGGCACAGCAGAGCAGCTTACTAAGGGTTTTCTGGCCGTTCTGGTCGATAGGCAATCGCTGTATTTGGCCGTGCCCGAGTGCTGGCAGCCGGGCAATGCCCGTATCAGTCTTGAGGCATCTGAAATCAGTATCGCCTTAGGCGATCAACATCAGACCTCAATGGTCAATCGGCTCAAGGCAACGGTGGACAGTCTGGTGTCAATCGACGGTGAGCGCGTTGTGGTTGGCTTGCGGCTGGACCAACAGCGCTTTAGCGCGACCATCTCACTCTGGTCCCGGCAGCGCCTGGAATTGGTTGTGGGGCAGACGGTGTTTGCCGAATTTAAAGCGGCCGCCGTGCAGTGGCACGGCCAGGCACACTGATCAGTCGCTGCTCTTCGATTGATATCGATGCCCTGCATGTACCCCCGGCTGTGCCTCTACCCTCAGTGAAACACCGCGCCATAGAACGCGATCAACGCCGAAAATGAGCATATCATTAGTAGCATTGGCCGGTAATGACGATCGACCCAAGGCCGGGCCGACTTACCCAACAGATAACCCAGTCCGGCAGCGGGTATAAAAGACAGGCCCGTGAGCCACAGATTGGCTGTCATCAGGCCCAGCATTTGGTAACTGACCAACGATGTAATGCAGCTGTAGGCGAAGTAGATCGACAAGTTGGCCCGGGTGTTATGGCCCTTGCCGTGTTGCATCACCAATGCGATCGGCGGGCCGCCGATCGAGGTGGTGGTGCCGGTAATGCCGGAAATAAAGCCGGCAATGGAGAGGTTGCTCATGGTGGCCGGGAACGGCTTGGCAAAGGCGGTCACAAATATCGCTACAAAGACCATGCCGGCAACTAAAATTTGCAGCAATTGCACTGGTAGTAGGGTCAGGATCCAGGCACCAGCAAAAGTACCTGGGAGCCGACCGATCATCGCGGGGCTAATAAAGCGCCATTCGATGCCGCTGCGTTGGTTCCAAGCATTCTGCAGGCTCAGGACCAAGGCGACGATGGTGAGAATGATCGGCACCCACTCGGGGCGATAAAGCACAATAATGGGCGCCGCGACCACCGCCATGCCAAAGCCTAGTGCCGTTTGAACCACGCAGCCTAAAAATAACGCAGCAGCGGTTAGCCACCAGAGGGTATCGAACATCGGGATCACTGCCTGAAAAAAAAGCTAGGGTAGCCTCGATCCCGAACTGGTACAACGGTTGTTCATCCCTGCAAACGATAAAGTGGTTGCATCTTGCTAAACAAATCGTTAAAACCTTCCCCCACAAAGGGGAGTGTGCGCGTGAAAGCAGTGTTTAATAATTTTATGGGTGTGATTGCCATGCTGTTGCTGGTGGTTCATACCTTGATTATCGGTATTTTTGTCTTTACCTGTGTCTTCTGGCGCCTGGTGTTGTCAGAACGTTTGCGAGTTAAGCTGGTTAACCCGGCCATTATCGGTGTTGCTAATGTCTGGCTGGGGGTGATCCTCTGGTGGATGCGAAACGTCCAGCGGATTGAATGGGACATTGAGAATGAAGTGGAGCTGTCACTCGACCAGTGGTACATGGTGGTTTCAAATCATCAGAGTTGGGTCGATATCTTTGCGCTGTTCCATGTCACCCAGGGTAAAATTCCCCTGTTAAAGTTTTTTATCAAAAAAGAGTTGGCCAAGGTGCCGATCGTCGGCCAAGCCTGGTGGGCGATGGACTATCCTTTTATGCAGCGCCACTCGCGCGCTTTTCTAGCCAAACATCCAGAAAAGGCCAATGATGACCTGATCGCGACCCGCAAAGCCTGTGAGAAGTTCTCCCACACCCCAACCAGCATCGTTAACTTTCTCGAAGGGACTCGTTTTAGCCCGGACAAACAGGCGCGTCAGAAGTCCCCCTACAAGCATTTGCTGCGGCCCAAGGCCGGTGGTATCGCCTTTGCGATCCAAGCTCTGGGTGCGCGATTTTCATCGATGATCGACACCACCATCGTGTACCAAAACCAGCCGCCCAGCTTTTGGGATCTGGCTTGCGGTCGAGTCGGTAGGGTGTCGATCCGTATGCGGCACGTGGAGATACCGGCTGCCTTTATCAGCATGGATTATCTTGATAACCGCGATGACAAAAAAGCGTTCCAGCTTTGGTTACACCAGCTTTGGTTGGCCAAGGACGCGCAAATAGCCGAACTCAAAAGCCGCCCGAGCGCCTAGCGTAGAGTTAAATCGTTATTGAGCAGTCTGCGCAGGCGGCTGCGCATCCACGGCAACAGCAGCAGACCCATTAGAACACCGCAGGCCAGGCCACCCAGGTGGGCCGAGTTATCGATGGGCAGAAATAGGCCTAGGCCCAAGTTGATCGCCAACACCGCGCCAATACTCTTCAGCCATTCCTTGCGCAGGTCCGGACGCACTATATTGCTCAGCAGCACCGCGACAAAAATACCAAATAGACCGAAGATGGCGCCAGAGGCACCGGCACTGATCACGCCTGGATTAAACAGATAGCTCGCGAAACTGCCCGCCAAACCGCATGCCAGATACACCAGCAGAAAAAGCGCTGACCCGAGGAGGGGCTCAATAAACCGGCCCAAGACAAACAGGGAGGCGCTGTTGAAGACCAAATGCATCAGGCCGAGATGCAAAAATATGCTGCTGAAAAATCGCCACCACTCGCCCTGTACGACAAAATTGGAATAGTTAGCGCCCAGTGCCAGCAAGCTCTGCGCGGAAAACTGTGAAAAGTTGCCATTGAGCACCACCACTGCTAAAAACATTAGCAGGTTGAGGCTTAACAATACCGGGGTAACACGAAAACCTGTTCGAAACTTCAAAATCATAAGGGGTCCATAGAGGCATATAGGGCCATAGGGCCGAGTTAGCGCAAAAATCAGTTGATAATCTACCCTGTTCGAGTCGCAAAACCTACCCTGCTTTATGCGGTCTTTGGGCAGGGGCGGTAAATCTCTCAGTTTGTGTCCTGCTAGTCGAAATTGGTCCCCATTAGTGTTACAGTATTGCTTCGTTTGATGGCAAAATTGACCCGATATGAAGAGCACACGCAGCAAACACGATATTCAATCCGACTTGGCCGACGAAGTCGCAGCCTTCTTGACCCATGGTGGAAATATTAGCCAGGTGGAACGCGGGAAGAGTGGACTTTCTCCGGATAAGCCTTGGATCAACCCGTTCAAAACGTCCGAAGGTGAAAAAGCCTTGTCTCGCACACCCTTACCCGATGTCGTGGCGGCGATTGATGCGCGGAAACAGTCAAAAAAAAAACCCTTAGTTAAGCATCGCAAACCAAAGAAAACCTGGATTTTCGACGATTTCGGCGAACCTGTGCGCTGGGTTTGGTCGGAAGAGTCGACCAGCTGACGGTTTAGCAGCTCCAGTCAGTAACGACTCGACCCACTCCTTCTTTACAGTAACGGGCCCTTGAGTCGACGCCCTGTAAACCCCGCATAACGCCCGATAATTCCTTATAGACCTTGTCCTTTCGTGTCATCTTTGTGTAAACCGGCGTATGCTGCCTCCCCCCGATCTTTTTGGATAGAACCACGATGAATCTCAGTAAAACCGAATACCGCCGAGTGCTCTTGGCCGCCTGTTTATTACTGATGCTGTCAATTGGTTATCGCTCCGGCTTTGGACTGTTTTTACAACCGTTGAGCAGTGCCCGAGGCTGGGGGCGAGATGTGCTATCACTCGCCCTTGCCACGCAAAACCTCGCCTGGGGCGTGGTCGCCGTTTTTGCCGGAGCACTGGCCGACCGCTTTGGTAACCTAAAGGTTATTGTCGCGGGCGTGGTGCTCTATGCCGCGGGCATGTGGGGCATGTCGGTGGCTGAGACCGAATGGCAGATCATCCTGACGGCTGGGTTTCTGGTGGGTGCCGGAATTGCCGGGACCTCCTTTGGTATCGTGTTACCGGCCATTGTGCGCGCCGTTCCAGAAGACAAGCGTAGCTGGGCCCTGGGGGTTGGTACTGCCGCGGGCAGTTTTGGCCAATTTTTGATTGTGCCCTTGATGCAGGGTCTGATCGAAGCCTTCGGCATGTATCCGTCATTAAAAATTCTCGCCGCTTCAGCCTTTGTGATGGCGCTTTTAGCCATTCCCCTGGCGCCGTTCAGTGGCAGTCGGGAAGTCAAGCCATCCGCGGGCGGGCCTTCGGTTGCTGAGCCATCACTCTGGTCGACCCTGATCAGTGCCTTGAAGGTTCGATCTTACACCCTGTTGGTGTTCGGTTTTTTTGTCTGCGGTTTTCACATCGCCTTTATTACCGTCCATATGCCCAGCTATCTCCTCGATCTAGGCTTTGAAGCTAAGGTGGGCGCCTGGAGTATCAGCCTTATTGGCCTGTTCAACGTTTTTGGCGCCTATATTGCCGGCGTGCAAAGTGGTAAGCGACCCAAACATCTGATCTTGGCGGGTATCTACCTGGCACGGGTGGTTGCCATATCGGCCTTTGTCTTAATCCCGGTGTCCTTGACTAGTATTCTTATGTTTAGTGCTGCTATGGGCTTCCTATGGCTGGCTACCGTCCCCCCCACCTCGGGTCTGGTCGTTACCTTCTTCGGAACCCGCTATATGGCTTTTCTGTATGGTTTCGTCTTCCTCAGCCATCAACTCGGCAGTTTTAGCGGCGTCTGGCTGGGAGGCTACCTCTACGAACACTACGGTAACTATGATGGCATCTGGTACTTAGGTATTGTATTGGGTCTGGTCGCCGCGGCCCTGCATTGGCCCATCCAAGAACGGCCGGCGAAGCTCGCCCTGGCCTAGTCCCGCGAATGTCCTGAACGCTGGCAAAGCGCAGCGTTCATCATTTCTTCACAAATTTTCGGTAAAATACCCTTCTGGCTTGACATGAATCTATGCTTGGCTCAAGTTAAGCAATCTGAACAAACGGTCAGCTAAATAGTTGGTCGGGCCTCTTCCCTGTGTGCGGCGGACAATAACCGTTGTAAACGGAGTTTTTGCGCCGCCGTTCAGCCCAATCCAATGCTGAACGGCAGCGTGATGCGGGGTTGGAATTCATGAGTACTTTTTGATTGAGCCGTAGCGCGAGATAATTTTTTTGAATGACCCGTGACCTATTCGGCCTTGTTAGGTTGGATGGCGCGACCATATCACTAAATTCCTTACCTGGAGATTCAGCATGAAAAGATGGACTGTAGCCCCCCTGAGCCTGTTAGCCTCTTCCTTGATATTAGTTGGCTGTGCCAGCACCGGGACCCAATATGTCACCGATCAGGAATACCGCTTAACCCTATTACACACCAATGACAATCACGGTCGCTTTTGGCAAAACAGCCGCGGCGAGTATGGCATGTCGGCACGAATGACCTTAGTCGAACGCATCCGCATGGAGGTTGAAGCGCAAGGCGGGTCCGTACTGATGTTATCCGGCGGTGATATTAATACCGGTGTACCGGAGTCGGACCTGCTCGATGCCGAGCCCGACTTTAAGGGTATGACGATGCTCGGCTATGACGCCATGGCCATTGGTAATCACGAATTTGATAACTCACGTGAAGTCTTGATGAAGCAGGCCGAATGGGCAGACTTCCCGTTTTTGTCGGCCAATATCTACTTAAAAGGCACTAATAAGACTCTATTCCCCGCCTATCAGATGTTTGAAGTGCAGGGTAACCGCATTGCCGTGGTCGGTTTCACGACCGAAGACACGCAAAAGATCGGTAATCCGGAGTTTATCTCTGACCTTGAATTTAAAACGCCCATAGAAGTGGCCGAAAAACTGATTCCCGCTTTGAATAAGAAAGCCGATTTGGTGATCGCCGTGACCCATATGGGCCACTACGACGACGCCAGTTTCGGTGGCAATGCACCGGGCGATGTCTCGCTCGCGCGGGCCGTCTCGGGCATTGATGTAATAGTCGGCGGGCACAGTCAAGTACCGCTGTTCAAGCCAGATGTGCAAAACAATACCCTGATACTGCAAGCCCATGAATGGGGCAAGTATGTTGGTCGACTCGATTTGGTTATTAAGAATGGCGATATTACCGGTTACGATTACAAACTGATCCCGGTCAATCTAAAAGATAGGGTCAAGGACGATGCCGGCAACAGCAGCTATGTGCTGCAAGAAGCCGAAATTGCGCAAGATTTGGGCATGTTGGCCATGTTGTCCTCCTATCAGAAGCAGGGCAGTGCGGCACTGGGTACTGTGATTGGCCAATCCGACGGACTCTTTGTCGGTGACCGCAATATCGTGCGCAACAGTGCCACCAATCTCGGCGTGTTGATTGCCAAGGCACAGATGGTCAAGACCAAGGCCGATGTGGGTATTATGAACTCCGGTGGCATTCGCGCCGACATGGAAGCGGGTGAAATTACCTATAAGGACGTCTTAACGGTTCAACCTTTTGCGAATATCCTGACCTATGTGGATTTTTCCGGTCAAGAACTAACCGAGTACCTGACCGCCGCAGTGAATATGGCCGCGGGTAGCGGCGCGTTTGCGCAGATTTCAGGGGCCGAGATCCGTACCGTTGCAGGCAAAATCACCCGCATGACCGTGGCCGGTAAGGCCATCGACATGAACCAATCTTATCGCATCGCGGTCAATTCCTTTATGGCCTCCGGCGGTGACGGTTATCCGAAAATTAGCGACCACGCTAACTTTGTTAACACGGGGTTTGTGGATGCCGATATGTTGGTTGAATACATTCAAAATAACAGCCCGCTGTCGGTGTCCGATTTCGAACCCGATGGCAGCCTGGAGCGGATGTAATTTAGACTGGACGATTGTACAAAGTACTCTAAATGCTAAACTGATCCGGGCTTAGGCCCGGTTTTTTTATATGCCTCATTTTAGGGCGAAAGGCCCATCCCTAACTATTGAATCGATTGGAAGCTAATATGACCATTCAACGCATCAACCCCAGCGCACGTTGGTCTGACATTACGGTGTTTAACGGCGTAGCCTATTTTGTCGACGTTGCCGATGATGCCAATGCAGATATGACCGGCCAGATGCAACAGTTATTGGCCCAGGCCGAACAAACATTGGCCAAGGTGGGTAGCGATAAGTCCCAGCTCATCTCAGTGACGATCTATATTACTGACTTTGCCAATGTTGGTGCCCTCAATGACGTCTGGTCGGCCTGGTTGCCGGCAGACTCAGCACCCAGTCGGGCTTGCCTGAAAGTCGAATTGGCCAATCCGGCCTATCTGGTCGAGATGGCCTTTGTGGCAGCGGTAGCAGATTAATCGACCCCCTCACCGGAGATGTGTATGAAAGTTAATAGTTTTATGACCAAACATATCGTCACCGTAACCATGGATGACAAAGTTAGTCATGTAAAATACCTGTTCGATGAACACGAATTTCATCATTTGTTGGTGGTGGATCGAGGTAATTTATCCGGCGTACTGTCAGACCGTGATCTGTTAAGAGTACTCAGCCCAGACGTTGACAGCCTTGATGCGACGTCCAGAGATCTAGCCTGCTTAAAAAAAATGGTGCACCAGATTATGACCCGCAATCCGATCACCTTGCACCAAGACGCTAGCATTCGCGACGCTATCGATGTCTTGAACCAGCATCCTATATCCTGCCTGCCAATTGTTAACGATGCGGGTAAGGCAGTTGGTATCGTGACATGGCGCGATCTAATACGCATGTTGGCGAGACCGGCGGAGCCTAAGGTTGAGTCCGCCGAGTGATCGGCGCAGTGACTTGCTCGTAATCAAGCCAGAACATTCGCCTGCTAAGCCTAGACTGAGGCCAAGGTGTTTGATGAAAATTATATGGCGAACCATTCGGCCTAGCCATTGGCCCATTGTTTGGCGGCAATCTATTTGCTCAACGTTTACTTCGCATGCAGGGGTTATAATTGAAAGCTGGAACTCAGAATACGATGGCACAGGATACCTTGATTCACGGCGACTTCAGTCAGCCGGCCATTGTTCGGCCTGAAGACTACCGCTGGCAAGCGTCACCGCTGCCGGGTGTTGATCGAATGATGCTGGATCGCGTCGGTGGCGAAATCGCGCGCGCCACGACGGTGGTGCGTTACGCACCAAATAGTCAATTTTCGGCGCATGTCCATGGCGGCGGTGAGGAGTTCTTCGTGCTCAACGGTGTTTTTGCCGATGAGTATGGCGAATACCCGGCCGGATCCTATGTGCGCAATCCCGTCGGCACCTCCCACACGCCGATCATCGGCGCAGCCGGCGCGACCATCTTGGTAAAGCTCAATCAATTTGACGCGCGTGACACCGAGCAAAAGCATATTGATACCCATGCAGTGCCATGGCGGCAAGGTCTGGTTGAGGGTCTGACCGTAATGGCGCTGCACGACTTTGAAGGTGAGCATGTGGCGCTGGTTAAGTGGGCACCCAATACCCTATTTCAAACCCACCGACACTGGGGCGGGGAAGAGATATTTGTCTTGTCGGGAGTGTTCCATGACGAACACGGACGGTATCCGGCCGGCTCTTGGATACGGTCACCACACCTAAGTCAACATACGCCTTTTACCCAGGATGAAGGCGCGCTGATTTTTGTTAAGGTGGGGCATTTGCTGTAGCAATTTCAGAGTAAACAAAAATTGTTTCTGAGTGAAACATTTCAAGGCGCTGGTGGCAAAAAAATATTGGCAGCCTTGGCCTATCAGGTCTTGATGTTTGTAGTTTTTTTACGACCAACTGCTTCGGAAGAAGTTGGGCATCAACGCGACGCAAAATTATTCACCCTATTTTGCACCTATACTGTCGCGTTTTAAGTTGATTCTGTTTTAAGGAAAAGGATAAACCATATTAGGTTGGAGCAGGGGTGTCCAAAGAATAATAAATATTTAGATATACTTCACGTTTTTTCACAACCCTTGGTATTAGAATTATTTCACAATTATAAAAAACACAAAGACCAGCAAAAAAGTATCTGATTTTAGTGATAGATATTCTTATTGAACTGATTATGGAAAATCAAGGACAAAAAGGATGGAACCTATTGCTGGCAAAAACTGTCTTCTATCTATCGATGTTATTGACTTAAGGCCCTGGATATTTCTCTTTGTCCTTTATTTCGTATTCGTATCAATAACGGTCGGGTCCAACCTTAATCCGATCCATCAGACTGGCCCATACCAAAACCATCCGGAAGCTATTTACCCATCGGACCGAGACGTTCTAGGAGAAATAACTCTCCATCAAGAAGTACGCCACATTCTTGGGGTAGATTCAAACGTACAGTTTCGCAACATAACCCCCTCCTATACTTCACCAGATATTGTCCATTTGCAGCAGGTATTCGCCGGAGTGGACGTTTCCGCTGCAATCCTTGCTGTGCGCTTATCAGATGACGGTAAGGTGAGTCAGGTCTACGGCGAGGTTCTAGACGGGGTTGGCCAGGCACTAAAACGTCAAGCCAATCGACGCGACAGGTCCGCTGCCAAAGCCATATCACCCGCCAATAAATTAGCCTGGGTTGCTGATGCACAATGGCTTGCCAACCATGTTCTGCTCCCTCAAACCGATCAGGGCCAATGGACCATCAGCCAGCTCGTGCAAAGCCCTGCATTTGTGTCCATTGCAGGGCAGGTTAGGCGTGTTGAACGAGTTGAATTCTATGCTGAAAATATCAGTCAACAACGTTTTGTTCGACCGGCCCTTGATGTCGATCCGGATAGTCACATTATCCTGCAGCAACTGAATCGCCTGAACTATTCTGTGCAGGCCGGCAGCGGCCCAGGCGGTAACCTGATGACCGGGCCGCAGCAATACCCCTGGGTCGGTCAGGCCATCGATGCCCTCAGCGCCGGCACCTTTCTGGTCACCCGCAGCGGCACCGATTGCACCCTGGGTGTTGCGCCCGAAGACGGCTCCTGGCAAAACAACGTCCAGGTGCTGAACGGCACAGACGCCAGTGCCGCCTATCGCTACCCGTGCAACGAAAAAGGGCTCCATGAAGAGGATCTCTCGATCCCAACAGGCGCCTACTCACCGCTCAACGATGCCAGTTACAGCGCCCAAGTCGCCTTCAATCTGTACGCCAACTTTGCCATCACCCGAGCCAAGGGGCCGCTCAATGAGATCGGTCGACCTTTAATCGTCAAGGCTCGCTATGGCTATGTCGATAACGCTTTTTGGAATGGCGAGTTTATCGCGCTGGGCGACGGCGCACGCTATTTCTACCCCAAGGTTGCACCCGATACACTCGGCCATGAGCTGGCCCACGCGGTACTGGAACACTACAGCCTGCTGAGCCAGGGGGGCGGCACATCGATGGGCATCGCCGAGTCCTTTGCCGACATCGCTGGCGAAGCAACGGAATACGCCATAGCGCAGCAAAGCTTTCAGCAAAATGATTGGCGATATGCCGCCGCCACCTTCAAGCCCACCTTGGCAGACGCTGCGCGCTATTTTGAGCAACCGTCGCTCGATGGTAAGTCGATCGATACGCCCAAGGATCGGCATTACCAGGTCACTGGCCATCATCTGGCAGGTCCCTTTAATCGCGCGTTTTTCCATCTGGTGACCGACAACGCAGCGCGTGGCTGGACGCCCTTGATCGGCTTTGACCTCTGGCTGACCGCCGCCGCCAACTGTTGGGTGCCAATTATGCAGTACGAGAGTGCGGCCCAATGCATCGTGGACTCGGCGGCTACCTTTCGCGCCCACAACAGCGCATTACCGAGCGACTGGAACGCCGAGGCGATTCGTTACGCGGTGATCCGAGCCTTTGCAAGGGTCGATATTATGACCACCAGCGACACCGAGTTGGTAGCCCTGTTTGACTATAAGCGCGTGTTCGATGGATTGCTGTTGCGCAATACCAGTTCCGTCGGTACAAGCACCAGCCCGGTCTATGACTGGGATCTGGGCGATGATGGCAGCATCGATCAGGTAACCCAGCGGCTAGTGGACACGGTCGATATCCTGCCCGCTGCGGGTGCTGACCGCCTCGTCGTTCGGCTTCGAGCTCAAGCGCCCAACCAGCAAGATGACTATCTGAGAGAAATTGATCTAGCACCAGACTACTGCATCCCAAGCGGGTCTGGCGATGGAGCCGATTACATTCGCCAAGTTAGCCTCAATGGTACGGCCATGGCGGTGTCGGAGACCGAGCCGGGCGGTTATGCCGACTATACCGCAGAGCCTCCCTTGACGCTGAACCTGGCAGGCGAAAACAGCATTATCCTTACCCCAAACGATGATCTCTATTTCCGCCGTTGGATGGTGTTTGCCGATCTAAACGGCGATCACGACTTCAGCGATCCGGGCGAGACACTACTCGAGACCCGAAGTCAGGGCGCGATTACGGGCGCCATCGATCTGACCGGTGGGAGCCCCGCCAATAAGGGCCAGACCACCCGATTGCGCGTGCTGATGGATTGGGCCAGTGCTTCCCGGCCCTGCGGTCGAGCAAGCATGGGCGAGTATGAGGACTATCGTGTGACGCTGGTGACCCAGCCGGACCCTATGCCCGAGCCAATGGTCGCCTTTAGTTATGGCGTGGTAGCGGATAGCACCGTGGTGCAGTTTGAGAACCGCAGTGAGTCGGTACCGGCAGGGGCAACCTGGTCCTGGCAATATCGGCACCTGGATCAGGCCCGCTATACCGAATTTGCAGCGACCCACGGGGCTCGGTTCGATTTCGGCCAGGCCGGTGACTACAGCGTGTTACTGATGCTCACTTTAGCGGATGGCCGGGAAGTTCAAGCAGAACAGGCCATCAATGTACCGGAACCCCAACCCGATCCGGAACCCCAACCCGATCCGGAGCCCCAACCCGATCCGAAACCCCAACCCGATCCGGAGCCCCAACCCGATCCGAAACCCAAACCCCAACCCCAACCCGATCCGAAACCCCAACCCAATCCGGAACTGGAGTTTGATATAGAGGTAAGTCCTGGGTCGGCTGATGTGACCTTGATAAATCATTCCAATCACTATCTGGACAGCGCTCAGTGGGCATGGAACTACGGCGATGGCCAAATCAGTGAGATGAGCAGTTTTCAAGCGAGCCATCGTCATACTTATAATGTCGCCAGGTTGCCCAAAGATACACAAGAAATAATCGTTACACTGTCTATTAGTCAGAACGGAACTCTCTACCAACAACAAAAAATACTCGATCGTAATCGGTTACCGAAAGTCGGCGCTGTAATTTTCGCACTGCCGTTATGCCTCTGGCTGCTATTGCTGCGCATCGACTGGCATGTGCGCGGTTCGGAACGGCAGAGTTAGAATCATTGCTCGCCTGAATCGTAACCGTCCAGAGGATTCGGACAACCGAGTTAGTTCACCCGACAGCATGCAAGGATAGATAATGCGCCACCTAAGCCGTTACACCTGAACTGAAGTTTCGTATCGTTGTGATCGGTTAATGCCCTGGCCAATCGAGGTGGTTTGGCCATGGTTTAACGATCGATACAGGATTATTTGTGCGAATTTATATAAAAGTATTTAACTCATTCTGTATTACACATTGGATTGAGGTGCCCATGTTATTACTTAAAAAAAATATTAAAAACACATACAAGTTTTGCAAACTCATCCCTTTAATGGGTCTGGTGTTAACCTCTGCGGCCACTTTTTCTGCGACCCCTCTCTCGAGGTTGTCACCAGTGGTCTCTGGCGAACAGGCCGGTAAAGAAACCTATGGAGACGTATCATGGTCGGCCAGCAGCCTAGCCCAGCGGGTATCTGATTACCTCGGTGCAAGAGCCATGGTAAGTTTCCGTGATGTGACATCAGACGTTGTCGCGCCTGATTTTCGGCAGTTGCAACAGACCTATCAGGGTGTCGATGTGGCGGACTCGGTTGTTGCCGTTTATCTCGATAAGACCGGCAAAATTATTCGCCTGTACGGGACCGTGTATGACGACTTGGATGCTGATTTGGCACTGCACAATCAGCATGCAGCCCAATGGGCTGAGGTGTCCGTGCCGTTTGAGCCGCACGACATCGTAGAAAACTATTTGCAGAATTTAGCGGCAGAAGGCGACTGGGCGATTAGCCAATGGGCGCAACAATCGTTAATCAGCATTATTGCCGGCCAGGCGCGACAGGTTTTCCGCCTATCCTTCTATGCAGAGCATCAGGACACAGGTAAATACCTAAGACCTCAGCTGCTGATCGATGCCTTCAGTGGCGAAATTTTAGCCGTGCAGGATAGCCTACATTATGGGTCCCAAGCCGGCAGCGGCCCAGGCGGTAACCTGATGACCGGGCCGCAGCAATACCCCTGGGTCGGTCAGGCCATCGATGCCCTCAGCGCCGGCACCTTTCTGGTCACCCGCAGCGGCACCGATTGCACCCTGGGTATTGCGCCCGAAGACGGCTCCTGGCAGAACAACGTCCAGGTGCTGAACGGCACAGACGCCAGCACCGCCTTTCGGTATCCGTGCCCGGATGAACAGGCTCGACACGAGCAAGATCTCTCGAACCAGACTGGCGCCTACTCACCGCTGAACGATGCCAGTTACAGCGCCCAAGTCGCCTTCAATCTGTACGCCAACTTTGCCATCACCCGAGCCAAGGGGCCGCTCAATGAGATCGGTCGACCTTTAATCGTCAAGGCTCGCTATGGCTATGTCGATAACGCTTTTTGGAATGGCGAGTTTATCGCGCTGGGCGACGGCGCACGCTATTTCTACCCCAAGGTTGCACCCGATACACTCGGCCATGAGCTGGCCCACGCGGTACTGGAACACTACAGCCTGCTGAGCCAGGGGGGCGGCACATCGATGGGCATCGCCGAGTCCTTTGCCGACATCGCTGGCGAAGCAACGGAATACGCCATAGCGCAGCAAAGCTTTCAGCAAAATGATTGGCGATATGCCGCCGCCACCTTCAAGCCCACCTTGGCAGACGCTGCGCGCTATTTTGAGCAACCGTCGCTCGATGGTAAGTCGATCGATACGCCCAAGGATCGGCATTACCAGGTCACTGGCCATCATCTGGCAGGTCCCTTTAATCGCGCGTTTTTCCATCTGGTGACCGACAACGCAGCGCGTGGCTGGACGCCCTTGATCGGCTTTGACCTCTGGCTGACCGCCGCTGCCAACTGTTGGGTGCCAATTATGCAGTACGAGAGTGCGGCCCAATGCATCGTGGACTCGGCGGCTACCTTTCGCGCCCACAACAGCGCATTACCGAGCGACTGGAACGCCGAGGCGATTCGTTACGCGGTGATCCGAGCCTTTGCAAAGGTCGATATTATGACCACCAGCGACACCGAGTTGGTAGCCCTGTTTGACTATAAGCGTGTGTTCGATGGATTGCAGTTGCGCAATACCAGTTCCGTCGGTACAAGCACCAGCCCGGTCTATGACTGGGATCTGGGCGATGATGGCAGCATCGATCAGGTAACCCAGCGGCTAGCGGACACGGTCGATATCCTGCCCGCTGCGGGTGCTGACCGCCTCGTCGTTCGGCTTCGAGCCCAAGCGCCCAGCCAGCAAGATGACTTTCTGAGAGAAATTGATCTAGCATCGGACTACTGCATCCCAAGCGGATCTGGCGATGGAGCCGATTACATTCGCCAAGTTAGCCTCAATGGTATGGCCATGGCGGCGTCGGAGACCGAGCCGGGCGGTTATGCCGACTATACCGCAGAGCCTCCCTTGACGCTGAACCTGGCAGGCGAAAACAGCATTATCCTTACCCCAAACGATGATCTCTATTTCCGCCGTTGGATGGTGTTTGCCGATCTAAACGGCGATCACGACTTCAGCGATCCGGGCGAGACACTACTCGAGACCCGAAGTCAGGGCGCGATTACGGGCGCCATCGATCTGACCGGTGGGAGCCCCGCCAATAAGGGCCAGACCACCCGATTGCGCGTGCTGATGGATTGGGCCAGTGCTTCCCGGCCCTGCGGTCGAGCAAGCATGGGCGAGTATGAGGATTATCGTGTGACGCTGGTGACCCAGCCGGACCCTATGCCCGAGCCAATGGTCGCCTTTAGTTATGGCGTGGTAGCGGATAGCACCGTGGTGCAGTTTGAGAACCGCAGTGAGTCGGTACCGGCAGGGGCAACCTGGTCCTGGCAATATCGGCACCTGGATCAGGCCCGCTATACCGAATTTGCAGCGACCCACGGGGCTCGGTTCGATTTCGGCCAGGCCGGTGACTACAGCGTTCAACTTATATTGACCACGCCATTAGGTTCAGAGTATCCGGTGCAAGAAAGAATCTCCCTTACAGCCGACGGTCCAGCAGACCACGACTACTGCGCTGCAGGCAGCGTCGTTGATGGTCTCTATATCCGAAAAGTAGGTATTCATCATAAGGGTTTGTGGAACATATTGATCAATTCAAGCGCTGTCGGAGCCGAGCAAGGCTACACCCTTTACGGTAGTGAACTGCTCAAGCAAGCCCTACCTCGAGGGGAAACGATATGGATCAGCGTTACCGCTGTAGGTTCCGCGACCAGCAGTAAAAAGATTGGTGCCTGGCTGGACCTAAACCAAAACCATAGATTTGATATTGATGAAAATATCTATCTGACCGGCGGTAATAATCCTGCAACGACTTGGATTGAAGTTGCCCTGCCGGTCGATGCGCCGACCGGTCCGACGCGATTGCGGCTGATTGTCAAATCAGACGCCGTACCAGATGCCTGTGAATTGATAAGCCTCGATCAAGGCTCTGGCGAAGTTGAGGATTACATTGTGATCATCGAGTAAGAGGCAATCCACCCATCTAGGGGCTCAGGCTCATCGCCATGCACTGAGTCATAGATTTATCTGACTAACATGTGAGGAACAAAAATGAACAGGAAACTCATAGCTGTAGCCATAATCACTAGCCTAGCAAGCTTGAGCTTGGTGAGCGCTGACATGAAGAACAGCAGGTCTTCGGCAGTGGTGGTATCGAAGAGCGCTGATAGCCGCGCCGATAAGCCGGAATACCCATCCAGCTCAGGCCAACACGGCTACCTGAACCCGGCCGACAGTGCAGACTTTGCCACTATCATGGAACACCTAGGCTATGCACAGACCACGGCGGAGGCCTCACCGATGTTTTATCGGATGGTTGAACAGGCTCGAGCCGAAGCCCTGATGCAACCTAGCCTCTATGTGTTGCAGGCCGGCCTGGCGCCAGAAGAGGAAGCCATGCACCATTCTGTTTTGATGCCGAAACGCTTCTTCAGTAGCATCACCAATGAGGTTCGGCTGCTTAACAGTGCGACAGTAAATGTAACCGGCAATATTGCCTTCGCCTATACCACGGTGGTGCTCAAAGACCCGGCCGGACGACAGATCGGCGTGCCCGGATCACGGCGCGTTTATGCCGGCGAAGCCAATCGCTCTGTGGCGTTAGGGGATGTTGATTCAGCCTTTATACGCGATAACTACCAACCCAGTGATCAGTTCAGTATAGAATCCTTTGCGATGACACAGGACAACAGCGGCAAGCGCCTGTTCCATAAGATGACCAACAGACTCTATGCGCGAGCACTGATGAATGGCGACGGCCTTAGCAGCTATAATGGATTGCTCAAGATAGAAGCACCTGACCAAACACCAGAACATAAGGCCAGTCAGGCTCCCAATATCAAGGTCTGCCTCAACCGAGATCATGGCGATTGCGATATTCCTCAACTTTACGACGCCCAAACGCCTAATGCGCAACTGAAGATTAAGATACCCCTGAAAGGCGAAATTGAAACCTTTCATGAAATTACTCAAGTCTATGCACCGGGTGAGGGTGATGCCGCCATAACGGGCAATGAAACCGGAGCTTGGATAATGGCGGGTAATGCCGGTGCCAATGGTGAATGGGCGAGCATGCGCAACCCACGTGATGCACGTAGTTTTTTTGACTACATTGAGATTCGTCACTTTGTCGATGTCGAGGGCTTCGTTGGTACTAGGTTGACCTGGGATATACCGATGGAAGATGCGGTCTTCGGTGTAGGTGCGGCAACGGCGGGCACCATGTTCAAACGTTTTGAGAATGTGCAGTGGGAAATACGGATTAAGGTGAAGTCCCAAGACACCATTGACATGGATGGTGATATAGCCACAACGGACGATCGTTTCAGCCCCTTTACCGATGAATATGGTAACCCCGAGACGATTGAAACCGTATTCGTTGCCGAAAATGCTGACCTCGCCAGCAATCACACCGATTGGGTCTTAGCGGAGAAGCTGCCCTATCTCTATTTCGAATACAGTTGTGTTGCTAAGGGCACTCTGATCACCCTGCCAGCCGGTGCGGTCAAACCCATTGAAGAGCTCATCATAGGAGACTTGGTCGCTGGCAAGGGTGGCCTTATGAGAGTTATGGATACCTCTATTGGATATGAAGCCCTGCCCATGATCGAGATCCGAGATGATCAAGGTCATAGGCTGCTATTAACCGAGACACACCCAGTGGTGACCACGAATCGCGGTGTTGTGTGGGCGCAGGAAGTGCAACCCGGCGATCGCTTGTCTACTGACTTAGGTACCACCACCGTGCTGTCGGTTGGCAAGGAGTTGTTCAACGATACGGTTCATAACCTAGAACTTGAGCCAATACTGGGTGAGGATGACGCCCATGAAGTCATGTTTGCCAATGGCATCGCTATCGGTGATCTGGGCTACCAGTCGGCCCTTAGCTTTAAAGATAAGGCGCCTACAACGGTAGAAGGCGTTCTGCTCTCGCTGCCGATAGAGTGGCATGAAGATTACCTAAACTCTTTAAAATAGCCGTTGTGGGTCGGCAGTTGTTTCTGCTGGCCCTAATTCGCCGCCTTTCCTAACATTTAGCGAAGCAGTCAGCCCGCTGTTTGGGCTATCGATGTGTTAACGGTTATTGAAAAATTTTGGCGGCTTCATACAGGAAGCTCCCATGATCAAAATACTAAATAACGTCATTGTTATAACAAGAAACATGATCTATTGCCTCTATCCGATATTGGCTGCAGGTTTTCTCTCGACACCTCTGTGGGCAACTGAAATTCTCGGCATTGAAAATGATAATATTCAGATGGGTACTGCATACCATAGTGACAAACTGGGTTTTTATGGTTTTCAAGCGGTCAACGGCATGATCGACGATAGTTACGGCAATACCGAAAGTGAAATATCTTACTCGGTTGATTTGGGTTACCAGCAGTTACTGAACATGGTCAGTGGCAGTCTCGATGCATCCGTTCAGTTATCTGCTGTCAGTGTAGATGCCGGCGGCCTTTACGCGTCGAACAATGCCGCCGACAAGTACACCGGAACTTACACCATCTATATTAATTTGAAACCGAAAAAGAGGCGGTTGATTCCAAATACCGAGCACGGCTTTGCACCTACTCTTGCCGCAGTGCAGTTAGCCAATGCCTATCCCGGTAGCCGGGGTGAAGAGCTGGGCGATGAGTTTGTAACGGCTATCGAGTATGGTTCTTACCTTATCGTAAATATGAAAGTAGAGTATCGCAATGCCGAGGATAAACGAATAATTGGTGGCTACCTATCGGTAGATGTCAATGGCCTGGTGAGTGTCAGAGGTGATCTGTCGCTAATCGATGAGGAGGTTAAGCGATCGGTGAAAATCTCCATTTCGGCCATGCAGGTTGGTGGTAATCCAATGGAGTTGGCCGATATCATTCCAGAGGGCCTGATGCAGTGTAGCCTAAACAATCCGACACCGTGCTTCAGTCTTTTTTCCGAAACAGTGCGCTATCTAAAGTCGGCCTATATCCATCAATTTCAAACGCTCGATAACTATAATCCGGTCAAGTTGTTTACTGCCCGCTATGATCAATCAGGCCCAAACCTGTCTATTCTCACCCCGCCGACGGGCTATGATGATGTCAGCTATCTAACGAAATTAACGGTTAATCGTCTTAGTAACGATTGGATGACTGCCATGTTGGATAAGCGCAGGGCAGAAAATATAGTTAATTATTATGGCGCATATCTCACCAGCGAAGAAAAAAATGAAATTAATGAGTTGGCCTCACAGGCCCGGTCGAATGCATATCTCTTTGCGGAATCCGTTGAGTACTGCAATAGAAATCCTCTTGGTAACTTTTGTCGACAGCGAAATCAAGATATTCGCCAGGGAGGCTACCTCTATGTTTACGATGCCAGCCTGCTCGATCTCGAATCATTATAAATAGCTAATAAGGAAATGGATTAATGATTAAAAAAATAATTTCATTGATAGTCAGCTGCCTGGTGCTGGTGCTCGGCAACGCAGCCTATGGGTCTGAATACCCAAACTACGGAATTTGGAATGATCAACTAACGCCCACAGAGGCATTAGGTCGTTTTCAGTGGCTTGAAAAATGTTATAACGGTTTGCTCATCGAGACATGGGAGCGAATGTATGGTGCAACGATCCCGCGCAGTCAAGCAGAGAAGATATCCGACCTAAAAAACCATTGGTTGTACACACAAAATGGTTTACGAGCTGATGCCCAGTACCCAACATTTGGTGACTTTAAGCATGAAAACCCAAGTCAGTGGCAGGCTGGTCTGTCATCGCAGCAAGGATGTAAGACTATACCCCAAGGCTACAGCATGATTGGCTTGTTAACCTCTATTGACATCAGAACCTATTGTCCAATCAGTTCAAATGGTTCTCGCAATCTATCGATAAAAAGTGTCCGCTTGGGGGGGTATACCAATTCCAGTGGTGCAACCAATTATTCGAAGTTTTCCGGACATATAATGCCGGTTAATCGGGGTGATACGTTACGCCTAGTCTTAACCGAGGCGCAGTTTCATCCGCGTCTAAAAGGTACATGGCATGCATTTGTCGACTGGAATCGTAACGGTATTTTAAACGATTCGGATGAAATGGTAATCAGTAATATTGTTGCCGAGGCCGATGAGGTTTCGATTAATCTTGTCATTCCGCAGGATGCCGACACCGGCTATACCCGACTGCGGGTGACCGACGATTATGCCGGAGGCAGCGACAATCCGTGTGTAAATATTCGATATGGTGAAGTTGAAGACCATACCTTAAAAATTAATTAGTCGGGGTGACCAAGATGAATAGAAAAATCGGATCCCGTTTTATGCTAATAGGTTTTGCTACAGTCTTCAGTCTGACCGCTGCGGCTGTGAACCAGGATAAGACGCCCTCAGCACTGCAATCCCAATCCCTTGATAACTTTAGTTCGACCATTCCCGGTCTGGTAAATGACCACGTACTCATTGGTACCGCCTATAATAGTTCAACACACGAGTTCCTTAACCATCAGCCGGTAAAGGGCCTTGTGAGTGAGCAATATGGCGGTGTGCAATTTGACTTTCGTTATGATACCGATACCAGCTACGATGAGATACTCAGTGCCCTAAACGGGAGTGTGGATCTATCGGTTAATATCAGTGCTGTGCAGGTAAACGCTGGCGCTCATATTGCGAAGGAGTCTGCGGAGTCGGAGTATGCCAGTTCATACACCTTTACTGCTGGGGCCACCCCTAAGAAGAAGGTGTTTCTGCCCATCGACGCGAACTTGGGGTTTAGCTTGAGCCCTGTGGGTGAAATCATTGCCAATGACTATCAAGGGCGGTTGATGGAGTTAGCCGGTGATGAGTTTGTCACCTCAATCGAGTATGGCGCGCAGCTCTTTGTGAATATGCACGTAGAATATTTAAATAGCCAAGACAAGCGTGAAATCGGTGGCTACCTTGGCGTTGATATAGCCGGTGGGATAGTGAATGTCCAAGGAGAGTTAGATTTTCTCGATGATCAAAGCAAGGAGTCGGTGAAAATAACCGTCAGGGCGATTCAAAAGGGGGGAGAGCCTACCCGTTTACTTACTATTATTCCGAATAATATAGTGACCTGCTCCTTAAGCTACCCACAACCCTGTTTTGATCTGTTCAGTCAAGCGATTCAATATGCGAAAAATGATTTTCGTTATCAATTCAATCAGTTATCTGACTATAACGTGGTTAGCTACAAAACGACTCGCTACGATCGATCTACCGCCGATGTAAAACGCTTAGCCCCAGCGTACCAAACTATTAGCTTCGCAAGGAATCAACTCCTATTCGAACTGACGGATAGGTATAAGAAAGCCTTGATGGACGAGCAGCGTGCCGCCGACATTCTCTCAACCTATTACAGTTGGATTCCAGAAAGCGAGCGTTCAGACGTGGTGCAACTCCGGACGGTTGCTTACAATAACGCCTGGCTATTCTTTGATGCGGCGGAATACTGCCAAACGCATCCCTATGGGAATTTATGTGTTGACTATTGGAATAATATCGACTCGATTTGTAGGTCGACCGGAGAGGGCTGCGTGATTTCCTATGATCGCTCAATGTTGGATATTCCGACCACTGCACGCAAGGTTGAGCAGTGCGAACGGGCTCGGCAACAAGCTACCAATGCTGGGTTTGTTACCGAACCCTTGTCCTTGGCTTATCGGAAACTGCGCTGGGCTCCTGTCTTCATGACGGATCTGTCAGATGGAATCTTCGAGTGGACCCCTTGCGAATTTGCCTTAACCACCTATGAATAGCGCGTAGGATGCTCATCGAACTATTGGCTAACTTTAAACAATAAAAAAGACCATCGCGACTGGTGAGTCTTTTTATATCGGCCTAATGAGAGATACTATGATCATTCAACGATTTACACTCTTATTTATGTTGGCATTTGCATGCCTAAGCCATTCAATGGTGCAGGCCGGTCTTTACTCGGGTGTTAACCTCAATGCAAATCAACTTGGACGGGGTTTTGACAGTCAGCTGTCTGCCCTGCGCAATCATTGTGTAATGGGGGAAATCGTAACTTGGAATAATACCGAGGCCGATATCAGTTATGCCGGCCTGAAGTCCCACGAGCGGTATCTTGAGGAAACCTATGGGCGAGTAAAGGGCGGTGTAAATCTTGTTCTGTTCGCTGGATCGGTTAGTGCATCATTGAGCACAAGGGTCACTGAAAATTCAAGGACCTCTGCGTCAAGCATCAAACTGCTCTACCATGCCACGGATCGGTCGATCGAAAACAGAAAGCTGTCTCCCTATGGTGCCGCAGTATTGACTCAAGATGAGATCGCAATTGATGAGCTCTGTGGGAGTGAATTCATTCACCATCTTAAGTTAGGGTTGGAAATTTCAGTTACCACCAAACTCCATTTTCGTTCTATTGAAGATTATCAAAGATGGGTGACCAAGGTTAAGGTAAGATTTTTATTTTATTCAAAGACAAAAACCAAAACCAAGGAGTGGCTCGAGCTAACGGAAAACGCCGTATACAGTATTGAAATCAATGCCAAAGGGGGGATGACTGATCGACTGCAGGCCATTTTGGATGAAAATACAATCTTCTGCGTCACGAGCAATATAGATGCCTGTATCGATACGACCTCACGGTTGTTTGAGTATCTTTTCAGCGAAATGGGCTATATCGTCGATATTAGGGATGCACCGAAGCAAGTGATTTCGTTTAGTACAACGCCCTATTTGATCTCCGGCCACCTCGAATTGGCGCTGCCGCCTAATGCTGAAGTTAATCAATATCGATTCCAGGATGAGCGCATTAGGACTCGATTGTACGCCAACCAACAAATGAAAGAGGCGCTCTATGCATTTGCTCAGGTTGAGGCCGACGAGGCCATACGAGTTGAGTTATTAGCAAGAGTTTCATTAATCGAAGAGAATATAGAACTGCTTGATCAGGCCGCGGCCCTGTGCCGTACCTCAACAGACTGGTTGATTTGCGAGCGAGCAGTAGATGAGGCCTTATATGGGCAAACTAAAATTGAGTATTGATTGATTGATCTATCGTTAAACAGCCCTCTGGTATCCATGTTGATTCCAGAGGATCCATTGTTAGTGGTTTGACGACTGTAAAAGCGCCGCTATTAGGTCACGCAAAATTTTTGCAGCCTATTAAGTCACCTGATAATAGCGCCGACATCCCAGCAGGGCTAGCAACCAGAGCATTCGCAGCGGATTAAACGAACCACCCTTTCTGCTAGTCGGTTTGGAAATACTAACGTCCCGGCTAAGGCTTTTGCCGCCTGGGAGTAAAGCGTTACTAATCGTCAGGCTGACCCTGAAGCTGCCGGCATCACCATAGGTGTGCTCGACGAGCAGTTCGTTGGCGGTGCTGGAGTTGTCGTCGCCAAAGTCCCAGTCAAAGGTTGAGCCTGCCGGATACTGGCTGGGGTTGCCGTCGACCCGAATGGTTTTGCCAGACAAGGTATAGTCAAATCTGACTACCGTCGGTTCCGGAATAACAACCCACTGCTGCCAGTTACCCAGGCGGTAGCCTTCGCTGCTGAAGACGTCGAGTGCGATCTGGTAGCGGCCGGGCACACTGTACTGGTGCACCGGATTCGATTCGTTCGAACTTTGGCCATCGCCAAATTGCCATTGCCATGTTGCGATCTCGCTGTGCTCGATTGGCAGGGGCGTGAAGGCGATTTCATTGCCCTGTTGTTCCACTGCCACGCTTAGGTTGTATGGTTTTACCAAGTCCACCAGATAGTCTTCGATTTCGCCATAACTGCCAAAATACTGATAATCGGAGCATGGGTCGAGTTGTTCAAGGTCACCGCCGTTGGCGTACAACTGCAGAATACGCATGCGGGTTCGGGTTACCGCTTGGTCCAGTTTATGGGCCGGTAGGCTGATAGTGCCCGCCACGTAGCCCTGGCCATAATGCAGGCCATCCTCGGTGTAGCTGAAATCCCAGTGTGTGGCTAAACGTTCGCTCTTATCCTGAAACCAATAGCCATCACCAAACAACTTATCCTGATTGAGATCCATCCAGAGGTGATAGTGTTCTGCGTATTTGACTCCGTCGGGGTTGAGATAGCCGGCCGTCAGGACAAAGTTATGTTGCTCAGAACTGTACAAGACAATGGGGTTGCCGGGATTGACTAGGCCACCTTCTTGGCCGTTGGTGAAACGTTGGTTATGAATGGAAAATTCCTCAATATACTCTTCGGTCACATTACTAACCGGTAGGCAGTAGTCATCTACTGGGTCTGGGAAAAGGTGTAGGGTTTGTTGCACACTTTGTTCAACCCAGGACCAACCGCTTGCATTGGATTGTCGAAACCCTATGGTCAGCGTTGCCGGGTACTCGCCAGGGCTTAAGAACGTCTTGCTGGTGGTCTGGTTTAAGCCCGTCCCGTCTGAACGTATCCTGCCTTGCTCGGCAAAGTTCCAGGTGACAGACCAGAGTCCAAAACTCTTGTTTTTGGGATCGACGGTAGTATTGGTAAAATTCACCGTTACTGAGCCGTCTGGCCGGAACTCTTTCTGGTAGCTGAATGCAGGCTTGATCTTGGCTAAGCCAGTGGTGCCTACACTTACTTGCTGAATAACCGTTAAACCGCCGGGATAATCGGCGTTGGTTAGGGTCAGGCTGATATCATATTGCCCACTCGCGGCATAAGAATGGACCGCCGATTCTGCGTTGGCCGTGGCGCCATCATCAAAATGCCAGAGCAGTTGTGTGCCGATGGGGTAGCGCAGCATGCTGGCCGAGACGGTAACCGTTAAAGCGCTAATGTCATCAATTACGATAGTCGCTTGGGTATGGTTGCGGACCGGCACCGTCGAATCCCAGCGGGCCACTTCTGCGTCGTCGACGTCATAGGCGGTTAGGGACACGGAGTAGTCTCCACTCCGGGCATAGGGATGGTAAGGGGATGGCTCGCTCGACTGCGTGCCATCGCCAAATTCCCAGTGCCAACGAGTTACCCTGCTATCGTGGGTGTCATTGCGGAATTCTACGGCGTTTTCCTGAACCAGTGTTGTGATAACAAAGTTAAGCTCCGAATCGCTCCAGCGGATGCTGTAGTCCTCAATTTCGGCGGAGTTGTAGGTACCACAGGGCAATTTGTCGGAGTTGAGGCTAGACACGAGTAGACGCACTCGGTAGGTTTTGTTGAGCTCACCGATGTATTGGATCACACCGCTCACCTTGCCGTCTGTGCTGTAATGAGACATAAGCCTTTCAGTGTACTGAAACTCGCCATCGTCGTTTATATCGAGCCACAGTTCATATTTTTTGTCTTTACCCAGTGTATCGGGATGGCCGCCGGATATAATTTCATAGTCCAACTGTTGGCCTTGGTTAAGGTCGATTAGGTTGGCGCTGAAATCGCTGTAGCCTCGACTGTCACTGGTGGTTAATCGGTTGTGCAAGCGCGTAGCCTGTACGAAGTATTTGTCGAAACTGCTACCGAAGGCGGCACAGTAATCGCTGTGGGTGGTGACGATTAGACTGAACCGGTCTTGGCGCGAGCCATTTATTTCCGTCACCGTCAGGCTGACGGTGTGAGGGCCGTCGGTGGAAAATTCGTGGATCGGGTTGAGTTCAGAACTTAGCGCCGAGTCATCGCCAAAGTCCCATTCGTAGCTCCAGTCGCCCGGATTCAACGCAAAACCGTTTAGCCTGGAGGTATTGGTGAATTCGACGCGGTTAAAACGGCTGCTCACGGAAAATTCACTTTCCAGATCGGTCGCCGTGATCAGTGCAATGCCCACCTGCGCAAAGGCTTTACGGATCTGGTTTTGCAGTTCGCTCGTGGTCCAATAACTGCCGTCGGGCTTTAGCACGGTGTCGTTGTCCAGCCGCGTAGCGATTACCCCGGCTTGTTGCATCACACAGTCTGCTGCCTGCACAAAGGTAGTATTGGCAAGCCAGCATTGCTGATTGGCGATTGCAAACAGTGTAAAGGCATATTGGCTATTCCAGGGTGTTTCGGTGGTCGCCAGCCGGTGAAAGGCCTTGTTAAAAATACCGGCATTATAGTGTTCGCCGTTTTGCTCTTGGAAATCATCGAGTTGATCGACTGAACGGCCGTCGCGGGTAGGTGTGTCGAGATAGCGCAGCGCATCACCAAGCTTGTAATTGGCTTGACTGCTCATCCAATCATTAGTGCCGGTCAGGAAAAACTCGGCGGCTTCGCCAGACATGTCGGAAAAAGCTTCGTTTATCGCTCGTGCTTGGCCGGACACCAACAATCGCTCTGGACCCCGACCATAGTTGGCCGTATAGCCGTGGGCAATTTCGTGTGACACCACGTCTAGGCTGGTCATGGGATAAAATATATAATCGCCATCGCCGTAATAGAGTTGCCCATCCTCATAAAACGCATTGTCGTAACGGTTGCCGTAGTGGACATGTTGGATGATTTTACTATCGAGATAGGGTGCTTCGCCCAGGTAGGCCTGATACATACGGCGGGTCACCTGGGCATTAAAGTGCGCGTCATTGAGTGGTGATTTGGCCTCGTTGATGGCCTGGTAGTCGTTACGAGTGGAGTGTGTGCAGTCGAAATTAAAGGGTGCGCTGCCCGGTGCCTTGAGGTTTGCTGAAGTGCGGGTTTCGACATTGAGTGCGTCCATATGGCAGCGGTTATTGTTATCTTTGGTAAGTATAAAGGTGGCCGGTTTGTTGCCGTCCCGACCATCTAGGCTGGAGTCGAAGTCCCGCCGGGGCTCCTTACTATTGCCAGACGGGCCAGCGCCCCCCACTTCAATAAGGTGGAACAAAGTGTCCATCTGGTCGATGACCGCTCCTGTGTCGACATCGATAAACACCAAGGGCCGTTCAGGCTGGCTGTTGGCATTAACTAGATCGGTGAAAAAAGACAGTTTCAGGGCGTTATGGGCTTTTTGGTTGGCGTCGAGGAATATGACCTGACTCGACTCTCGGTTACGGAAGACCCTTTCTGCGTCGGAATAATATTTTTGGATAAAGGCATCGCTTAGGCTTTGTTGTGCGTGAACGGACAGATGCTCGACCGTCGGCAGGTCTTGTTCCAAATGGGTGACTAATTCACCATAGGCCTGCGTCGGGGTACCGTTAGTGTCGAGCACTAGTACCCAGTCATAGTTCCAAATGGGGAGCCCGGAGTAGGACTGCTGGTAAGTGATATAGGCTCCGGTCGCGCCCTGTCGCATATCGACCTGGACCAGGTCGGTCGAGCTAGGGCCGACCAACAGTTTCTGGATACGGTGACCGGCCAACGCTTCGGCGGCCTGTTGCGGTGCCAAGAGCATATTGTGCTCAGACGGATGTCGCCCCATGTTCGTTGTAGAATAAATTTGATTGAAAACCGGAATGGACTCGGCTGCAGGCAACCGAGAAATAAACGTAAGCAACAGCAACATCAGACCGGTTAGTTGTCTGAGAGGGTATGGCACTGTAGTAGCAATCCTTTGCTCGTGAGGTCTGTTACGGCCCTGTAGGTATTTTTTGTGGTGTAAAAACAGACAGATTTAACTAATGACCGGAGTATAGATGACCGGAGTATAGACCGAACACTGTCTGAGCGAAAAAGTATACCGAACCTGGATTTCTAAGTGGGTATTATGTTCCTAGATTGAGAACTACATCTAAAACATTCTACGAAATAGTTCTGCGACCGATAGAAAAAGCCCCAATAAAGGGGCTTATAAGTTTTGGCTATTTTCATAGCTCTTTTTTCTTATTCTCGCTAGCGCAGATAACGTCCATGTTCGCCAACCTTACCGGGGCCGTCTAATACATAGGCGCCGATCGAATTAGACTGAACATTAAAGGCCAGGGTGCCATTGTTGACGTTGATGGTATTGCCGGTCACCGCATCACGGTAGGTACCGTTGGGCACGCCCGACACCGAGATACTCTGGCCGTTACCGGTGGCCAGGCCGACTACGGCGTAGCTTTCTTGATTATTATAATCACGCACGAAGCTCATGCCCGAGCCCCATTCGTTGACCTTATCCATCACGCCCATTTGCAACGCAGGAACGGCATGGCGGATTTGATTCAGGCGTTTAATGTGCTGATAAAGTGGGTGGCTTTGGGTGGCTGCGCGGTCGTCCAGGTGATCGCCATAGTAGGCACGACCAGTGTCGGCGACCGTATCATCATTGCTCTGGATATCGTGCGGAAAGCCGGCCTTAAACATAATTTCTTCGCCATAGTAGAGCGATGGAATGCCCCTTATGGTCCACAACAGATTGTAGGCAAGGGCCGCGTTAGCCTCGGCACCGCCGAAACGGAATTTAAAGTCATTGTCCGGGCCGACATCGTGGTTTTGAAAGAAGGTCACCAGTTCAGTCGGGTCAGCATAGGTCCAATCCATCGAGAGGGCGCCGCCGATGCCACCCAATGAGCCATGGGTCACATTGTCTCGAAAGGTTGAGAACAGCGGGAAGTCGAGTACCGATAGGTTCGAGTCGCCGCTTGGATTGGCCGGGTCATTGCCGGTCCGGGTGTACCACCAAGGGCGGATCGCCGCAGGGCCATTGTCGTTACCGATTTCGGTGCCAAAGCCCAGACCCTTGACCAGGACCTCGCCAAAGACAAAGGTGCCGGGTTTAAAGGTTTGCCAATCCTCTATATAGGTCAGCAGCTCGTTGCGTTCAATGTGTTTGGTGGTATCGAGCCGGATCGCATCAACGCCCATGGCCAAATACTTGTGCATAGCGCCATTGATGTAGTCCTTCACATTCTGGTTGCCGGTCGCTAAATCGATGGTGTCCCCGGCCATATGTTTGGTTTGCAGTGAGGTCGGATTCTCCCAGTCACCGCCGGCCATAAAGCCGTCTTGGTGATACCAGTCCGGGTCCAGTGTCGCGGCATCGATCCCAAAGAATCGACCGGGGTTGTAGCCTGCTTTGGGCACTGTGACGCCGGTTAGGGGATCGACGAGCGGCAGCACCCCTTCGGCATCGATTCTGTTGCGACTGCTAAACCAGAAGGGTGCAACGGAGTTGTCATTGTCATCGCGAAAGGTGCTTTGATAATCACCTAGGTTTCCCTGGTAGGCGCCGTTATCAACCAAACCTTGTTCGGCGCCGGCCGGGACATAGTATTTGATCGGCAGATGGTCGATCCAAACCTGATCGCGTATACCATACTGACTGGAGTGATTGATCACCACATCTTGCACCACCTTCATACCCAAAGCATGGGCGGCATTGATAAAGTCTTGGTAGGTCGCATCCGAGCTTTCGAGGCGAGGATCCACCTGGGTCCAGTCGTAAGCGTGGTAACCGTGGTAATCCAAACCGCTGCGGTTGACCACTGGCGGGGTCACCCAGATAGCGGTGAAGCCCAGGTCCTTTATATAGTCCAATTGGGCGATCAGGCCCTTAAAGTCACCGCGCCATTGGGGATCATTGGGTTCGATCCGGTCCCGGTTGTAATAGTTATTCGACGCGTCGCCATCGTAAAAACGCGCGGTCATAACAAAGTAAATGGTTTCGGAACGGAAGTCGATTGTACCGGTTTGGATCGGGTCAATTTGATAGGCAAACCGTTGCTCCGCCTCATTCCCGCTGGCATCGACCGTGAGGGTCCGAATCGTTAGGTCATCGCCACTGCCGATATCGTGCGCCGAGAAAATCTGCTCGACATATAGCGCAGAGTCCTGCGTTGCCTGACTGCCATCAAGCGTAAAATACAGGCTCGGCTGGGCGTCTTTGTTGTCGCTCACCTGAAGACGAATACGTTGACTGTTGCTATAGGTGCCCGGCGAGGGTAGGGCGCTAACTTGCGCGGGTATCGAATCATCACCCCCTACCTCGGCCACGCTAATAGTTTTGGTCACCGAATTAAAGCGAATGTCATAGGTGGTGAAGTCAGCCACGACTATATCGGCATTGGGATAGTTTTCAATCCAATCACCGCGATGATCGATCTTAAAACGAGCATTATCGGCTTCACCAGCAAAACTCACCCTAACTTCGTAGTTGTTCTGACCGGCATCGAGCATGGCCGTGGTGGACCAGCCATTGGCGGTGCCGCGAAAGTACCAACTGTCTTGCGTACTTTCATCGTCACAGTTGGCGACAGTTACGCTATCGATGGCTTGGTTGAGGGCGTTAAAGCGAATCTCAACACTGCTATTGGCGGACACCTCGTAGTCAGCAGAAGGGTAGTTTTCCGCCCAATTGGCAAAGCGATCAATCTTGAAACGAGGGCTCCCTTGACCATCGCCCTGAGCGAAGGTTTGGCAGGTGGCATAGACACCCTGGCCTCGGTCATCCAGCGCTGTAGCGGCCCATTGATTTGGTGTGCCACGGAAATACCAGTCTGCGCTGGCCATTTGGCTTACCAATAAGGTAAGCAGCAGGGAAAATCTTAATGTCATATCGAACTCCGATCTATTGTTCGGTTAAAACAGGGATTGGCACACCAAAGGTGGTCCGTCTGATTGAGGTGAAAGGTCTACTTTAGGGCGGCAACTTGATTAACCAGTCCGTGCGTTAACAGCTCGATGCGTTAGATAAAGTACTTATTTGTTATTGTTGGTTTGTAACCATCCTAATACTTTTAAATATTTTGTATTCCTCCTCAGCAGACGGAATTGTATTGAGCCAATCTGGCATTTTGATGGCCCGAATAGGTTCTCAATTTGCAGTCAATGGTAACGGCATATACAAGATAGACGCCTTGTCTAGAGGGTTTCGATCGACCCCAGAGCAAATTCCGCCCCCTAGGGAGGAATACATTTGGCCATTAAATTTTAACAATATGGGAATTCGATAGGGACGACATATTGGCAGTGGGACTTGCAGTGTTCACGTCAATGTTGATCGATTATGTAACGGTTAAGATTGCATTGAAGGAGAGATAATCATGGATTCAGTTATATTTCGACCGGTCAATGTCACCGGTAAATTGATCAAACGTCAACTCTGTCCGAGGATTATTGATGGTGTCGCCCCGCTCAATGTTCTGTTAGCCCCCTCAGGTTATGGCAAAACAGCACTCGCACTGGATGTCTATGAGACTTGGACGGAAAGCCGAATCTGGGTTAATGCTGAACACCATGAGGACTTCGTATCGGGCGCGCGTATTTTGTTGGCCTACTTGGCGCGCACCGTCGATGGCGGTTTTTCTTTTAAGGCCGACTATAACGACGTTGCCAAATTGGCAATACAAATCGGTGATCGATTGCATCTCATTCTCAAACCCTTTTTACTGGTCGTCGATGGCCTTACCCCTCAACACGATGGCCGTATTATCGAACTGTTCTATGAGTTGTCCCAATATTTGCCCAGCCAACACAAGATCCTAATAAATGGCCTCAATGGTGTTGCTCGGCCCAGTCAGCGGCTGCTCTGTCAGGGCAATATCCAGATATTCACCGCCCCGGCCCTGCGTTTTAACAGCGTGGAAACGGCAACCGTCGTGCCGCCAACATGGCGCCAAGACAATCACCGCATGCAGTTGGTTAACGCATGTGAGGGCTGGCCAGTGTTGCTAGGTTTAATGGTGCAGCAGGAGAAACAGGAAAATGACTTCTGTTTGCAAGAGCAGGTGTTAATCCGCTATATCAAGGAAGTTATGAGTCACAGCTTGAGCCCTGCAGCGCTGCAGTTTGCCAACCTCCTAGTAGAAGTGCCCGAATTCGACTCTGAATTATTGACCTGCTTTCGCGGCCATGACGCCGAAATTGTAAAGGAACTGGTCGACACGGGCTTTCTGATTCAATTACAGCACTATGGTTTTCAATATCACTTTCGCTGGCCCTCCTTGGTCCGAAAAGCACTGCAGCATGGCACTGCTCGGAAAAAAATTTCTCGCCTAGAGCTATTACGCCTATTAGCCTGGGCCGATCGCACAGGGCGTTGGGCCGATGGTCTAAATTTTGCCCTGCAATTGGATAATCCGGCACAGATCATAACTCGTCTGATCCGTACCGGTCGGCAAGTCCAGGAATCGGGCAAGGCTAACCTACTGCGCGAAGCCCTTGCCTTGGTTCGTCAACACACGCCGATTGAAGAAAATATAGATCTGCTGTTCATTGATCTGGCCGCTCATACCCTCCAGCCGGAAAAGATCTTGCAGTCCAAAATCGACCAGTCCTATCGGCTGTTGAAGACCTTAACGTGCGATAAACAACGGCAGTATCGGGTCTGGATCGAGTGTGTAGAAGCTCAGGCCATAATGCGCAAATCGGACCTCGAACGAGCGCAGGCCTTTGCCAACAGAATTCGAGACAATGTTTGTGAATTACCCGACTATTATCAAACTCAGGCGCTCGGCGTATTGGGTGAGGTGGCCATGCTGAGCGGGGATCTGGCGGAGGCATTGCACTATTTTCAGCAGGGTGAACTGGTCGCCATGCAATCTGATCTGCTCTCTTCTGTGTTGTGGCACCGCCATCAACGAGCCCAGGTGATGACCCAAATGGGGCAAATAAACCTCGCTACCAATGTACGGTTTGCAGCCATACAGTTCGCACGTGAAAAGAATGGCATGGCATTGTTTTCTTATGAGTGTTTATTGCGCGCCCATTGCGAGCAGTTGCTACGCGAATTGCGCACCTATGAGGCCGAGCCCTTTTTAAATGAGCTGGAACAACGTTGTTTATTAATAGGCGATATCGACGGTCTGCCGATCAATATGCTGCGGCTGGAATTGCATCGATTGAGATGCTGGGTCGATTCCCAATACCACTATGATATTAGCCCAACGGTCGAGATGATTGAACGAGCCTTATTGCGTGCCCAACACCCCCATGTGCTGGTTAGGGCAGAACAGACGCTGTTGAATCATTGGCATCAAACTGAACAGATCCATGCCATTAGTCAGTGGTACAGCCGGCACAATCAGCCTGTTGTTCATCCTCAAGGGGCCGATGAATTACTGCATTTGCGCAATTTGATTTTTGCCTATCTGGTCCTGCAACAACACGATATTGAGGTGCAACCCAAATGGGTTGATTTCACCGATCTTCAGTTAGAAAAATGGCTTGCCATATGGCCTACTGTGGGCCCTATGGCGGTGTTGCTGTATGCCCTAATAGATTTTCATGAGCCGACCGATCAGCGTATGCCGTGGATATTTAAGTGCATAGGACTCTTCAGTCAAGCCAATAATTTGGCCGAACCCTTAGCGTATCATCCATCTTGGTTGGAGCCGCTGTTCAAGAGTAATTTCACCATTCAACGTTTTCAGTCGACCTTTATTTCTCGTATTCATGCGATCTGGGGCAATAGGGTCAAGACGCGGGTGGTTCGCCAAGATCGAGCCCAACCGGAGCAGACACAAAATCTAGGCTTGTCGCCTAGGGAATGGCAATTACTGCAGTGTGTTGCTAAGGGGATGACCAATGAAGACATTGCCGATCATTTGAATTTATGTTTGGGGACGGTTAAGAATCAATTGACCAAAATATACCGGAAATTGGGTGTCAGTGGTCGTGGAGCTGCACGCAGTCGCTATAAGTCACTGGCTGAAGTGGCTTGAATTGGATCGGGTCATAGATTGTGTTCAGGTAGGGAACAGGGCATAAAAAAGTGACCCTATTTGTGACCGTTGCCGGACCGGAATCTTGGTACATTAGAGTTCGGAACCCCGGGTGCAGCCAACAAGGT
The DNA here is from genome assembly GCF_002795845.1 of Reinekea forsetii. Lineage (GTDB taxonomy): Bacteria > Pseudomonadota > Gammaproteobacteria > Pseudomonadales > Natronospirillaceae > Reinekea > Reinekea forsetii. The sequence continues at coordinate 1,211,830 of NZ_CP011797.1, forward strand.
TTGGCCGCAATCAATACAAAAACAAAAGGCTAATGAAATTATGAAAAACAGAATAAGAACATCAATCAGTGTGTTGGGTTTGGCAGCCTTTACCGGCGCAATGGCTTTTGCCATGCAGGCACCACCGGCGAAAGATGTGACGGTACATCTATTTGAATGGAAATGGACCGATATCCAAAACGAATGTGCTTTTTTGGAATCTAAGGGCTATGGCGCCATTCAAGTGTCTCCGCCCAATGAACATGCCGTGATCAACACCAACACAGAGCAATATCCTTGGTGGCAACGCTATCAACCGGTCAGCTATGAATTAGGTCGCAGTCGCAGCGGTACGCTCGGTGAGTTCCAACAAATGGTCACGACCTGCTGGCAAGACCACGGCGTTAAGGTCTATGTTGATGCCATTATCAACCATATGGCGGGTGACTCAGGCATCGGTTCAAACGGTACCCCATTTGGCAATCTAAACTATCGATTGTTCGATGATTCGGATGGCGCGGTAGTTTTTTCCCAAAACGATTTTCATCCTTGGTGTGAGATAAATTGGAACCAACCCTTTGTTTCCGCCGATGAAATTCAAAATTGCTGGATTGCAGAAGGCGGACTGCCAGATTTAGCCACCGAGAACGAGGATGTTCGGGGTAAAATAATCCGCTACTTTAACAGTCTAATCGATATGGGCGTGGCCGGCTTCCGCATCGATGCCGCTAAACATGTTAAAGCGAGTGAATTGGACAGTATCTATTCCGGTATGCATGATCTTCGTTCTGAGGCGAACTGGTTTTCGGCCAATCAGCGCCCGGTTGTATATCAGGAAGTAATAGGTGGTGGACCGAACGAAGCAGTAGGCATCGATGAGTTCATGTTTACCGTTAAGGGAAAAAGAATGCAGGTTACCGAATTCAGTTATGGTAAACGCATCGGTGAAAAATTCAGAGACGATGGTAACGGCACCTTGGCCGACTACCTGCTATATGATTTCCCAATAGGCAGCGCCGGTTGGGGTTTGGTCGACAGTGCCTATGCGGTGGTGTTTACCGATAATCACGACAATCAACGTGGTCATGGTAACGGCTACTGGACCAGCACAGATAACAACTCTATCGGCGGCATCGTTACCAACTATTATGACGGCGGAGTGTATAACTTGGCCAATGTCTTTATGCTGGCATGGCCCTATGGGTCACCCAAGGTGATGTCCAGCTATGACTGGCCTCGAAACGTGATCGAGTATAACGAGAATGGGCAATTGAAACGCAAAGATATCAACGATTGGATGGGCCCTCCTGCCAACGACGGGGCGACCCAAGATGTGGCCTGTGGCAATGGTTGGGTCTGCGAGCACCAATGGCACGCCATCGCCGGCATGGTGGGCTTCAATAACTACAGCCAAGATGCGTGGAATATCGGTCACAGTTGGCATAATGATGGCAATCAGATTGCCTTTGCCCGTCAGACTGACACCGGTGAGAGTCGAGCCTTCGTGGTGATCAACCGAGAAGGGTCTGCATTGAATCAGACCTTTTCAACCGGATTACCCGAAGGTAACTACTGTGATGTCACCCAAGGTTCTTATGACTTTGTTGGCCAAAGCTGTACCGGTGCTTCAGTAAGTGTAGACGGTAGCGGTTTAGCAGCCTTTAATGTACCACCCATGACGGCCTCAGCAATTCATGTTGGCGCCCCAATCGGCTCCCTGCCACCACCGCCACCTGAAGATTGCAATTTTGACGCACTGAATCTGCGCGGTACCGTGAACCAATGGGGCAGCAGCCCTATGACCTGTATGGGCGATAACATCTGGCAGATAGACGGCGTGGTGTTCGATAGTGGCGATAACAACGGGCTGCCGCGCTTTAAATTTGACCGCTTCAGTAACTGGGTGGAAAATTATGGCGACAATAACGCCGACCTAATCGCCGAACGTTCTGGTAAGGATATAGTTATCCGTAATTCGGGTACCTATAGCATTCGTTTCAATGATGCTAATCTGTCCTATGAATTAATTGGCGATATCCGACCCACCGAAACCGTTAACGTTAACTTTAGTTGCAATAATGGTCTGACGCGGCTGGGTACCAGTGTATATATAGTCGGTAATGTTCCTGCTTTGGGTAATTGGGCGATTGTCAGCGTTAAGCAAAAACTGGAACCGATGAACTACCCAACTTGGACCGATAGCGAGACGATGCGTCTACCAAAAAACACCGTCGTCCAATGGAAATGCGTGAAAGCCGATGAGAATTCTTGGGTGATCTCTGAATGGCAAGGGGGCCCTGATAATGTCTTTAACATCGGTGCGGATGATGGTGCGACCGGTGCTAGTTTTTAACTCGGCCCGTTAGATTGAGAAATCAACTCAAGTCAGTGTGGGTTAATTGTCGATCGTGACTCTAGGCCCCGAAACCAGCTTTCGGGGCCTGACCCATACATAGGCGAGAGGTTTTGGCTCTGGTGCAGAAAAATGCCTGGGCTTCCGCCTGCAATTGCGCCCCCTAAGGAGGAATACAGCTACCGATCATTGAACGATACTCTGGCAATATTTTGATATAGCGCTTGGTAATATAATAATAACAAAAAGCTATTAAAGCTCAGTTCAAAACCTGATCGGGATGCAGTTATTAAAACCCCCAACAGATTGGCTTGCAGAAGCACTGAGCAAGAATGGCCCAGCGAAAGCAAGGTTGTGGCCAATAAACAAGCAGACGGTCGCGCGACAAAGCCAATTGAGCAAGCATTGGCAAGGTGGCGAGCGCCTCAGAGCACATTATTTTAAATATATTTCCTTTGTCCAAACCAAAAGGATGGGTGGCATGATCGCGCTCAATTTCTCCACCTTCTTTACAAGGAGTTTCCCTCTGCAAAGTTTTTGCTACTGCCTAAAGGGTCCGGAGTTGCTTAGAATAAAATCACATAAATATGTGTGACTAATTCGATGCCTCTGAAAAAAAAAGCCAATCAGAGCCTCTGGATTCAACCCTATAAGCTCATCTGTCCATCGATCAATCAAAAATTATTGGTGCGAGAACGGTTGTTTTTACTGCTAGACCAGAGCCAGGTCAATCCCTTGACCTGTATCTATTCGCCTGCCGGTTTTGGTAAGAGCACACTGGTAGTCAGCTGGTTGCGTCAGCGCCAATTGACCTATGGTTGGTACTCCTTAGACATCAATGATAACGATCCCAGCTATTTTGCCAATCATCTTATACAGGCTCTGCACCAGGCCAGTAACAGCGGCTGCCCGCAGAGTTTGGCCTTAGTGCAACAGCAAGAATATGCCAATCTGCACAGCCTGTTATCGAAAGCGATGATGGAGATTGCGCTCGCTACCACGCCCTTCTTTATGATCCTAGATGACATTCAATCCATAACGGATCCGATTATTATTCAGGCATTGCGGCACTGGTTGAAAATGTTACCGGTGCAAATTCACGTCATACTATGTTGTCAAAATGAACCCCCATTTGCCTTGTCGAGTTTTAGGGTCAAGGGCCAGTTGATTGAAATTGGCTCGACCCAATTGGCTTTTAATGAGGCCGAGGCGGCAGATTTTTTGAAGCAGAATTTAAACTTTGATGTGCCGGTCAACGTGGTACAAGAACTAGTTGAGAAGACCAGTGGTTGGCCAGCGGCGATGCAATTAATTTCACATAACGCTCATTCCACAACTGATCTTATCGATGCCTCGGGTCGGTTGGGGCAGGGCGCGTTCGAGGTTGATTCCTTTATTCTAAATGAGGTGGTCTATCAGCAACCGGAAAAAATACAATTTTTCCTCCTTAATATTTGTGTTTTTGAGCAATTTAACGCCGCTCTCTGCGATAGTCTGGTGCGACAGTCTGACAGCGAAACCTATATCTACGAGCTGGAGCAACGCCAGCTCTTTATTTATCGCGTACAGGGGCAGGAACGCTGGTATCGATTGCAAGATATATTCCGTGACTGCCTAATTAAGAAGTTACAAGCGGGCTGCAAAGATCACTGGGATCAACTGCAAGAGAATCTGATTCACACCTTTTTAAACAACGGCTTAACCATCGAAGCGGTGCAACACTGTCTGCATCTTAAGGAACAAAAATACATCCTCATGGTCTTGGAGAGCGCCGGGGTTGAGCTCTATCAGCGCGGGCAATTTGCCACTCTGACTAAAATGTTTCATTACGTCAGCCTGGATGCGACCAAACAAAATCGTAAGCTGTCCTTGTTAAAGGCCTGGGTGTTGTTAGCCACCTATCGAGAGGACGAGGTCGCCAAGCTGTTGCCCGATGCCGGGGGCGAAGACTATCCGGAGTTGTGGGCCGAACACATAGTCGCTCAAGCGCAAGCCGCAAACAATGTTGAGGAGTTTGAGTTGGCTAAAAACCTGGCGGAGCAGGGCATGAAACACCTCAAACCGGACAGCTTCGTATCGCGTACCGTAACCTATTCGGTTCTGGGTCAGAGTGCCCTCTGTCGAGGTGAATTGAGTAATGCGCTGTCGCTGCTCAAAGAGGCGGAAAAACTGGCCTTTGATCACGGTCTGGTCCAACAGCGGTTATGGTCCATGTGCCTAATATCCGATGTCTATGCGGCATGGGGCAAAATTACCATGGCATTGGAGGTGCAACTCGATGCGATCAATATGGCGCATGACAATTGTATAGAAGACGTGCCCCATATGGAGTTCTTATACCGCAATAGAACCCAGCTGCTGCTTGAACAGGGTGATCTTGCCCAGGCCGATCGGCTACTGCTCAAGAGCGAGCAGGTTATTGAACCACTGGGTAACTATGGTTTGTTAAATATCCATGTCCAGCGCGGACAGATCGCGCTGTGGCGAGGGCAGACGGAAAGTGCGCGCAATTTGGCCTTTCAGGTCAACTATCTGCTGCAAAATTACGAATACCATACCGATTGGTTGGCCCATGCCAATGAATTCCTGCTCGCCTGTCAAAGCAGCGGGATATTGGAATTTGAACCTAATTGTATTTGGCGCCAAAAACACCTGGTTTGTGCGCCTGAAAACCATTTTTACCAACACTATCAACGCGCCTATGCGATTCGACATTACCTTGCCGGCGATAAGGTGCAAGCGATCGCCCAATTGAGGCGGCTTATTGTTGCCGCAGAGCGAGTTGGATTAACGCTGCAAGCCTTTAAAAACAAATTGCTCTTAGCCCTATGGCTTAATGATAAGGAAGGTTTGCGGATTTGGGCCGCCGAAATGCCCAAGTTCAGTGAATTGAAACCACTCCAATCCATCTGGTTAAGTACCCTATTCTGTGCGGAGAATCTTCAGCGAGATTGGCCGGACTGGAATGTTTGGTTTAGTCACAGTGCGCTCGATAGCGGCAATGTGGCTCAACAATTGGATGGTATACTGGACAGCCTGAATCGGCAGCATGCCAATGCCCATGATCTAGTGACGCCGAAAGAAGTTCAGGTGTTGTTGCTGATCGGCGAAGGTTTGAACAACGATGAAATAGGCACCAGCATGCATATAGCGGTTTCGACCGTGAAAAGCCATATTCGTCGACTGTATCGCAAATTGAATATCAATAAGCGAGCCCAAGCCATTGAGATCAGTAAGCATCTTTAAGGACCACTCCGACTCAAGATACTTCGCCCTATTGGGCCGCATCTTAGATTTTTTACGACCCGATCGCGTTGCGAAGCCATGCCGACCGGCAAGATATTCGATTGATTCGCAGCAACATGAGGTTGCGCTTGCCACGCTTAAAACGCTCGGATCAGGTTAAGTTGACCTATTTATTGCAAAAAGCCCATAAGGGATTGTCCCTAACATTGCAGCATCGGCTGGCCGAGAGGGCACTGGCCCTGGTGGATCCCTCGGTCTGAATAGGCAGACATAGCCCCGTCAATTCGAGGTTTATGGCAGCCTGGTCCTAGCCAACCTTGACCCGCAATGATGGGCTAAGCCACTGATAAGTCTGATTTTTTTGAAAAAAGCTTGCAAGCCCCGTGAAGATCCGTAATATACGGCTTTCTTTAGGACTATAGCTCAGTTGGTTAGAGCGCTGCCTTGACATGGCAGAGGTCCCCAGTTCAAATCTGGGTAGTCCTACCAAATTTTAAGAACCCGCCCAAACGGCGGGTTTTTTGCGTTCTAGACCGCCAATCTGCGGTATTATCAAACCCAAGGCTCTATCCAACCGCGTGCCCCTGTAATTGTATCTTTGCCAAGAGTTTTAAATATGACTATTCGAGCGGCAACCAAAGCAGACTGGAGTGCTATCTGGCCCATTTTCCATGACATAGTCTCTGCTGGCGATACCTATGCCTATGAGCCTACGATTACGGCCGAGCAAGCCGAAAAAACTTGGCTGGATAGCCCGCGAAAGACCTTTGTCATAGAAAATCGGGGTGAGATTGTGGGCACATACTATATCAAAACGAATCAGGCCGGCCCGGGCAGTCATGTTTGCAACTGCGGTTATATGGTGTCCCCTGCAGCGAGGGGCCAAGGCTTGGCCACTAAGATGTGTGAGCACTCGCAGCGAGTTGCCCTAGAGCTGGGCTACCAGGCGATGCAGTTTAATTTCGTGGCTGCGAGTAACAAGGGGGCCATTAGGCTCTGGGGTAGGCTTGGGTTCGAAACCATAGGAAGGCTGCCGAATGCGTTCAATCATCCTCAGCAGGGTCATATAGATGCCTTGGTGATGTATCGGTGGCTGGTAAGCGAGTAGGGAATTAGATTTAAGAAGCTACGTGATAGGTCTGTGACAACAAAAAACTCGCCAAGAAGGCGAGTTTTGGGGGTTTGCTTATTGCTAGCAAGGCCGTTGGCCTTAGATCATTCTTTATCTTTCGGCGTTGCGTCAGGCTCTTCCGTTTCTTCAGCTGCTAGTGGCGTTAAAACCTCAACAATGACATCTCGACTCAACTCACCGCGTAACTCTCCTTCGCTGTCCACTACTGGTAGCGGATATTCATGCTCTAGAGTTTCTGGGATGACCGTCTCAATCACGCTTTCTGGTCCGACTGTCAGATCCGAATCGTAGTAATGTTCGTCTGACAGAGCCGCGCTGTGCTCGGTATCTGGGTATTCTTCCAGATCGTCTAAGGATAGCGCGCCCTGATAGCCCTCGGTATTGACGTTGAAGGCATAGGCGTGTTTAGAGCTGCGCATTTCCGCCAAGGCTTCACCGACCGTTTTAGCCGAGATGCGCTGGATGGCGGGTAGCATAACGGAATCGACGGTCAAGGCTCTGCTGCGATTAACATCGCGTACGAAACTCTCGACGTAGCTGTCGGCAGGGTTCAACAGGATGTCGGCCGGAGTGCCGACCTGAACCAAGCAGCCATCTTTTAACATGGCGATTCGATCGCCGATCCGCAGCGCTTCGTCGAGATCGTGGGTAATAAAAACCACAGTCTTCTTCAACTTGTCCTGCAGCTCTACCAGCTGGTCCTGCATTTCAGAACGGATAAGCGGATCGAGAGCCGAAAAGGCTTCGTCCATTAGCAGAATCTCAGCATCGGTACAGAGGGCACGGGCCAGGCCGACCCGCTGTTGTTGGCCACCTGAGAGTTGCGCCGGAAACTGATTTTCATAACCGGCCAAGCCGACGTCGTTGATCCAACGCATAGCGCGTTCGGTACGTTCCGGCTTCGCAACACCTTGTGCGTTAAGGCCAAAGGCAACGTTTTCAACCACGGTGTAGTGAGGCATTAGGCCAAAGCGTTGAAATACCATGGACATCTTTTTCTGCCGAAATTCACGCAAGGCCTTCTCATCATAGGCCATGATGTCATCGCCATTTACGATAACCTGGCCGCGAGTCGGATCGATCAGCCGATTGAAATGGCGGATCAGAGTCGACTTGCCTGAGCCCGATAGGCCCATGATAACGAAGATTTCACCCGGATAAATATCCAAGTTGATATCGTTCAAGCCTAACGAGTGGCCCGTTTCAGCGAGGATCGCATCCTTGCCCATCTGGGCGTCGACCAAGTGCATATGCTTCTCGGGTGATTTGCCAAATAGCTTGGATAAACCCTTGATGCTGATTATTGGTTCAGTCATCGCGACCTCTGAATTGTTGTTGAGAACGTTTGGCATAGGCTTGTGAGACCCGGTCGAATATTATGGCAATTACCACAATGGCTAAGCCGTTAAGCAGTCCCTGGGTAAAGTACTGATTGGTAATGGACTGCAATACCGGCTGGCCTAAGCCTTTCACGCCGATCATTGAGGCGATTACAACCATTGCCAGAGCCATCATGATAGTTTGGTTCACACCAGCCATAATATTGGGCATCGCCAGCGGCAGTTGGACGTTCCACAAGCGCTGCCAAGGTGTAACGCCATAGGCGTCTGCAGCTTCAAGGACATCCTCGTCGACCAGTCGTATACCGAGGTTGGTTAAACGAATGACGGGGGGGATCGCGTAGATAACAACGGCGATGACGCCTGGAATTCGGCCTATGCCGAGCAGCATCACCACGGGAATTAGGTAAACAAAGGCGGGCATGGTCTGCATTACATCGAGTATTGGTGTAATGATGCTCTGTGCTCTATTAGAACGTGACATTGCAATCCCGACAGGGACGCCCACCACTATAGAAAGTAGGGTGCAGACAGTAATCATGCTTAGGGTGCGCATCGTATCTTCCCACATACCGAAAACCCCAATCAGGATTAAGGCGATGGCAACGCCGATCGTCAAGCGAACAGATCGTGCTGCGAAATGGGTAATAGATAGAATGACGCCGATCACTAGCCACCAAGGGCTGGCCAGCAGGAGCTTTTCAAATCCAATCAAGAAGACTAGGAGCGGATCGAAAAAATGCTCGATCGCATCTCCGTAGGATCGAGTAAATTCTCGAAAACCTTCGTCCAGTGTTTTTCGGATTGAAAGAAGTTGGTAACGGTCTAACTGAGGGAATTCTGTAAACCAGGACATATATAATTTCCAGGCGTTCTATAGAAAATGAAAGGCTCCGTCAACAAGGTTGCGGAGCCGATAGGTTGTGCTTACAGTGAAGACATTACTTTTTTAGCTACGTCGTCGCTTACCCATTGCTTCCAGATCGTTGGGTAGTTGTCTAGAAAATACATCGCACCAAATTCGCCATCTGCTTGATTTTCTTCAATCCAGGCTAACAGTTCGTTGGTTTGAGCATTGGTCATAGAACGGCTATTAAGATATTCCATTATCGGCGCTCCAGCATTGGCCGCAAATTCTTCGCCAACAACAGTCCAAACATCGGATGGTGGGTACATAGTTACCTTTGGATCCATGCAATCTTTGTTACCGATGCATTTTTTGAAATGCTCAGCATCTATGCCGCTACCAAAATCGACCTTTTGCATTACATACTTGCCTAGCAGAGCAGTAGGGGCCCAGTAGTAACCGAACCAAGCCTCTTCACGCTCATAAGCCTTAGCAATAGAACCTGCCAAGCCTGCGCCCGAACCTGGATCAACCAATTCAAAGCCAGCTTCTTCTAGCTCAAGGGCTTTAAAGAGATTGGCAGTGGTGATTTGGCAATTCCAACCTGCAGGGCAGCCCATGAAACGGAACGTATCTGGGTTTTCTGGGTTGATGAAGAGTTCTTTATGTTTAATTACGCCTTCAATGGTGGCCATCTCTGGAAATTCGTCGACCATATACTGTGGGATCCAGAAGCCTTCTTCGCCGCCTTCACTAAGTGAACGACCTGCGTAGCGGATTTTCTTGTCTGCTACTGCGCGCTCAAGCACTTCCGCGATTGCACTGGTCCACATTTCCGGTGCGATGTCCGGCTCGCCCTTTTCAACCATAGAAGTACTGGTTGGCATGGTGTCGCCGATAACCAGCTCGGCGTTGCAGCCATAGCCTTCGGTTAAGATAATTTTATCAATGTTGGCCAGCAGTGATGCAGAAGCCCAGTTCATTTCAGCAATGGTGACATCGCCACAATCTGCGCCGAAACTCAATGAGGCGCTAAGTGCTACAACGGATGTCGCAACTATTGTTTGAAATTTCTTCATAATTTTTCCCGTTCGTTTGGTAAATTAAAGACTCAAAAAAGTCTTACAGCGTAAATAAATAAGCTACGTTGTTTTTATTGGAATTATTCTATTGCGGGATAGAGGATTTGGAAACCGAATTTTTATTGGCTCCCTGAGGATGTCGACTTTTAAACTGCGTAATTATTACTGCCGTGGTCTTACAGATGAATCGCATTAACGTAACCAGAAACTGCAATCTGTATCCTGTATTACCATCCTATCCGCCTATAACAATGGCAATCTTAACACCACTACCCAAGTACCTCAAGGCGGGAGGCTACGTAAACACCCACTTACGCCCTAGGCTTTCCGCTGTATGGCCCGCTCTATAGACTCTGTAGCGAGATGGAATGTTTTTGATTTATTTTTTTAATAGCCATATATGTCTTAAATATAGTCCAGCCAAGGCTTTATAGCGAATGGTTTGCTGTGGCTGGGCTAAATGCAGATTTTGAGTTTTTTTTGCCGTCATGCAAGTTTCATACTTTATTTCTTGTTGCAGTGACAACCAATGTGAGCATTTTTTTGGTATGTCGCCTAGCTGGAGGGTTTTGACCCTTTTGGGACGCTTCGTTGGTCATGATGATGGGGTCTGGGAGCTAAGGCTAATTAGAATATTTTTGTGAGTTAGAGATGCCCAAACTTAGTTGGTTTTTATTGGGACCTCTGTTCTATTGTTTTACTAATAATCAGGGTCGATTTTAATACGAAAAGGCAAGATGACAAAAAAATAATGCTGGGCTGTTGGAGTTTTAGTTATTTAGATCTTAATCTTATATGTATTTCAAAAATACAAAACTATATTTAAAAAAGGCATGGCGATTGGTTTTAAACTCGACTCCTTAAGATCACAAAAAAAGATCCTCTATTTGCGGAGCCGGCCTAAGGCTTTGCCTATCCTCTTTATTATTTATATTGACGAATTAGGTTGACCAAACGGCCGCGGTAAGCATCCTTTTTGGCTTCGGTGATAAAATTTGATCTCCATCACACAATTGAACGTCATTTCTAGGCGAGGCTTTTCGCTTCAGGCATCCTTCTTACTATTAAACACCAATGCCCGATAGCTTGGTGTGTCCGTTTCTGAGGTTGAATGTGCTAAGGAGCTTTACCATGTCTGTAAATAGAAAATCCCCATCATATTGGCTAGCCTTCTGTTGGATTACGCTTGGCGCCATGCTGTTTTCACCAACCGTTGCCGCGACCACCGAAACCGGCCTGACCATCAGAGTTAACGGTGCCGAGTTTCAGTCTGCACCGACCATCTGGGCCTGGGTATCCGGCGGCACAGCGATTTCCGAGTCCGAAGGCTACACCTGGAACACCCAGCCCGCTATGCAGCTCGATGCGGCCACAGGCTTTTACAGCTGGACTATGAACAGCCAATATCAAGCGGAACTGGATTTAGGGCTGAATTTGAATTTTATTATCAATAGGGCGGATGAGTTTTCGCGTAATCGCTCGGGCTGTTACACCGACAATCAGTGGTATGACAGCTATGCCGAGTGCCTGGATCTAGGTTTTACGCCATACATCGGTCCGTACTTGACGCTCTTGAATCCGACCTTTGCCGATAGCGACAATACCCCAACCGTTTTAGACCCGGCCACCAGCATGGTAATCAACTACGAGGTGCGTGATGTGAGCGAGTACTTTGTCGGCCAAGCCTACTATCGTCCAGCTTATAGCAACGATTGGATCGTGCAGGAGGAAGACGCGGTCGAGCCGGTCGACCCGGACCTTGGTAAGGTCCGTCATATCACATTAAGAAATCTCCAGCCCAATACCCAGTACTTTTATAAGGTAACGGGCGAGGGCGATCAGTTTTCGCCCCAGTACCACTTCACCACGGCGAAAACCAATATGGATTACAGCCACTTCTTAGTGGTTGGCGATATGCAAGATGAGCAGATGGCGCAGCGTTGGCACGACGTGGCCCAGTCGATCGTTGCTGATCATATGGACGAATTCGATTACATCATCACCGTCGGTGATATGGTTAAGGATGACATGCCCGAGAACGGCGACCGCTTTCATTGGTGGAAGGTGTTTTTTGACAAGGGTCAGGAGCTATTCGCTTATAAACCTATGCTGCCGGCCATTGGTAATCATGAAACCCCGGCAAACCCAGCGCTCAGCGGCAAAGATCCCGACAAACAGTGGGAAAAAGAATACTGGAGTAACGCTGAAGACACACGCACCTTTAGGAAGTATTTTTATCTTAACCCCGATATGAACCAGCCCGACTACTACAGTTTCCGCTATGGCAATGCTTGCCTGATCAGTGTGAATTCCGAAATACCGGTCTTCTATGGTCGTCATCCGGAACGCAACACCGACGACAATGAACGCCGGCAGGCCCTATGGCTCGAGGCTGAGGTGAATGAGGCACAGCAATGTGCTTGGAGCTTTGCCTATTGGCATGTACCGCCCATCAATCCGGCCGGTGGCAAAGATGAGGTGCCATTCCTGCGGCCCTATGTGGATTACTTCAACGGTAAGCTCGATTGGTCGATAACCGGCCATGTCCATGAGTATCAGCGGGTTAAGCCGGTAGAAGCGACCCACTGGAGTCTCGATTTTAACAAAACCGGTTACGGCCGTCGCAACAATCAAGGTGTCGGCTATCTTATTGCACCACCAGCCGGACAATGGCCGAGAAATAATACCAGCGATGAGATGGACCAACTGGCCTTCTATCCGCACAACGAAAACGGTGTGGGCTATGAAATTGGTTTCAGCATCATCAGGGTCGACGGCGATGACTTTAGTCTGAAAACCTATGGCCTAGGTGGCGTGGGCAATCGAGTGCAGCCTGCCGGTTACCGCGTGAACGATGACCGCACCAAGCAATTAATCGACTCCGTCGATTACAGCAAAGCAGACGAGCCCTATGCCAAGGTCTTTAGCTTTGTCGATTTTCGCGGAAGTTCCACTAATTGGAATAGAACCCCCATGAACTTAGTGGCCGACAACACTTGGCAATTCGACGTCACTGTAAGTAATACGGACGGCTGGCCACGCTTTAAGTTTTACGCCGACTACCGTTGGTACGGCGACCAAGAGCCGGATGGTTATACCAATAACTATGAGCAGCCTGATATCTCCTTCACTCAAGGACCAGGTTTATACACCATAACTCTGACAGACAACACCCGTTCGTATCGAGTAGAGAAGCAATAGGCAGTATCGCTCCGACACACCATAATCTTTGACGTTTTGAGGGGTTATGGTTGTGTCACTCTAAACACAATTTTCATCCCTCATCCCCCATCCCCCATCCCCCATCCCCCATCCCCCATCCCCCATCCCCCATCCCCCATCCCCCATCCCCCATCCCTCATCGCCCATCGCCCATCCAGGGAGCCATATTGAGCGGCAATAAAATCGTGCCTGCCGTGGTCGCCTTGTCCCTCGTTGATCCAAATCAATTACCATAAAAACATAGATAGTTCCCCGCTTAAACCTAGCGGCGGAGGCAGCTCAATGAGGTAAAATTACTGTGCTCACAACAGGCTGTTGTATGAGCATTTCGATTCATTTTGCTAAAAGGAGTTTGTCTTATGAAAAAATTAATTCTGGGCCTAGTGTCACTTATTTTATTGTCCACTGGGGTTCTAGCGGCTAACGGGTCGAGCCCCAATGGTCGGCCCTTCATCGAGTTGCGTAACCAAATTATCGCCGTATTGGCTGATCTCAATGCCTTAGAGACACAGCATTTAGCACTGGTGCAGCGAGTCGACGATCTGGGTTTGGATCTGCAAGGGCAGATCGATGCCCTGAACGTCGAAATGCTGACTTTGCAAGCCAAGGACAGTGAAATGCAAGGATCTCTTGTGGAACTCGTCGAGAATATGGCTGATCAGGGCCTCGAGATAGACGAGTTGTTAACCGACTTGTCGGATGTGAATTTGGCCATCATCGATATGAGCAATACCATGGGCGATAACAGCGCCGCAATCGAGGTTCTGGAGGCCGAAAAAAATGCCATCCTAGCAGATATGGCGCAAATGGATGAAAGCCTGGTAACCGCCTTGACCGATATTGCCCTCAATAGCGCTCTGATCGAAGTATTGGCCGAAGACATAGCGGAATTGGACGCCCGAAAACAAAACGATGTGGTGGGCGTCTGCCCAGCGGGAACCAGTGTCAGTACCGTACTCGATAATGGCAATCTAATGTGCAGTGTCTCAAACGATGTCGGCACGGTGATTGCGAATACGGTCTATGGCAACTATCTCGATATGGATAACAGCGTGACATCCCATACATACTGTAGCGTCTCTGTGTTGGGAATCTGCGTGAGCTATGGCACATCCTATAGTTATCATTATGCAACTAAATACGACTATGTTAGTTGTCCGGCAGGTTTTGCGCTCAGTGGTGGTGGCTTTTGGGCCACTGACTATGAACCCCTACAGGTTAGTGCATCAATTCCATCCGGAAACCGTTGGTACGGCCGTTTTAAAAACTTTTATGCCGGCAATACTAATGGTTTAGGGGCACGGGTCTACGCCCAGTGCATCCGCGTGGCACCTTGATCCAGGATCGACAATGGCTGAATTAAGGCGGACCGTTGCTGCCAAAAGAAGGTTGCTAGAAACTAAAGGCTAGTATAACGCTTGCGGGTTTGGCGCGTCGATCGTTTCGGCGAGCGCCATACCCGTTTTACTTAAGGCGTTAAAAAAATGGTGCTATAGCGCCGTTGTCGGTCGGGTTTGAAAAACAAGTAAGGCTCGGCGCCAAAGTAGTAGTTCCACCAATCTTCGGGCACATGCCGCCGAGCATGCTGATGAATATCGCGTATCTTATAATCGAGCGGTACCAGTTGATGCCGATGGGTTAAATCCACGCGCATATCCAAGGACATACCATCGATAAAGACCGCATAGTGGGTTTTGCAGGTACTCAGTGCATTATTAAAAGCCCGATAAGCCGCGCCACAATCGAGATGAAACAGGACATTCTGCAAAAATATAATATCTCCGGGTGGATACAACTTAGCGAGGGGGTCGGTGACGATGTCCGCCTTAAAGAAGGTGACCCGTTTCCGGATGGCCGACTTAACCCGATAGAAGCCGTCGACCCGTTCAAAGGTATTACGAAAAAAGCGCTCGGGCAGTTGGCCGGCCAAGACCTCATCGGCGCTGTAGACGCCGTCGATGCTACGAGCAACGGTCTCCTCGTGCAAATCCGAACAGTGGATATGGAAATCAACATCGGGCCGCAGGTTGAGCAACGTCGATGCCAGAGTGTAGGCTTCGGCTCCGATGGAACCGGCCATTACGTTAATCTGCAATGGCGTCTGGCCAGGGCTGTGTGCACCTTGGGTGATAAAGTTTAGCACCGGACCGATCAACGCCTCCAGTTGACCTGGTGATCGATTGAACGAAGTGTAAGTATGGCTTTGATTCGGCCGACATTCCGCCAGCAGTTTGCGTTGTTTCCGGCTAACCAGCGGATAGAGGATCAGATTGTAGTAGATGTCGGTGCGTAAAAAATCACGCGCCCGACCGACATACTGAGCCATCGTGGCCAGTTGTTGTAAATTGAACATGCGCTTCAGACCCCTTCACTGCCCCAATTATAGGGCACCAAAACATCTGCCCTATGACGGCCGCGGATCGCCGCGCTGGCATCGCATATTAAGCGTTCTTTGTGCTTTAGGCTGAGGTGGAGCCGCAGTGCTTGCTGCCAACCGCTGCCGCTGATATCGATAACACTCGCCGTGCACTGAATGACCTGACCAGGCGTTAAACTGGATACCACCTTCCAAGCAAGGGTCTCAATATAGATATTGTCGAAATACGAATTGATATATCGGACCAAGAGATTCCCCAATAGACCCCGCTGGACCACTATGTCGGCATGGCCTTCAGCACGCGCTTGGGCTTGGTTGTAGTGGATCTGATGGCGATTCCAGGTAATGGCGCTGTACATGAAAACCTGCGCCGCAGAGACCTCGAAATCAAAGATAGGCAGAGGGTCGCCGACTCTAAGATCATTGGCCAGGTCATTGGCTAAGGTGTTGGCGGGTATCGGATTATCGTTTAACATAGGTCGCTACCTCCTTGGCCACGGGTTCGCCGAGTTGGTTGGTAAAACAGGTGGTAACACTGACCAGAAACAGCAGTCCGGTGCGACCTTGTTTTTCGGTGACCGATTCAATGCAGGATCGGATACGAATCTTATCGCCGGCCCGAACGTATTGATAAAACTCATAGTGACTGGCGCCGCCAACAGATCGTAATCCCGGTACCGAGATGGTCAGCTCAGCGGGTGCGAGATCTGCTGGTAAAGCTTCGATGGGTAGGTCCTGATAGGCCATCGCCTGACAAAAAAGTGCCGGGGCCAGCATTCGGTCGTCGTCCTTCGCTAGGTCATCATCGGCAACCTGATAGAGCGGGTTGGTATCCCCAATCGCCTGAGCGAAGCGTCGTATATCTCTGGCCGTAACCAGATAGCTAAATTCTTTTACCGGTGCGCCATTGAAGGTCATATAGCAGCCTATAATTATTTTTTTGACTAGAGAAGGTCGGAATACTGCCGTATGTGTGCCTGATTTCCGTTGTATAGATAGGGTGTGGTGAGGCCCCAGTCGGCTGGATCGATCCGGTCATTTTCGGTGATCGATTGATCGCGTTGCTGCATGATCTCCTCGTATTGACTAATCGACAGTCGAGTGCGTCCAGCCAGTTCCAAGCTTGGGTCGATGCAGCTTTTGAATTGTTCATAACCGGCTATGGGACGGATTAAACTGAATGCCGCTGCGCTGCCACTGCCATAGGAAAAAAGGCTGATCAGTTGGTCTGGGGTTAGGTTGCCGTTGACCAACAGGGCCATTAACGACAAAAACAGTGAGCCGGTATAGATATTACCGACGCGCGCGTTGTAATCGAGCCAGGGCAGGGTTTTTGTTTGATAGGACTGCTCAAAGTTTAGCCAATCGGTTGAGGCTTTCTCAAGCTTTAGGTCTTGATCGTATTCGAAGTGCCGCTGATGGGCCTTACTGGCCATCTTGACGAAGGGTACATGGTACAGGCACGCCTGTAAGTCGGACAGCCGAGGTAGCTCGGGTTTGGCGTCTGTCAAGGTGTGCGTTAAAGCATCGAGATAGCATTCGATGGAGTAGTGACCGTCTGTCAGGGCTTCCTTGGCATAGAGCGGTCGCCAGAAATCCATGACATTGTGGGTGAAATGACCGGCGACATTGCGATCAAAGTGAACCAGGGTCGGATGATCGGAAATAACCATAGCGACAGCTCCCGCGCCTTGGGTGGGTTCAGCCGCAGAATGGAGCGCGTAATTGGCAATATCGGCCGCAATTATTAGTGCTTTCCGATTGTTGGCTCGACCGGAAATTAGCCAATCGCCCGCCGCGGAAATGGCCGCCATTGCGCCAAAACAAGCGTGTTTGGTTTCGTAACTGATGCAATTGCTGGGTAAGCCCAAGGCCTGATGCACATAAACAGCTACCGGTTTGCTGTGATCCACACCGCTTTCGGTGCCCACCACCAACATGCCGATCTCTTCGGGTGCAATATTAAATCGTTCGAGGGCTTTTTTGGCGGCATTAATGGCCAGGTGCACCGTATCTTCGGGCAAGCAGGCAATAGACATTTGCTGCTGACCCAAACCGCGGGTGAACTTCTCTGGCGCAATTGACCGAGCCTCGGCCAGATCGGATAACTCGATATAGTGTTGCGTGGTGTGAAAAGAGATGGCTTCCAATCCTATTATCATTCTTATATTCCTTTACAAAATTACTAGACAATTTGTGTCTATTAGTCTAATTATGCTTTTGCTAAAAGGCAAAAATATTTTTAAATTTTAAAAAATATAAATTTTAGCTAATCAAAATGATTTAAGAAAAAATTTTACGGTAACGTAGAAAGGAATTCTGTGTGACGAGATATTTTCTGTGTGCCTGCTGGATATGCCTGCTCACTATGACGATGTATCTGACTTGGGCGCTCATGCTGGGTTGGGTTGGGCCCTCAGCCTATCGGGTCGATGAGGTGGCCGGTCAACAGTTTCTAACGACTCAAAAAGGCGTCATTCGTTTTCAAACTCAAAATATATCCGAGCGCGTTGATGCGGTTGTCCTGCTGCATGGTTTTAATGGTTCACTCAATAGTTGGTCGGCCCTATGGCCGCTCATCAGGGAGTGCGGCCCGTCGGTTCGCCTAGACTTGCCGGGCTTTGGTCAGTCATTTTGGCAGAGCGAAGATTATTCCCTGGCGCGACAAAGCCGCGACCTGATGCAATTTGTCGACGCCCTAGACCTCGACAGAGTTACATTAGTCGGCACCTCGATGGGCGCGAGCTTGGCCGCTTGGGCTGCGGCTCACTACCCTAACCGAGTGGGCGCCTTAATTTTGATAGCGCCGTCTGGTTACCCCGGCTCGATGTCGATAAAGGGTTTCGAAAAATTATTGTATCAAAATATTTTTGCCCATAAACTCGCCCGTTATACGGCGCAGAGCGCAGTCTTTAACTACTTCTTTGGCAACAGCCGCCTGCTGCAGGCCCTAACGGTGACGCGTTCCTATAACGCGCAATGGCTTGCCGCGCTGGCACGAATTCATCAGCCAACATGGGTGGTCTGGTCGCAAACCGACCGGCGCGTGCCGTTTCAATATGGCGAACGCATAGTCGGCCTGGTGCCATCTGCCCAGTTGGTAACTGCGATCGATGCGGCGGGTCATGACATACCCAACCGAGATCCGTACCCTATTGCCAAGCTACTCTGTGATCTACAAAACCAAAGGACTGCCAAGGATGACACTAGTGACTAAGCTCAACTATCTTTTTAAGATTTATAGAGAGTACGGCTTCAGAGAATTTCTGCGCATCGGGTGGCTCGGATTGTGGCATCATGGTGCCAATCGACTCGTGCTCCTTGCGCTCACCAAACCGACCTATGTCCAGCGGTCTTCCGCTGACGAACGATTTTACGATTTTCATTTTGCTTCGGTGGATGAACTGATGGCGATGAAAAAAAAACCAGATTATGAAATTGCCCAACTCGATGTCGATCGAGTACGGATGGGTATTGCCCGCTGCTTAGTGCAATGGGATGGCGATCAACTCACCGGCTATACCTGGGTATGGTTAAAAAAATTGGCCTATATAGCCGATGGTTTTTATTTGAACTTGCCCGACGATGCCATCTATAACTACAAAGCCCTGACCTTACCAGCCTACCGAGGCTTCGGTTTTCAAGGCCTACGTCATGTCAAATTATTAGAGCTGTTACGACCCGATGGCATTAGGCAGTTGTTTGGATTTGTCGCGAGCGAAAATACTCGGTCATTTCGTGGGGTGCGGAAAAGTGGTTATCAGGTGGTTGGCGAGTTGCTGATTCGCAAGACAGGCCAACGGGTGCAGACCCGATTGCGCCTCAACGCCGATTTTTGGCCCGGTAAGCCAGTATTGGACGACATGGGGTGTCCCATGGTATAGCCGCTACCGGCATGGGCCGGCAGGGCGTTTCGGAAATGGGCCGCTACTTGGTGTTGCGCTCGACCTGTTCTTTCATCTGCTTGTTGAGGTCATCCAATAGGTTGACGTTACTCTGCATGGCTGGCAGGGCTTCCTGCTTATAGGCGTCGAGCAGATTCATGGCCTCAATGGTGTCACTGAAGGCCTGCTGCAGTCCTTCGATCATACCGCTGACATCATTGGCTTCCTTAACAATTTGAATGCCCTGGACCTTGGCCTTTTCGGCTGTTGATTTCAGGAGCTCAACCGTCATTTCTTGCGTCGCCTTGACCGCCTTCATCTGTTTTTCTTGGTGTGACAGCGCGACCTGCAGGGCCGCCGCGGTTTGCAAGGCACGAGCCGAGACGTTCAGGGTCCGATCGGTTGAGCGGATTAACTCCTCATTAGCCCGGCGAATGATATCGGACACCAAAATGGCCTGGTTGGCCGCGCCCAAAGACAACTGCATATCCTGAACTTCTTGGCGCAGGTAATAGAGAATGTCCTCTTCGATATATTTTTTCTGTGCGGCTTCTAGATCCGCCGACCATTGTGCCAGCTCACTGTCGAGTAACATGGCGATCTGCAATTGATCCTGCAGTTGCCAGGTAAACTCCATCAGCTTGTCGCGATCGATCTTGAGCGTCATATTGTCCTTGGTCAGGACATTTTTGCCCTTTTCCAGATTGGCCAATATATCGTTGATAACCGTTGAAACGCTCTGGTATTGGGACCACCAGGCCTCAAGCTTGGTGCCGATGCCAGGCAATTTGCTGAGCAGTCGACGCAGAGTGCCTTCGGAGAAATCGAACTTATTCGGATTTACTTCTTCTACCCTCGTGCGCAGGGCGAGCAAGTCCTGGCTGAGATCACTCGATTCGCCCGAGTTACCCATAATGTCCTTAATGGGCGCATTGAGCAGATCGCTTTGGTGGGCGATTTGGCGACGAACTTCTTGACCGAAGCTTTTAGCCTCGCTGGTGAGGTCATTACGCGCACTGATGTCTCGATCGCCGACCTGTTGAATCCGCTCCAGCAGCCCTTTGGCACGCTGCTTAACGTCATCTGGGATGTCGTCAGCAATGGTGCTGGGGGCTTTCGTGCCTAACGAGGTGGCAATTTCTTCGGCGGACATGGTCGCGACTTGGGCAATGGTCGTTTGGCTGGTCATGGCTTGTATCCTTTACTGAATGGTATGGCTCTGCACGG
Organism: Reinekea forsetii; assembly: GCF_002795845.1. Classification (GTDB taxonomy): domain Bacteria; phylum Pseudomonadota; class Gammaproteobacteria; order Pseudomonadales; family Natronospirillaceae; genus Reinekea; species Reinekea forsetii. Next base: position 1,232,519 of record NZ_CP011797.1, read on the forward strand.
ATTATGACGCGATTCGGCCACCATTGAACAGTAAATCCCTTTGGAAGGAAGTCACAAAAGATAAGGGAAGGGTAATTTTCCACCGAATTTGGCTTTAAATTGCGTACAATCGGGAGCAATGTAGTCGACATAATGACGAATGAGGAAAGTATGGGACGAGTTTTAGGGGTATCGTCATCCGCCGCAGTGCTCTGTATTGGTGTCTTTTGGTTCTGGTTTGCGCCCCAGCTATTGGCTCTGGCCCTCTACAGTGCCTTAGCGGTGTTGTCGGTGGCGATCGCTGTTGGCTTCTACCTGTTGGCGGGCTATGCCAAGCGGGACGCCCATGCAGCCCTTATCGGGCACGAAATTGCCAAAGAACAGCGCCTCTATGCCGAAGTCGAGTCCATCGCCAATCAGTTAGCCGAATTGGATCAACCGGAATCGGCCAAACAGGCCAGTCGATTGATGGGTATGCTGGCGGACTATCGACAGGTCATTGAGCAGAAGCTGGGTGATACCACCATCACTATGGCGAGCTACAGCCAGGAAACCGGACGCGTATTCAAACTTGTGATCACCAATCTCAACGATATAGTCGCGGCGGCTCGCAGCGTGCGAACCACCAAGGGTGACGAAGTGCATTCCGAGATGTCGGAAAATGCCGCACTGCAGCAGCGACGCGCTCTGCTGATTCAACAAGAAGCCCGGATTAGTGTGCTCGTTGAGCAAAATCGAGAATTACTCACCGCGCTCAACGTGACCACGGTTGAGGTCGCCAATATTAAAGATATTGATTCTTTTGAACTCAAAGAATCGTTAAATCGTTTACGCGAGCTGGGCGCACGCGCTCAAGCTTTCAGCAAGGACTAAAGGGAAGGGCACTCAATGCAAAGACTGATTGGCTTAACTGTGGCGGTGAGTTTGCTAACCGCCTGTTTCGACTCCAATAATGTTAAAGATTTCGTTGCAGCCGAGAAAAGGTTGACCGATATCATCGAGAATACCATCCAGCCGAGTCGGATTGAAAATCAATATCGTGCCAATATTCAATTGAGCGCGAGCAATCTCCTGGAGCTCTTGCCGGATATTAATGAGTACGCTCGGTCCGTAGACGCACGCGACAGTTCGCAGGTTGAGGCGGTAGAGATCTTCACCAGTTCGGAGAAGGGCGGCAGTGGTGTTGATGGTATTTATGTCGATTTGGCTAATCAATATAACAGTCAACGTAATCGTCTGCCCAACGGTAAGATTGGCCAGATCGCTATCCGAAAAATTGCTAGCGGCGCGGCTGCTTCATTCTTATTGGCCAATCAACACGTTCCGGATGCCTACTCGCCGTCGAACCTGTTGTGGGGGCAGATGCTAGCCTCCCAGGGCGTGGACTTAACGCTGATCGACAAGGCCACGGCGCCCAATGTTGCTGGAGTGGTAGTTCAAAAGCAGAAGGTCGATCAAATTAGCGACAACGGTCAGCTGAATTTACAGAAACTCTTGACCGCGGTGACTAGCGGTGAATTTGCCATGGGTTATACCAATCCTTACCAATCCTCGACCGGATTGAATTTTCTGCTCACGGTGCTTCACGCCTTTGCGCAGGGTGAAGAGCGCCAAATGCTCGACCCCGATGTGGCCAGTGCCTTTGAAGCGTTCCAGCGCGGCGTGCCCTTCGTCGCGCAGAACACCCTGCAAATGCGCGAGGCAACGGTCAACAGCGGCGTCCTCGATGCCTTCGTGATGGAGTATCAGACCTTTATCAATGCCAATGGCCTGGGCGGATATGAGTTCGTGCCCTTTGGTGTGCGCCATGACTCGCCACTCTATGCGACGGCCGAAGCCTCGGACGATGAGCGCCTGGTGCTAACCCAGTTTGCGCAGTTTATTAAAGCCAATGCCGGCATCGCTAAACGCTATGGCTTTGCAGCCAATCCAAGTTACCAGTCCTCGTATGAACTCAACGATGGCGCGGTGATTCTCAACGCACAGAGACTATGGAAAGACAAAAAATCCGGCGGGCGGCCTATTGCCGCGATGTTTGTTGCCGACGTTAGTGGTTCTATGGATGGGGATCGCATCCGAGCGCTGCGCGTGGCCATGACCGAAGCGGCTAACTTTATCTCGTCGCGCAATAGCATTGGTTTGGTGACCTTTAACGACACTGTCAATGTGGATCTACCGGTACGCGAGTTTGGTCTGCAGCAAAAATCACAGTTCCTCGGCTCCGTCGAAAGGATGAGTGCCGGCGGTGGCACGGCAACCAATGATGCCATCCTGGTCGCCGCGTATGACCTGCTCGAGTTTGCCAAAACCCATCCCGACCACAAGTTAACCATCTTTGTGCTGTCCGATGGCGAGACGCGTAACGGTCTCGCCCTGAGCAAGGTCGATAAGGTCATTCAAATGCTGCAAATTCCCATCCACAGCATTGCCTATGGCTTTGAGTCCAGTGATCTGAAAGCTGTCTCCAGTCTGGTGGAAGCTTCCTACACCGAATCCTCGACCGGATCTGCGGCCTACCAGATTGGAAATCTTCTCAATGCGCAGATGTAAGCGGGTGACCCAGTGGGTAAGTTAATCGCGCTGGGTTTGGCGCTTGCTATGCAAGTTGGCGGGTTGTTGGGCGCTCATCTTTATTACTCGGCCAATCCGCGCAATGTCTTAATCGTCGTCGATACGTCCTATGGCCTGAGTGCTTATCAAACCCGTATGGCCAAATGGTTAGCAGATTACGAAAGCTCGCAACGCTACCGTGACGTTCATTACGCGACCGATAAAAGTTACTTAGGTCTGGGTGCGGCCAACCGGGACAAGCTGTATCGGGTCAGCTTTGGTTCGATGAATATTAGTACCTTAAATCAAAAATATCCGGGGAAGGCGTACACTGATCGATTTTTATTGTCTTTCACGGCAGACGAACTCAGCGGTTGGAATGTTATTCATTTTGAAAAGTAAGTTCTGAATTTTAATAACCTGTCTTTCGGTTTTGTTAAATTTTAATGCACAGACACCTTGTTTTTCTGCTGCTGAAACCCTTTAATAGAGCATAGGATTTTGCAGTTTTTGGTAACCCAATAGTATTTTGGTTAGCAAATAGGATTCAAAAAGAGTCAAAGGGGGATGTTGACCTGTATTTAATACAGTCGAAGGGCATTCCTGTACTGCAACTTTACCGTTGCTTCATGAAGATTAAATAGGTTCAGAGATCTACAGGATGAATGATTCGACTAAACCAATACTTACCGAACAAAGCCAGCCTCAGCAAGAGCGTTTGTTCTATCTGGAGTTTCGGCTCTATTTTTTAGGTCACGCTAACCGGAGCGACTTGCAAAAACGTTTCGGGCTCAAAGAGTCGTCAGCGTCACGTGATATAGCCCTCTACAAAAAACTGGCCCCAGAAAACGTGGTGTATGACTATGGCATCAAGTCCTATATTCCACAGGAGTCCTTTACACCGCTATATGCTTACACGGCGACGCAAGTGCTGACTGCATTGACTCATGGCTTCGGGGATGACTACGCCGGTCCTAAGTACCCTGAAATCGCCACCGAAGCGCCCAGCCAGTCGCCCTTGCCCTCGATTCACATCTTGGCCGCCCTAACGCGTGCGATCCATAAAGGCCAGTCTTTATCGATTGAATATTATGGTGAGATGAAGGGCCGTAAGGAACTGGTCATAGTGCCGCATGCGCTAATCAACTCTGGTACCCGCTGGTTGGTTCGAGCCTACGATCGGTTGAATCAGCAATTTGATGATTTTGTCATCAACCGGGTGGTAAGCACTGGCGGCGAAAGTGATCAACCTGAGGTTGCCGAGTTGATGGAGTCCGACACACAGTGGAACCAAATCACCGAGATTCGGCTCAAACCGCATCCGGCTTTGCCGTTTCCAGATGCCATCGCCCAAGAGTTCGGTCTGCGCGACGGGGTATTAACGATGACCTGTCGCTCGGCTCTGAAAGGCTATCTTATGGCGCAATGGAGTGTGGATGTTGGATCGTCGCCCGCCACTGAGCCGGGTAAGTTCGAGTTCTGGTTACAGCCCTAAACAGAGTCAGCGGGGCGCAACGCCCCGCCTAATGCAATTACCTTATCATCGCCCTTGCACACCACCCCTCTGCTGTCCCAGCAATCAAAATCGCAGCCAAAACTCGTTTGGATGTTATGGCTAGTGTCGCCCTATATCTACTTGCCGTTGCATCTAGCGAGACCCGGCAATGTGTGACCCTATCGAAGCAGTGCACTAAATTGGTGCTTAATTAGTGTAACGCCTCAATTGTGAGCGTGTATTTTGCCTGTTTTGCCCCGAATCGTGGCGAACGCTCGCTCTTAGGCTGGCATACATTGTGCAAAAAAAACGATAGGTATTTATAAGGCGATCAAGGTGGGAATAACAGAATTAATTCGAGATTTTGCACACCGGCAGCGGTTACCGATTTCGTTCGAAACCACGGCGCAAGAGGTTTTTATGCCGCTCGCGGAGAGCCTATTCAAGCAGTCCCGGGGCGCGCGTGCGCCCCTGCTGGTGGGCATTAATGGCTGCCAGGGCTCTGGCAAGTCGACCCTAACCGACTTTCTGGTTTACTTCTTGAAGCAGCACCATGGCGTCCATGCCATTGGATTGTCGATCGACGATTTTTACTTGACCCTGAGCCAGCGTAAAGCCCTGAGCCAAGCCATCCATCCGCTCTTGCTTACCCGTGGCGTGCCCGGCACCCATGATACTAGCCTAATACAGCAAACGCTGACGCAGCTGATCATGAATGATCTCCCGGTCGCCATCCCCAGCTTTGCCAAGGGGAGTGATGATCGCACCCCTCCAGATCAATGGAGCACCGTCAAAGATCCGGTACAAATCATCCTATTCGAAGGTTGGTGCGTGGGGGCGCAACCTCAGACGTTGTCAGAGTTGACGCGGCCGTTGAATCACTTAGAGGCGACGGCGGATGTCGACATGGCTTGGCGTCTCTATGTTAACCGCCAGCTGAGTGAGGAATATCAACCGCTATTCGCCCTGCTGGATCGCTTGGTAATGCTTAAAGCACCCGGTTTTCACAGCGTGAAACAGTGGCGCATCGAGCAGGAAGAGCGGCTAGCGGAGCAACTTGATCGCAACGGCGGAGACACGGCCGCGCTTATGAGTCGGGCTCAAGTGGAAAATTTTATCGAGTATTATCAACGAATCACCGAGTCCTGTTTGCGTGCGTTGCCCAATCAGGCTCATGATTTAATCGAGCTGAACGATCAGCGTGGGCTGTTAGGGTTCGATCTTGGCCGGGGCTTGGATCTATGAGCTATTTAGTCTTTAGTGATCTAGACGGCACGCTACTGGACCACGACAGCTACAGTTTTGCCGCCGCAAGACCCGCTCTGCAGTTGCTGGCGCAACGTCATATACCGGTAATACCGGTCTCGAGCAAAACCCGGGCTGAAATTGTGCCTTTACGTACAGCGCTGGATTTGCATGCCCCCTTTATTGTCGAAAACGGCGCCGCGGTGCTTCTGCCGGTGCTTGATCTATCGGCCGCTGAACAAGCAACCCTGCCTAGGCTCGGGGACTACTGTGTGAAGATCTTGGCACCTCAGCTGTCATATTGGCAACCCATTTTGGAAGCCATGGATCGACTATTTCCTGGCTGCTTGTGGCCCATGAGTCAGCTCAGTATTGATCGTCTGATGCAGTTTACCGGGCTGGACCGACCCTCGGCACAACGGGCCCAGCAACGCGAATATAGTGACCCCTGCTTGTGGCTGGGCGATCAAGCGCAGCTGAATGAGCTGTCCCAACATTGCCTAGCTCTAGCGATTAGCGTGGTGCGAGGGGGTCGCTTTATCCACTTTCTCAAGGACACCAACAAGGGTAACGCTGTGCTCTGGCTGCAAGCATTTTTGCAGCAGCGAGATCCGGCGACAGCCTTGCAGAGCATTGCATTGGGCGATGGGGCCAACGACAGTGCCATGTTGGAAATAGCCGATCTGGCAGTGCAAGTTCGCTCCGCCAGTCACCAGTTCCCCCAATTGGCGCGTGAGTCGGTTTATCGAACCGAGCAAACGGGTCCGGCTGGCTGGAATGAAGCGATCTGGTATTTGCTGCAAACAGATTGATAGACACTCTAAACCTAACTTGAATTAAGAGGCTCCCTATGGGTGATTTTCATCAAAATGGCATTGTTACGACGCTGCATAATCTGGCCGATCGAGCTACCGAAGATCTGGAATACGATCTGCTACACTTCTCCCACTTTCGACCCATGGGGCTTATCCTACCGTCATTATTTTCCGAGCTGGAAGGTGAGGCGCTACCTAATATCATTAAGCATTTGAAGGAGGTGCCCTACCTCTCGGAGATTGTGATTGGTTTAGATCGAGCCGATCGTGATGAATATTTTCACACTGAACAATTCTTCGCCCAGCTGCCCCAACATCATCGTGTCTTGTGGCATGACGGGCCGCGCTTGATGGCGTTGGATAAGGAGTTGCAAGCCCTATCGGTTGCGCCCAGAGAGATGGGTAAGGGCCGCAACGTTTGGTATTGCATGGGCTATATGTTGGCAACCGGAAAGTCGGAGTCCATTGCATTGCACGATTGCGACATTCTGACCTATGACCGCAGCCTCTTGGCTCGGCTGCTCTATCCCGTCGCACACCCGCAATTCAACTATGAATTTTGTAAGGGCTATTATGCTCGTGTGGCCGCGGGAAAAATTAATGGTCGCGTATCCCGGCTGTTGGTTACGCCCCTACTACGCGCCCTGAAGCGGGTCTTGGGTCCGATCGAATACCTCGATTTCATGGATAGCTTTCGTTACCCCTTGGCAGGTGAATTTTCCTTCCGCAAAGATGTACTAACCGACATACGGATCCCCAGCGACTGGGGCTTGGAAATTGGCGTGTTATCGGAAATGTATCGCAACTACTCCAATAATCGCCTCTGTCAGGTCGATATCGCCGATATTTACGACCATAAGCATCAGGACCTGAGCCTGACCGATGAAGACAATGGTTTGTCGAAAATGTCCATCGATATCGCTAAGGCGCTGTTTCGAAAATTGGCCACCAATGGCACCGTATTCAGTCCGGAAACCTTTCGTTCGGTGAAGGCTACCTACTATCGAATTGCTCTCGATTTTGTCGAGACCTATAACAACGACGCGATCATGAATGGCTTAAAACTGGATATACACCAGGAGGAAAAAGCCGTTGAAATGTTTGCTCAAAACATTATAACGGCGGGCCAACAATTTCTCGAAGTGCCGATGGAACGGCCCTTTATTCCCAGTTGGAACCGAGTGGTGAGCGCCATGCCCGATGTCTATGATCGCTTGATCGCTGCAGTGGAAGCAGACCGGGCCGAATTTGTGGCAGACCAATAGAGGGACTTTACCGATGAGTGACCTAGTGCAAAAATTGACCGCGAATCTTAAACATCAGCTCGATGTGATCTATTCAGGTATCAGCCTTAATCGGTCAACGGACCAGTTGGCGGATGAATTGATCGACCGGATGAATCTGGACGATGTAACGCAGGAGCCAAAACCCTTTACCAACCATTGGGATGAAAGCGACGCCGTGTTGATTAGCTATGGTGATAGCATCGAGCGCAAGAACGGCTACAGCGTTACTGAGGCCCCGCTAAAAACCCTGCACTCCTTTGTCAGTGGACCACTAAAGGCGGCGTTCAACGCGATCCATATTTTACCCTTTTACCCGTACAGTTCGGACGATGGGTTTTCCGTTATTAATTACTCGGTGGTCAATGAGGCGCTCGGCGATTGGCATGATATTCGACGGTTGTCGGCTGATTTTAGGCTCATGTCCGATCTGGTTATTAACCATTGCTCCAGTCGCAGTGTCTGGTTCGATCAATTCATTAAGGGCGAATCACCCGGGCGTGACTACTTTAGAACCGAACTGCCCAGTACCGATCTAACCAAGGTAGTCCGTCCCCGAACAACGCCGCTGCTGCGCGAAACCCAGACAGTCCAGGGTGTGCAACACGTCTGGTGCACCTTCAGTCCTGATCAGGTCGATCTGGACTTTACCAATCCCGACGTGCTGATTGAATTTGTTAAGATCGTGCGCCTCTATCTTGATCAGGGCGTGCGCATTTTTCGCCTCGATGCGGTCGCGTTTTTATGGAAAGAGACCGGTACCGCCTGTATTAATTTGCGTCAAACGCATGAGATCATCCGCCTATTACGCACGCTGGTCGAGCATGCCTGTCACGATGCGGTGATCATTACCGAAACCAACATCCCCAATCAGGAAAATCTAACCTACTTTGGCAATGCCAATGAAGCCCACTGTATCTATAACTTCTCCTTGCCACCCCTATTGGTGAACACCCTTGTCAGCGGCGATTCAACCCATCTGAAACGTTGGCTGATGACCATGCCGCCGTGCCAAGATGGCACCGCTTACTTCAATTTCGTTGCCTCGCACGATGGCATCGGCCTCCGACCTGTCGAAGGCTTGTTGAGCGAGAAGGAGTTGAACGGGTTGATTAATACCATGATGGGTTTTGGTGGCCGAGTGTCGATGCGCACCCTGGATGATGGCTCAACTCGGCCTTATGAGATCAACATAGCGTTGTTCGATGCCTTGCAGGGCACTCATGCCGGGCCCGATAAGTGGGGCGTGCAACGCTTTATCGCGGCTCACGTGATCATGCTGGCGCTGGAAGGTATACCGGGTATCTATATTCACAGTATGTTGGGTACCCGTAACGATTATGCCCGCTTTGAAAATACCCAGCACAATCGGCATATCAATCGACATCGCTGGGATCTCGGCGAATTGGAGGCGCAGTTAGGCGATGCGCAGTCGACTCACGCACAGGTATATAACCGCTTGATTGCCATCTTAGCGATCCGCAGGCAACAGCGGGCCTTTCACCCCAATGCCACTCAGTTTACCTTGCAATTGGGGCCGCATATCTTCGGTATTTGGCGCCAAAGTATCGATCGCCGACAGAGCATTTTCTGCCTAAACAATGTTAGCGACCAGACCGTCGAGTTATCCCTAATCGATATCAATCTGATCGATAGCGTCACCTGGATTGATCTGCTGACCGGGCAGGCCATTCCCGACCATCAAGCCACGCTGTCACTGCCCCCCTATGGATCGCTCTGGCTCAGTAATGCTTAGATCCCTTACCTTAGCCGGAAGTGGGTCACAGGATGGTGGGCAGCAGGCCTGGAAAGCGTTCCCGCTCCGGTACCGGCAAGTCTAAGCGGGTCATGACCCGTTGGTAGGTATCCCAATCGTACAGGCCCTGGAGCGAGGTGATCAGCTCGGTAGTGTCAACCTGGTTATAGGCCTGCATGGCCTCTAATATCCATCGGGCATGGGCCGGCCAGGGGGCATTGGCCTGATTGCTGTAAAACACCTTACGTTGATGCGTGCTACTTTGGGTGTGCCATTGACTCAGCATCGCCTGGATAAGCAAATCCGAAGAGCAATTGAGATATGTTGGTCCGGCCATCCAGAGTGCAGACTGGGCAATATGATCGGCGCATTCCAGCCATTGACAGGCCCGAATGATGGCCGCCAACAACTTCTCATGCACCTCAGGGCGTTTTTCAGCGAAACCCCGGTTAACGCCTAACACCTTCTCTGGCGCGTGCGCCCATAGCTCGCTGCCGTAGCAAATGATCTCCCCGGCCTGGGCGATTTGGGCGGCCGTATTCCAGGGTTCACCCACACAATACAGGTCTACCTCGCCCTCCAGCATAGCCTTAACCATATTGACCGGCGGAATCACCTTAATGGTTACCCGAGCAGTATCGATGCCGGCACTATCTAGATACAGATGGAGCAGATAGGTGTGCATCGAATGCGGATGTACAGTGCCCACCCTCAACGTCCCAGTGGTTAGGCTGAGGTGGGTCTTTAGCGCCGCCGCAATGGCTCGAAACCCGCCATCGGAAGGCGTCAGTCGATTGTAGATCTGGCTCGATAGGGTAATGGCATTGCCGTTATAGCCCATCGCCAATGCGGTCTTAAAGGTTTTTGTCCTGTCGTTATTGGTCGCTGTCAGCTGACTGGCCAAGACCATCGGCGCCAATATATGAGCGGCATCGAGGATGCCAAACGATAATTTATCGCGAATGCTAGCCCAATTGGATTCGCGCTCCAGGCTGACCTGAAGACCTTCGGCGGCAAAGAAGCCGGCCTCTTGCGCGATAATTAACGGCGCGCAGTCAAGTAGCGGCACATAGCCTATATGGACGGCATCTGGGTTGGTGGTGGGGGATATAAGCATAGGGTTCATAGGTTCCATATCGGCAGTGTTCAGCTAAATAAATCGATAACGTCTTGGGCTATTTCGGCCAGTCTGACGTTTTTGTTCATCGCCATTTTACGCATCGCACTGAAGGCGGCGTCTTCATCGCATTGTTTGTGCTTCATCAGCAGGCCTTTGGCCCTGTCGATGATTTTTCGATCCGAGAGTTCGTTGCGAGTCTTGCGCAGCTCGCCTTTGAGTCGCTGGTGTTCCTCGAAGCGACTTATGGCTACATTGAGCAGGGTCTTAACGCGGCTCGGCTGCAGACCATCGACAATATAGGCGCTGACCCCGGCCTGAATTGATTGGCGGATAACTTGGTCGTCTTCATCGGTGGCGAAAAAAATAATCGGTCGCGGGTAACGATCGGATGTTGCGGAGACATCTTCCAGCGTGTCGCGGTCGGGCGAGTCGGCCTCGACTATGACCACGTCGGGTTGGAAGGTTTCCACCATATGGTAAATGGTATACTTGCCCGATGGCCGGACGACAACCTGGTGTCCAAGCGCTGTTAACGCGGCTTCTAGAGGCTTAGCCCGGTTAGCAATTTGATCGATCAATAGAATGTTCATACGGCGTGTATAGCAGGGAGTTAATAGGTACTAGAGCAATTATTGTACCTAAAAATCATGCCCATTTAGGGCGATAGGGTGGGGGCGAGGTGATATCTCAGTGCGTTCGGCGGTCGAGCGACGAAACCACCGCACCAGCTTGGGGCGCTAGCGATCGCCACTGGGCTAGGGGTTGGGTCTAGCCTTCGCAGTAATCCACGTCGACCATGACGACGCTGACAAATTGCTCCTCATGAGCGCGGGCGCGTGCCATCTTGCGTCGATGGGTCAGGGCAACTGCGACACGATTGCTGGTGCTGGTGGTCGTATCGATCGGCATCGCGTGCAGGGCATCGCTATATTTTAAGGCGTTGTGCACCGGAAATATAATCAGATCCATGATGGATTCGATACACGCCAATTCTTTTTCAGTGAAGCGTTTGTTGCGACTAAAGGTGATTTCACCATAGTTGACAGCGCGCATCAATAATAGGTAATTGGCGCGATGCTTGGCAATCTCGCCGGAGCGGATATTGATTAACTTATCGCCATGGGTATATTCAATGCCCGACACCGGAAACAGGTGCTGCAGGTGATGGTGAAAAATCTCAATAACCTGATCCAATTCCATGGTTTTTTGCAGATGTCTGAGCAATTTAAGGCGAAAATCTTTCATTTGGTCCGGCGTAAGCGACACCATTGAGCTTGCAGCCACGGCGGTCAATGCATCGGTGCGCACTTGAGCGCTCTTGTTAAAATTGAGTACTGAAAAATTGCCTGCTGTCATCGCACCGTACCATTAATTGAACTTAAGGGTACTTAGCTATTTTTGTGCCATTAATATTAAATTCAATTAAAACAAGGGTTTAGATATATTTAAGCGCTGTTCTTGGTGGCGGGGCGGAGAGCTATTGCCGCTTTTATCACCACCTTCGCCGTTTGTCGCCCCGACCCGAGTGTGGATCTGCAAGCGACGCACTGCTTAGTCAGCCAGATAGGTATGGGCATTGATTGATTGGCCGTTGTAGGCACTGGCGGCGTCTGACATCAAAAATCGATAGAGTGGCATATGAGCTGCCGCAGTCGGCACCGACTCGGGATCTTCGCCCGGATAAGCGCTGGCGCGCATTGCCGTTCGGGTTGCACCCGGATTGATGGCAAAGGTCCGTATTGCGCTGGTCGCGCCCAGTTCGGCGGCCAGAGTCTGCATCAGCCCCTCGGTGGCAAATTTAGACACGCCATAGGCGCCCCAGTAGGCTCGACCCTGGCGCCCAACGCTGGAGGTGGTGAAGACCAACCGACCTGCGCTAGACGCCTCGAGGAGTGGCAACATTGCCTTGGTGAGATAAAAACTGCTATTGAGGTTGGTATTGATCACATCCAGCCATTGCTGTTCCGGATATTGAGCAATCGACATTTTGCTGCCGAGAGCGGCGGCGTTTAATAGCAGACCATCAAGTCGACCGAATTCCTGCTCAATCGCAAAGGCCATTTCACGCGCAACATCGGGAATCAGGGTGTTCAGATCGTAGGGAAAGATGATCGGTCGGCTTTGGTTGAGAGCTTCGATTTCATCATAGGTCGCTTCGAGCTTCGCTTGATTGCGACCGAGCAGAATCACATCGGCACCCTGAGCCGAAAAATCGAGTGCCGCGGCCTTACCCAAGCCGTCACCGGCACCGGTAATGAGAATCACCTTACCCTTCAGGGCGTCGGTTAGGGGCAGGGACTGAAGCTCTGCCAGTGTCGGTATGTGCATGGTAACGCCTATTCAGGTTTACGTGAGGCCATCAGATAGTTAACCGAGACATCGTCGGTTAATTTAAAGCTGTTGTTCAGTGGGTTGTAGCGCAGGCCACGAAAATCGATGGTTTTTAACCCAGCTTGTCGGGCCCATTTGGACAGTTCGCCCGGACGAATAAACTTCTTGAATTCATGGGTGCCCTTGGGCAGTAGTTTCAAGACATATTCAGCGCCAACCACAGCAAATAACCACGATTTTGGGTTGCGGTTGATGGTCGAGAAAAAGGCCCAGCCACCGGGTTTGAGTAGCGCGTGAACCGCGGCTATCACCGAGGCGGGGTCAGGGACATGTTCGAGCATTTCCATACAGGTGACAACATCGTATTGGCCCGATTCTTCGGTGGCCAATTGTTCAGCGGTTATCTGCCTATAGGTTAGCTGTTCTATGCCTTGATCCAGCGCATGCAGCTGCGCGACCTTCAACGGCGCATCGGTCATGTCGATACCTGTGACGATACCCCCGCGCTTAGCCAGCGTTTCGGTCAGAATCCCCCCTCCGCAACCGACATCGACGACCTTAAGGCCGGCCACATTGACGTACCCATCGAGGTAATTCATGCGCACCGGATTAAGCGCATGCAGCGGCTTGAATTCGGACTCCGGATCCCACCAACGGCTGGCAAGGGCTTCAAATTTGGCGAGTTCTGCTGGGTCAACGTTGATCGGCACCGATAACTCCTTGAGAGGGGGAAGGGGAAAACTTTGGCGCACATTATGGCGACAAAGGCGGTAAGTTCACAGTAATTTGTCATTGAGTACGAATGGGGGCGTTTTTTGGACCCTAAGGTAGGTCGTCGACTCTGGCTACAAGGGCCGATCGGATTGTGCTGTGTTAGGTTTGGGCGTGAGCCAGTAGGGATGTAGAATCAACCAAGAAGGGCAAGTCGGACCAAGGGGTCCGACCGAGTGGGCAGGCCTAGTCGGCCTGGATTTTGTCGCGCCACTGCTGGGCGTTTTTAATGATCACGTCCTTATCGAGTGTGGTCAGTTCACGGTTATTCAGCAAGGTCTTGCCATCGACCCAAACATAGGTCACCTGATTACGACTGCTGGTATAGACAATATGGGAGACCGGATCGAAGATCGGTTGCGATTCCAGGTCGGCTAAGGATATAGCGGTGATGTCTGCGCGTTTGCCCACTTCCAAACTGCCAATTTGGGTATCCCATCCCAGTGCACGGGCACCATTGATGGTCGCCATCGCCAATGCTTCATGTGCCGGTAAGGCTACCGCGCTCTGGGCAACAGCCTTGGCGAGCATGGCCGCGGTGCGCATTTCGCCGAGCATGTCTAGGTCATTGTTGCTGGCCGCACCGTCGGTGCCCAAGCTGACATTGATGCCGCGCTTCTGCAGCGTGTCAACCGGGCAAAAACCGCTCGCCAATTTCAGGTTGGATTCCGGGCAGTGCATCACATGGGCACCGGTTTCGGCTATGTCGTCAATGTCTTCAGGGCTCAATGCGGTCATATGCACGGCTTGAAAGTTTGGTCCTAAGAGTCCCAACTCCTTGAGTCGACGAATTGGTCGGCTACCGCGCTTGGCCACTTCATCGTCCACTTCCCCTTGAGTTTCATGGACGTGCATCTGGATACCGACCTGATGTTGTTCAGCCAAGGCCTTGATGCGCAGTAAGGGCTCATCGGATACCGAATAGGGGGCATGAGGGCCAAAATTAACCTTGATATGGCTGTGATTTTGATACTGTTCCATCACCTTTAAGCCCTGATCGATATGTTGATCCGGTGTCGGTGCCCAGGCAGTCGGGAAATCGATAATGGGGAAGCACAGCTGGGCGCGCATTCCGGCCTTGATGACGCTGTTGGCAGACGCATCCGGGAAGAAGTAATTATCGGAAAAGGTCGTGGTGCCGGAGCGAATCATCTCCGCCGCGGCCAGCAGGGTGCCATCGGCGACGAAATCATAACTGACCCACTTACCCTCCGCCGGCCAAATGTGGCCGGTTAGCCAGGTCATCAGTTCCAAGTCGTCGGCCATGCCCCGGAACAGGGCCATCGCCGCGTGTCCATGAGTGTTCACAAACCCCGGAATCAGTGCTTGATCGGCCAACTCGACATGTTCATTCGGGGCGTATTGCGCCACGGCTTCGGATGTCGGTAAAATGGCGATGATCGCGCCATTGGCAATCGCAACGCTGTGATGGTCTAGGACGTCACGACGTTGGTTTACTGGAATCACCCAGCGTGCGCTGATTAATGTATCGATTTTTTGCATCTTGGTAATCCTGTCTATTGGGTCAAAACCGCTATGCTAGACAAAAGCGTCCCGGTTCGCCAGTTCGAAACGGAAATGCCTGCGCCAATCCTGTCTATCTTATTGATTTGTGGTATGATTTCGGCCTTTCAAACAGTCAACCTAGTCACCAAGATAAAGGCAGGCCGAAACGCGGTTTAGCCATTTAAAAAGGACAGTGAGCCAGCATGGGTGAAATAGCCAAAGAGATACTTAATGTCAACATCGAAGAAGAGCTAAAGCAGTCTTATCTCGATTACGCCATGAGCGTTATTGTTGGCCGTGCCTTACCCGATGTCCGTGATGGCTTGAAGCCGGTGCACCGTCGAGTCTTGTTTGCTATGAGTGTGTTGGGCAACGATTGGAACAAGGGCTACAAGAAATCGGCCCGTGTTGTCGGCGATGTCATTGGTAAGTACCACCCCCATGGTGATACCGCGGTATACGACACCATCGTTCGTATGGCCCAGCCATTTTCGATGCGCTATACCCTAGTTGATGGTCAAGGCAACTTTGGTTCGGTCGACGGTGACTCCCCGGCGGCTATGCGTTATACCGAAATTCGTATGCAGAAAATGGCCCATGCCCTGCTGGCGGATCTAGACAAGGACACCGTCGATTTCGTCGAGAACTACGACGGCACGGAAATGATTCCGGCCGTGATGCCAACTCGAACCCCCAATTTGTTAGTCAATGGCTCATCCGGCATTGCCGTCGGTATGGCCACCAATATTCCGCCGCACAACCTCAACGAAGTCGTCAATGGTGCGTTGGCCTTGATTGATAATCCGGATATCGACATCGATGGCTTGATGGAGCATATACCGGGCCCAGATTTCCCGACAGGTGCCTATATTAATGGTCGTCTGGGCATAGTCGAAGCCTACCGCACCGGTCGCGGTCGGATCCGTATTCGGGCCAAAGCCGATATAGTGGTGAACGAGAAGTCGGGCCGCGAAAGTATCATCGTTAATGAAATACCCTATCAGGTCAACAAAGCCCGGTTGATCGAAAAGATCGCCGAGCTGGTCAAAGAAAAGAAGATTGAAGGCATTTCGGAACTGCGCGATGAGTCCGACAAAGACGGCATGCGCATCGCCATCGATTTGAAACGCGGCGAGTCTGGTGACGTGCTGTTGAACAATCTGTTTGCCCAAACACAGCTGGAAACGGTCTTTGGCATCAATATAGTGGCCTTGATCGACGGCCAGCCCAAGATTCTCAACCTCAAACAGCTGCTCGAAGCCTTTGTTCGTCACCGGCGAGAAGTCGTTACCCGTCGTACCGTCTTTGAACTGCGTAAAGCCCGCCAACGCGGCCATATACTCGAGGGCCTGGCCATCGCGCTGGCCAACATCGATGAAATGATCAGCCTGATTCGCGAATCAGCAACAGGTGCCGAAGCCAAAGAGCGTATGTTGTCACGCAGTTGGATATTGGGCGATGTCTCGACCATGCTCGAACGCGCTGGCGCCGACGTCTGCCGACCTGAAGACCTGGACGAGGCCTTTGGTGTCCGTGACGAGCGTTATTATTTATCGCCTGAGCAAGCTCAGCAGGTTTTGGATATGCGCTTGCAGAAGCTAACCGGTTTGGAGCACGACAAGTTAATTGGCGAATATAAGCAAATTATCAACGATATCGGCGAATATCTGCGCATTCTCGGCAGCTACGAGCGTTTGATGGAGATTATTCGCGAGGATTTGGAGCTGGTTAAGGAAGAATTCGGCGACGAGCGCAAAACAGAAATTATCGCCAGTCGGCAAGACTTCTCGATGGAAGATCTGATCACCGAAGAAGATATGGTCGTGACCCTGTCTCGCGCCGGTTACGCCAAAACTCAGCCCTTGTCCGATTATGAAGCGCAAAAGCGTGGCGGCAAGGGGCGCTCAGCCTCATCATTGAAAGATGAAGACTTTATTGAGCATCTGATGGTCGCCAGTACGCACGACACCATCCTGTGTTTTACCGACAAGGGTAAGGTTTACTGGCTGCGGGTGTTTGATATCCCCCAGGCCAGTCGTGCCGCCAAGGGTCGGCCGATGGTCAATCTGTTGCCGCTCGACCCTGATGAGCGAGTCACAGCTATTTTGCCGATTCGTGAATACGATGCTGATCATTTTATCTTTATGGCGACCTCGAATGGCACCGTGAAGAAAACCTCTTTAGATGCTTTCTCGCGTCCGCGTAGTAGCGGTCTGATCGCGCTGTCTCTGGATGACGGCGACCATCTGGTGGGCGTAGCCCTAACCGATGGCGAGCGGGAAGTCATGTTGTTGTCTGATGCCGGCAAGGTTGTGCGTTTTAAAGAAGCGCATGTCCGAGCCATGGGCCGGTCTGCGCGGGGAGTGCGAGGCATTAGCCTGGGCGCAGACCAGAAGGTAATTTCGTTGATCGTGCCCCAGGAAAACGGTTCGATCCTCACCGCGTCAGAGCGCGGCTTCGGTAAGCGGTCACTGATTGCCGAGTTCCCAACCAAGGGTCGGGGCACTAAGGGCGTTATCGCAATGGTTACCAGTGAGCGCAATGGCAAACTGGTTGCGGCGACCCAGGTCTTTCCAGGCGATGAGGTCATGTTGATTAGTGATCAGGGTACGCTGGTGCGGACCCGGGTCGATGAGATCTCGACCCTAGGTCGTAACACCCAGGGTGTGACGCTGATACGAGTGCTAGAAGATGAAAAGCTGGTCAGTATTGAGCGCATTCAAGAGCCAGAGGACGTACCGGAGTTTGAGGAAGACGACGGTAACCGTGTCGATCCTATCGATGTTGCCGATGAGTCATCGCCAGTGGATACCGATGATGAGCCGCCGGCCGATGACGAGTCGCCTGAAGCCTAGTAATCGGAGTGTCGTATGGCGCTGAACGTGGCTGCGCAAGTCGATAATCTTTGCCCTGGGCCGACGTTGCTGTCGGCCGTCATCAGCCAACCAACTTCGGCGGTGCTTGCCGCCGCCGAAGCCATATTACATCGCCTTTGCGGAGCCCCCTATACCCATAACCTGTTGGATATGCGCGGCGCTGACAATCGCTCTATAATAGCGATACCTTTTTTTTATCCTAACGATTCGCTTATTGTTCAGGCGCCCGCGCAGGCACCCGTCGAGTTCCGCCACCTATTTGAGAATAACTATGACCGATAATAAGACCCCAATCCTTCCTGGTAACGAAGAAGCCGAGCTTAAAAAGCTTCGCATAGAAATCGATCGGCTCGATACCGAAATGGTCGCTTTGATATCGCAACGGGCCGAATGCGCCATGCGCGTGGCAGCGGTTAAGTTGCAGGCGGATCCAGGCAGTGCCGTCTTTTATCGGCCGGAGCGCGAGGCACAGGTACTCAGTCAGGTGATGGAGCGTAACCCAGGGCCCCTGGGCAATGAGGACATGGCGCGTCTGTTTCGCGAAATCATGTCGGCCTGTCTGGCACTGGAAAAGCCGCTCGAAGTGGCTTATCTAGGCCCCGAAGGGACCTTTACCCAACAGGCGGCTAAAAAGCATTTCGGTCAATGGGTGATTACCAAGCCCATGCCGGCGATTGATGAGGTGTTTCGCGAGGTCGAGGCCGGCGCCGTGCAATACGGCGTGGTGCCCATCGAAAACTCCACCGAGGGCGTGGTGAACCATACCCTCGATACCTTTATGTCATCAAACCTCAAGATCTGTGGTGAAGTCGAGTTGCGCATTCACCATCATCTGATGGCCGGTCCCAATACTCGACTCGATAAGATTACCCGGGTCTACAGTCATCAACAGTCACTGGCTCAGTGTCGTAAGTGGTTGGACGCCCATATGCCACTGGCAGAGCGGATCGCCGTGAGCAGCAACGCGGAAGCGGCGAAGCGGGTAAAGGGCGAATGGAGCTCGGCAGCGATCGCCGGTGAGATGGCGTCTGAACTCTATGACCTGGAGATTATTGAGACCAAAATAGAAGATTCGCCCGATAACTCGACCCGCTTCCTGATTATTGGCACTCAGAACGTCGGTCTGTCGGGTGGCGATAAGACGTCGCTGGTGGTTTCGATGCGCAATGAGCCCGGCGCGCTCTATCATCTGTTAAAGTCGTTCAATGATTTTGGGATTGATATGACTCGATTGGAGTCTCGCCCGTCTTTATCGGGTAACTGGACCTATGTGTTCTTTATCGACTTTGTCGGGCATATCAGCGACCCAACGGTGATCGAAGCTATGGAAGTCCTAAAGAAGACGGCAGTCGATGTAAAAGTCCTCGGATCCTACCCCAAGGGTGTGCTGTAAAGCATGGTGCTGCCCATTAGGCTCAAGCGGTCCATTGTGCGACCGGGAGTAAGTGAATGACCGAACCACTGAACATCCTCATTATCGGCCTGGGTCTGATTGGCGCCTCCTTTGGCAAAGCCATTCGAGCACAGGGGCTCAACGACAGGTCGGTGTTCGTGCTGGGCCATGATCGCTCGTTGGGCGTGGCCGACCAAGCGGTCGCATTGGGGGTCTTGGATCAGGCTGTGACCGATCTGGCCGACTTGCCTCGGGTTGATGTCGTGGTGCTGGCAGTGCCGGTGATGGCCATCGGTGACGTTATTGACGATATCAAGCCCCTCATCGGTTCGCTCCAGGTGTTAACCGACGTCGGCAGTGTTAAGGGTGAGGTCGTCCGCGCCGTGCGCGCGCGCCTAGGCATTCTCCCAGGCTGTTTTGTGCCCGGACATCCCATTGCTGGTGCGGAGCAGAGTGGCGTAGCCGCCGCCAGAGCAGATCTGTTCGATCGCCACATGCATATTCTGACGCCGCTACCGGAGAGCGATCCCGCAGCCGTTCAGCTGATTACGCAACTCTGGCAAGCGATCGGTGCCGATGTAGTGGAAATGAGCGTAGAACGGCACGATGAGGTGCTGGCAGCCACCAGCCATTTGCCTCACCTGTTGGCCTTTTCCTTGGTTGATACGCTGGCGCGTGAATCGGACAATCGGGAAATTTTTAAATACGCGGCCGGCGGGTTTCGAGATTTTTCGCGCATTGCTGCCTCCGACCCGACCATGTGGCACGATATCTTTCTGACCAATAAAGACGCTACGCTCTCCGTTTTACGACGCTTTCAGGCTGACTTGACGATGCTGGAACAAGCCATCGAACAGGGTGATGGCGACCTGCTGCACACCGTGTTCACGCGCGCAAAATCGGCCCGGGATCACTTTACTCAGATGCTCGCCGAGCGCCAAAAAGACTGATCCTGCCGTTACTGCCTGTGCCGATGTTCAGACCCTAAGCAAACAAAATATCCGGGTTAGTTTCGGCCAAAGGGTTGCTATTCGAGGTTAAGATGGCAAGAATGCGCGCCAGAAGTGAAGTAACCCGAAGTAAAAGGACAAGGCATGAACACCGAAACTCCAGTAATAACCCTCGATGGGCCGGGTGGTGCCGGTAAGGGCACCGTGAGTATGCTTTTGGCGGGCCGTTTGGGTTGGCATTTTTTGGATTCCGGTGCCCTCTATCGCCTGACGGCGTTGGCGGCTTCTAACCACGGCATTGAATTGAGCCAGGACTCGGCCGTTGCGGTCATTGCTGAGCACCTAGATGTACGCTTTGACCAAGACGTTAATGGCACGCAAATTATGCTGGAAGACGAGCGGGTGACGGAAAACATTCGCGAAGAGCAGGTTGGCATCAATGCCTCTATTGTTGCGGCTCACCATCGGGTCCGAGATGCCCTGTTGAAGCGTCAGCGCGCTTTTGCTGAGTTGCCCGGACTGGTTGCTGATGGTCGCGATATGGGTACGGTGGTCTTCACCAAGGCGCCGCTCAAGATTTTTATGACCGCGACTGCCGACGAACGCGCCCAGCGCCGGGTTCGGCAGTTACAGGCCAAGGGCGATGTGGTCGAATTTGAGCGCGTTCTAACGGATATCGTTGAACGTGACGAACGGGATCAAAATCGGGCCATAGCGCCGTTGCGCCCGGCAGACGATGCTATTGTGCTCGATACCACCAATATGACGATTGTCGAAGTGGTTGACTATATCGAAAACGAGGCGCGCACACGCAACCTAGTCTAGGCTGGCTTGCGCTATTTCGCGACCATTCGACCAGAGTGGGCCGCACCCGTCATAGCCCCAAAGAACCAAGACGTTCTTGCCAAAAACCGGGGCACCGGGAAAAAACTCCCCGAAACATCGTTAAAAAGCTTGGGTTTTGCCTTTCGATCAGTATAATACGCCACCCTGATTTGAGCGTAAATGCATGGCATTGTCTCTCAGGTTTTATCCCCTTGAAACACCACATGGCCAGCAGCGTCGGTGTTTTCAGGTAATGTTGACAGACCCGCATTAGCTGGACTGCGGTAAAGTCGTAAATGAATTTATTTGCGGCGTTAAAGCTTAGGAACTTAATATAAATGACTGAATCTTTTGCTGATCTATTTGAAGAAAGCTTATTAACGATTGAAATGGAGCCAGGCTCCATTGTAACTGGTGTTGTAGTTGGCATCGACTCGGATTGGATTACTGTTCACGCAGGTCTTAAATCTGAGGGTGTGATCCCACGCGTTCAATTCTTAAATGATGCGGGCGAGTTGGAAATCCAAATCGGCGATGAAGTGCTGGTTGCGCTGGAAGCGGTTGAAGATGGTTTTGGTGAGACTCGTCTGTCTCGCGAAAAAGCCAAGCGCGCTGAAGCATGGGCTGAACTCGAAAAAGCATACGAAGCAAAAGAAGTGGTTATTGGTGTTATTAACGGTAAGGTCAAAGGTGGTTTCACCGTTGATGTTAAATCCGTTCGTGCATTCCTGCCAGGCTCTTTGGTTGATATCCGTCCAGTGCGTGACACCTTGCACTTGGAAGGCAAAGAACTGGAATTTAAAGTTATTAAGCTCGATCAACGTCGTAACAACGTAGTTGTATCACGTCGTGCCGTGCTCGAAGCGAGCAACAGCGCAGAACGTGAAGAATTGCTGGCTAACCTGCAAGAAGGTCAAGAAGTTAAGGGTATCGTTAAGAACCTGACCGATTACGGTGCTTTCGTTGACTTGGGTGGCGTAGACGGCCTGTTGCACATTACCGATATGGCCTGGAAGCGTATTAAGCATCCGAGCGAAATCGTGCAAGTGGGCGATGAGATTGACGTTAAAGTATTGAAGTTTGACCGCGAGCGTAACCGTGTATCTTTAGGCCTCAAGCAGTTGGGCGAAGATCCATGGGTTGATATCAAAGCGCGTTACCCAGAAGATGCTAAAGTTACTGCGAAGGTCACTAACCTGACCGATTACGGTTGCTTTGCTGAGCTGGAAGAAGGCGTTGAAGGCCTGGTTCACGTATCCGAAATGGATTGGACCAACAAGAATATCCACCCATCCAAAGTTGTTCAGGTTGGTGACGATATTGAAGTAATGGTACTGGACATCGATGAAGAACGTCGTCGTATCTCTTTGGGTATCAAGCAGACCGTGGTTAACCCATGGGAAGACTTCGGTAACCGTTTCAATAAGAGCGACAAGGTATCCGGTAAGATCAAGTCAATCACTGACTTCGGCATCTTCATCGGCTTGGAAGGCGGCATTGACGGTCTGGTACATTTGTCCGATATCAGCTGGCACGAATCTGGTGAAGAAGCCGTACGTAAGTACAAGAAAGGCGACGAGCTGGAAACGACCATCCTGTCTATCGACCCAGAACGCGAGCGTATCTCTTTAGGTATTAAGCAGCTGGATATGGATCCGTTTGCTGAATACGCTTCAGAGAACGACAAGGGCGCGATTGTTAACGGTATCGTTAAGGAAGTTGACGCTAAAGGCGCCATCATAACCCTGCAAGACGACATCGAAGGCATATTGAAGGCTTCTGAGATATCACGTGACAAGGTAGAAGATGCCCGGAACGTGTTGAAAGAAGGCGACGCCGTTGAAGCCAAGATCATCAGTGTTGACCGCAAAAACCGCGTCATCAGCCTGTCGATCAAAGCGAAAGACTTTGCTGACGAGAAAACAGCTGTTAAAGACCTGAAAGAGAAGACCATCGAAGCATCTGGCCCAACCAACATTGGTGACCTGATCAAGGCTAAACTCGAAGAAGGTAATAACTAAGAGCTTAACTCTGACCCGTCCTAATATATGTTGACGGTTTTTATTGAGCCAACTGAGCATCTCAGTTGGCTTTTTCATGCACGCTTGCTGGGGTTAGCATCCCCAAACTGCTGTGCGGTCGTTTGTGATTATACGCATCGATTGACTCTTTCACGACCTGCTCCAGCTCCTCTTTGTCTTTGTATTGATGGATTAAGAACTCGTGTTTTAGAATGCCGTTAATCCTCTCTGCCAACGCATTCTGGTAACAATCGTAGCCTGTGGTCATTGAAGGCGTGATACCTTGTGACGCCAAGCGTGATTGATACAGCTCAGAACAGTATTGTAGTCCTCGGTCCGAATGATGAATGGCCCGTTCTCTGCTCTGTCGTTCGATAAGCATTTGGTCTAATGCCTTTACCACGGATTTCGCTGACAGATCATCACTGACGTGATGACCTACAATCTTTCGAGAATACGCATCGGTCACCAACGAGAGGTAATGCACCCCCTCTCGACTTTCCAAGTATGTGATATCGCTCACATAGGCCTGCTCTGGTCGGTCAATGGCCATTCCCTGGTATAGGTTTGGGTATTTTCGCATCCAATGCTTACTGTGCGTGGTTTTACGGTACTGACGTGCCGGCATGATTAAGAGACGATGCTGCCTTAATAGCGTAAACAAACCATCCCGCCCCAGTTTAATCTGTTGCCGTTGGAGCTCTGGCTGCAAAAGGTGGTAGAGCTTCCGGCCACCTAAGCGCGGCAAGTCACGACGTATCGTATATACCCAGTCCAGTACGGGTGATAGCGCCGTTGATTTTTGGCGTTTTCGAGCAAGCTCTTGATACATGGCTTGTCGAGAAATACCTATCAAACGACAGCTTCGAGCCAGTGTCATTCGTCCTCTTGCTTGAGCTTCTCGGGCAACAACTCTAAGAACTTTTTTCGGAAAGAGGTCCCCTTAATCTGGTCGACTCGCTTGATCGTTTCATCCATCAGGTAAATGTAATCTTCTTTGTCTTCGAGGGCTTTCTCGAGCCGTTTAATTTTTTGTTCTGGGGTTTCTTTATTCATGAGGGGTTTTACACGTTGAGAGGTCCAGTCCAAGGTACCATGCTTACGAAGCCACACCAAAACGGTTGATCGGCCTTGAATGCCGTAGCGCTTTTGAGCCTGTTTGTAGGTGAGTTCGCCTTTTTCAACTTGGTCGACCACTGACAATTTAAAGGCCAGGGTGTAATCACGCTGAGTGCGCTTTCGGCCTGTGTTAGAACAGGATTCCATAAATAAGTCTCCAAGGTGTCAACTTATTTCAGGACGGGTCACTCTTAGATAAAAAAGCCGGCCTTGAGCCGGCTTTTTTTATGCCTGCACGAAATGCCCCACCACCACGGCTAACCTTGCCTAATTCGACGCTTATGCCGGGCTGATTTCAGAGCCTGGTAAAAGCCGGGTCGGATTGCCCAAAATGACAAAAAATCGTTTAAAAATAATTACTTGTGTTATCTCGGCCGCTGCTTTAGTCTAAATATTAAGCGATTATTAGATGCCGCATTGGGGGGATTCAGGTGTGACCAAGTCCGAACTGATTGAAAGGATAGTTGACCGTCAAGGTCAGTTATCAGTGCGTGACGTTGAACTGGCCATTAAAACGATGTTAGACCATATGGCACAGGCCTTAGCGGCCGGCGAACGTATTGAAATTCGTGGCTTTGGCAGTTTCTCGCTGCATTATCGTTCGCCCAGAGTCGGCCGCAACCCGAAAACCGGTGAATCGGTTGAATTGGAGGGTAAATTTGTACCCCATTTCAAGCCGGGCAAAGAATTACGTGAGTCGGTGAACGATAGCCTAGACGAATAAGTCGCTCTCGAGCGCTCAACAGGAGTTATTGTAGCTTTGGGTGTTATTAAATTTGTTGGAGTGTTGTTGGTTTTAGTGGCGGGTTGGTTGGTCGGCTGGGCCAATAGTGCCCCCCTTGTCTTTGGCTTTGCCGCCTGGACCTTACCGGCTGTGCCGGCCTTTGTTATCTATTTTACCTTTCTGATCACAGGTCTTTTCTTAGGGTTGGTCCTAGGGCGCTTGGTCGGAAAACGCTGAGCGCATTCATGGTTACCTGGTTAAATCTGTTCCGTAAATTTTTGCCTGCCCGCTTTGCCGGACGTCGCTTTATTTTGGGCGACTACCACTTCGACCTGACCTCGTTCGAAGGTGATGTGGCCGATTGGCTCAATAAATTTCCCATAAGTGCGGCAAACGTCGAAATATATCTCGCGCTGGCGGAGCTGTTCCGGCGTCGCGGCGAGTTTGACAAGGCCGTATCGGTGCATGAAGCCATCGCTGAGGCCGAAATAGCCGGCCACAGCTCGGCCGAGCTGAGTTTAGAGATTGCACAAGACTACTACGCCGCAGGGGTCCTAGGGCACGCAGAAGAGGTTTTGCGGCGGGCGTTAGTGGATGCCGATGAGGATCACTCTCGGCAAGCTTTCCGGCTCTGGTTGGCGATACTGGAAAGCGAGCAAGATTGGCACCGTGCCGTGGAGTTGGTCGAGCAGTATGGCTTGCCAGGCTCTGGTGGGGTGCGCCTGGTCAACCTCTATTGTGAATATGTGCTGCAAGTGCAAACCACTCTGGCACCTGCCCTGGTGCAAAAAGTACTGAAGAAGGCGCGCAAACTCGCCGTTGGCGCGCGCGTCGATCTGCTCGGGGCCCAAATCGCCACCGAGGAGCAACGTTTTACCGCCGCAATCCGGTCATACAAGCGGTTGTTGCGCAATGACCCCCGCCGCGTGCACCTGGCCCTGTCGCCCTTGCTGGCGCTCGTGCAGCGAGAAGGGCAGCAGGCGAGCCTGCTCACCTTCTTACAGCGGCTCTACCCAGACCATCCATCGGTGCGCATCCTGGAGGCGATCGTTGAGCTGCATCAGTCCAGCGGCACGGCATTGACACCCAAATGGCAAAAGCAACTCGAGCTGCAGGTTATGTCGGGTGATTCCTATCCATTGACCCTCTATTGGCTCAACCAGCAGCAGACGTTATCGGCATCGGTGATGGCGGTCTTGAGTCCGGCGTTACAGCGTCAGTCGTTAGCGGAATCGGACGTGCACCAGTGCACCGAGTGCGGATTCCAATCCGAACCGATGCGCTGGCAGTGCCCGCAGTGCGAATCGTGGGAGACGCTCTGTTCGCGATATGAATCAAAAATTGTACAGGAGCAAAAGAAAGTTGGTTAATTCATTGATTTGTATAAGAAAAATGTTGCATTGAAAAATATAATCGTTAATATAGCGCTCGTTCTTCAGCTACGCAGTGTCCCGTTCGTCTAGTGGCCTAGGACACCGCCCTTTCACGGCGGTAACAGGGGTTCGAGTCCCCTACGGGATGCCATTTCACTGTTTCAGTGATACGTACAGAGAACAACGAGTCAAACGGTGAAAGCGTTGATTCAAACTAGCGGGAATAGCTCAGTGGTAGAGCACAACCTTGCCAAGGTTGGGGTCGGGAGTTCGAATCTCCTTTCCCGCTCCATATTTTAAGAAGCAGCCTTAGGGCTGCTTTTTTTCGTTTGGGGAAAATACATCCCAATCGTTCGTCCGTTGGTACCATCCTCCTCCGTCTCCCTCCTCAGTACTTCAATCACCCTAGTGCTAAGTATGATGAAAACCCTGAATCAAACTAAGCAGTGTTCAACCTCGCTGTAATTGCCGATTTGATTGCTGTTCGAAAAAATATTTTTTGATATAAAAACGATTGGATACGATTCACTCGGTACCCGGATAGGGTGTTAGTGAAGCAATGTCGAATTTAATATTGGCCTCTATAGTCTAAGCGCTAATCGGATTTATCGCTCCCTATGCGGTTGCATAGTGCCCGGCGTCAAAGCCAATATTCAATACTATTCTAATATTTCATACCCGTTTAGTTTGTTTGGTTTTTCCGACGACAATAATTTTTCAAAAAAATAAATTGCCTAAAAATATTTTTTTGGTAATGTTATTTCCAAGAGAAGCGGAAGCGCTTCAAGCTAGACAGTAGGAATTGTCTTGTGCCCTAGCAATAAAAAGGATTTTGTATGACCAGTTATGTGGCCAATCCACCCGACGATGCAGCGGAGCCAACAGAAGCCCGTCATGGCCTGTTCCGCAAGCAGGCGGTGGACAAACAGCAAGACCGCTTACTGGGCGAGGTACTGGTTGTGCCACCCCTGTCCTATTCGTTAATAACCCTTGTTATTCTGATTTTCGTCACTGCCGCCGCTGTGCTGCTGGTGCAGGGCAGCTACGCCCGGAAAGAAACGGTGCAGGGTTTTTTAGTACCAGATCAGGGCGTGATCAAGGTATACGCCTCGACCACCGGTATAGTGCGCCAGCTGTTCGTACAGGACCGAAGCCTGGTGGTTGAGGGCCAGCCCCTGTTTATGATCAATGGCGACCGCATACTCGCCAGCGGCGAGCATCTGGAAGCCGTGCTGCTTGAGGAATACCAATCCCAACAACAGATACTGGAAAGCCAATTGACCCGCCTGCCGTCTGTGTACGACAACAAGCAGATGGATCTAGACCAGACCATTGCCGCCACAAAAACCAGTATCCGTCATATTCAAACGCAGCAAAAACTATTGCGCGACCAAATTGCCCTGGCAGACCGCCAGAAGGCCAATATAGACACCCTGAGCAGCAAGGGGCTGGCATCGGATGCCGACCTGGGCGGTGCCTCAGAGAAGCTGCTCAACCTGCAGGCCCAATACCAGGAATTGGTGCGCAGCCTCGACGCCCAACGCGATGCCATCAAGTCATTGACCCTTCAGCAAGCCGGCCTTAGCTTCGACCAACTCAACCGCCAAGGCGAGTTGCAAAATAGTCTATCGGGTTTGGCGCAGAGTATTGCCCAACTGCACGGTGAGCGCGCCTACATCGTCAAGGCTAACCGTGCCGGCAGGGTCAGTAATATCCAAGTCAGTGAAGGCCAGGAAGTGCAAAGCACTGTTCCGCTGATGACCATTACGCCGGAGGGTAGCGAGTTGGAAGCCGAGTTGCTGGTGCCAGCCCGGGCCATTGGCTTCGTTGAAGTCGGCCAAACAGTAAAGATGCGCTATTCCGCTTTTACCTTTCAAAAATTTGGGCTCTATAACTCGACCATCATTGGGGTCTCCCAGACGGTATTGTTGCCCAATGAGCTGAGTGGCTTGGCCATTGATGCCCAGGAGCCGATGTATCGCGTCACGGCTAGGTTGGAGCAGCAGACCGTCAACGCTTATGGCAAGACATTCCCGTTGAAGGAAGGTATCTCGTTGGAGGCTGACATTAAGTTGGCTGAACGGACGCTTTTGGAGTGGTTGTTTGAGCCGTTGTTTAGTTTGCAGGGTCGGTTGTAATTGGCGCCTTGTAAGGTAGGAGCAAGCCTGCTCACGAAATATTTAAAGGACGACTAAAAATCACAACTGTGATGAAAGCGGGGTGCCCCATGATATATCCGCCAAGATGACCGGAAGCCCCTTCAAACGACACGCGAAAAGGGATGAGGTATTTCGAGTTAAGCGATATTACTTGAAAAGGAAAGCTGATGAAAAATATCGATTCAAAAAAATTAGTGGAAATACAAGGCGCAGATTGCAGTGTTTTCGCAGTTCGTCAGCCAGTGCGAACATCACCCAAATTAGCGGTTAACCTATTGCTACTGCAAAAACCAGGGCCGGTTGTTGGTTAAGTAAGGTGTTTTGAAGGTAAGAAGGAATTTGCTCATAGAGCGAATCGAGTTAGTGAAATGGTTCACTTGCTTGTAAACTAAAAGCAACTTCTGAGGGATTCGCCAAGATGACCGGGGTTGTGTAATTGAAAAGGAAAGTAAAATGAAAGCACTTAGCTCATTGGAAACATCAGAAGTTTTTGGTGGTTGGAAATTGTTCAAGAAAAAAGTAGAAGTTACAAAGTCATCAGCAAGCTCTAGCTCTAGTTCTAGCTCTAATTCAGATTCCAGTTCAGACTCGAATGGGATTTCTGCCGAGGAAGCTAAAAAGCTTTGTGAAAAAGTAGGTGCAGCGTCAGATCAGACCCCATACAAAAACATACCAATTGCAGAAATTTGTAGTGGCGCAGTTGAAAATCAAGAAAAACTCGTAAACAAAACTGCAGACTATTTGAAAAGTATAGGTCAATAGTAGTTGTTTCGAACAATAGGGTAGCTGGTGCCGCCCTATTTTCTATAAGTTGGGTGTAATCTAAATGAAGCGAATTATTATTTTGATCTCTATCTCTTTAGCGATTTTTGGTAGTGCGTTCTGTAGTGCCGATCTGCAGTCAAAGCAATCCAAAGAAAAGGATGAATTGACAATCTCTAAAGCTTCTGGGAAATATAGTTTTGTATTTACTGAATCTAAAGAGCAAGAGGTTTTTTATCAGTATAAATTAGAAAATGAGAATACTGATTTCTTGACCAAAAAACAATGGGTAAATTGGACTATTGGCAAGGTTGGACTAAAAGTCTATTTTGATAAAGATACGGAATTATATTCGCACTGTCCTAATAGCGTTAATGAAATCTCAAGCCCCCATTTAATACAACGGGATTGCTTTATAAGTCCGCTTAATGAGGACTTGTATGTAAAACTTGTCTACGAAATTTATCTTCGTGAGTACGAACGCCACTATTCGGCGGGTAGTCATTTTTTAGACAGTCTTTACGCAATAAACTTTAAATTCCAACCAGAGTCTGAGATTAATAAAGTAAGGTATTGGGCTTCCAAGGTTCATGAATTAGTCCAATATAGAGTGGGTCCAATGGAATCTATGGACTCCATACTTAATTCAGGTTATGGGGATTGTGAAGCCTATGTAATGATGACTCAGTACTTACTGGAAAAAAGTAACGTAGCGGCACGACCTATGATCACGAATTCATCCTACTCGTTTTTAGGGAACGTCAGTGCTAGTACAAAACATGAATTTGGTAGAGATCACCTAGCACTATACCTACCTGATGAGGATGCACTTATTGAAGTGACTGATATAGATCCGAGCAGCTTTGGTTTTATGCTTAACTTCTACTCTACAAGTCCAGCTTATGATGTATATGCGCAAAAGGCCAAGGCGTTTGAAAACGAGTTTGATATTAATATTAAAATAGACAAGGAACTCGAAAATATTGAATTTTCATATTTCGAGTCAGGATCTAACTTGAGTAAGCTACATAAGGTTATACCTAGGCTAGACGAAATAGATCTATTGCCAATGTATGATTATTTTCTCAGTGGCTCAACTTTCGCACCTTCTAGAGAATATTTACAACTAGGAAGCGAGAATTATAATAAAAGAGAATTTAACGTCAGCTATAGATATGACGAAAAATTAGATAAAAATAAAGAATGGTTGAGCTTACCTTTTAGTGTTGGCCCACTTAATAGCTTTTTATACTCATCTGATGAGTATTACTGGTCAGCATGTTATTTCGGGCCAAATCTCAGTATAAATATTGATGAGAGCTCGCTGCTGGCGAATAGTGATGTCAGCTGGAGTACCAAGGATGATTATTTTAATGCTGAGATAGAAATTGTGTATGGCAAGTCCTTTAAATTCGCTTTGGAGAGACTGAGAAACGATGCTCGATGTAGTGATATAGAGTTTCATAATAACAACAAAAAATTGATCGATCTCGCGGATAAGCTGGCGCAATACGGGCTTATATTGGAGTAGGTAATCCAGCGATGTATCTCTAAGCGAAACCAAGCTTTAACTATTTATCAAACTATTCAACGTATTTATCGTTAACTCTGTTACTCAATATGCGGATGTCTAATTTTAACTATATAGTAAGAGGAAATGTGAATAACTATTCAAAAATTTTAATTTTGAAGACTTTTATATGTCTGGACTCGTTATTATCGAGGTTATAGCTGAACTTAATTTTTTCCAATTTTCAAGGAGTAGATTTGAGTACACTAAAAGTTTTACTGCAAACAGAATCATCAGAGTGTGGACTTGCGTGTGTGGGAATGATTGCGAACTATTTTGGATTCAAAACCGACCTAAACAGTTTGCGTAATAGATTTAGTGTTTCCTCTCATGGGACGAGTTTGCAGCAATTAAATGCTATTGCGGCAAATTTGAACTTGAGTGGAAGAGCTTTACAAGTTGATCTTTCCGAAATAAAACAACTACAATTACCTTGCATTGTCCATTGGGATCTTCATCATTTTGTAGTTTTGAAATCAGTCTCTAAGAAAAGAGTCGTTATTTTGGATCCTGGTTCCGGAGAGCTAGCTTATTCCATTTTAGATTTTTCCAAACACTTTACAGGCATTGCTTTGGAACTTACACCAACTCCTAACTTTGAAAAAGTTAAAGATATTCATAAGCTTTCTTTAGCTCATTTCTGGAGTAAAATATTTGGACTTAAACGTTCACTTATTATTGTCATTTCGCTCTCACTTACGTTACAGGCATTTTCGATAGTATCTCCACTTTATATGCAAACGGTCGTTGATGATGTTCTTATGCGGTCTGATAAGAACCTCTTGCTAGTGCTTTCACTTGGTTTTGGATTACTGATGTTGATCAATATGGCTGTTGATGCCATGAGGAGTTTCGTTGTACTACATTTGTCAGCGAAGTTGAACTATCAGATGGCTACAAATCTCTTCCGCCACCTTATTCGCCTTCCTACTGTATATTTTTCAAAGCGTCACATGGGTGATATAGTTTCGCGTTTTGGTTCTATTTCAAATGTAAAGGACATGTTTACGACAGGGTTGGTTTCAACTGTATTGGATGGTGTGATGGCGATTGTTACGTTTGTGGCAATGTTGGTTTACTCAATAAAGGTAACCATGGTCGTTTGTAGTGTATTGACTGTCTATCTGCTCCTTCGACTTTTACTCTTTCGGCCGTTCAAACGACTGAATGAAGAGAGTATTGTGGCTTATGCGAAAGAAGATTCAAACTTTATGGAGACCATTCGTGCTATCCAAACTATTAAGCTTTTTCAGCGTGAGCGGGATCGTCAGAATATTTGGCAAAATCACTATGCAGATGCAATAAATACTGACGTGAAGATTGCAAAATGGAGCATTGGTTTTGGCGTAATCAATGGCTTGCTATTTGGTATTGAGAATATAGTTGTGATACTTCTATTAGCAACCGAAATAATGTCCAATACTATGACATTAGGTATGCTCTATGCGTTTTTGAGCTATAAGGGGCAATTTGTCTCTAGGGTGAGCGGACTGATAGGCATGCTAATTGAGTACAAAATGATCGGTTTGCACTTGGATCGTTTGGCAGACATTGCTTTTACCCAAGCAGAAGATGTGGACCGTCATACTACAAGCCTACAGAATCTTCCCGATATGAACGGTAGCCTAGAAGTAAAGAATTTAACCTTCCGTTATTCAGAAACTGAAGATCCTATTTTTGAAAACATTAGTTTTAGTATCGCATCTGGGCAGTCGGCTGCCATCGTCGGACCCAGCGGCTGTGGTAAAACTACCCTGCTAAAAGTGATGATGGGGTTATTAAAAGCGGACAGTGGCCAAATTCTTGTGGATGGTGTGGATATCAATAAGCGTGATGATTACCGAACTCAAATAGCAGCTGTGATGCAGGATGATCAATTACTCTCTGGCTCAGTGGCTGACAATATTGCTTGCTTTGACCCAAAGCTCGACTTCGAAAAAATTGCCCTTTGTGCAATGAATGCTGCTGTGCATGACGACATTCAAAAGTTTGGTATGCAATACCAAACGTTGGTAGGGGACATGGGCACAAGCCTA
This sequence comes from Reinekea forsetii, assembly GCF_002795845.1. Taxonomy (GTDB): domain Bacteria; phylum Pseudomonadota; class Gammaproteobacteria; order Pseudomonadales; family Natronospirillaceae; genus Reinekea; species Reinekea forsetii. The sequence goes on from NZ_CP011797.1 coordinate 1,265,178, forward strand.
AGTGGTGGTCAGAAACAACGGGTTATTTTAGCTCGTGCTCTTTATCGTGAACCCAAGCTGCTATTTTTAGACGAAGCCACAAGCCATTTAGATGTTGAGCGGGAATCTGTAGTCAACACCAATATCAGGAAAATGGATGTCACCCGGATCATTGTTGCTCACCGTCCAGAAACGATTAAAAGTGCTGACATTGTCATTAATCTTGCCAAATTAAATGGAGCCAAGGATTTGGTCGCTTAATTGTTTTAGGGAGTAGAATGAAAATATTTATTTCCCGTAAGGATTTTTGAGAATAATATTCTGAATTCGATATTCGGCGGGAAAGCTATTTCTGTGTCAAATAGATAGAAACGTTTGAAGAGGGGTCGTGAAAATTAAAAGGAAAAATAATTACTAAAAATTAGTTGAGAGGGCTGTAAAAGAAAGTAAAAATTATTTGTGTCGAGGCATGCCTTCCGGATCGAAAGTAAGAGGGGCCGTAGAGGTGAGCACTCCTGCGAGCAGTTCATCTTACTCATTTAGTGATATCTGTTAACTAATAGCCGGGTCTTTCCCGGCGTTTATTTCGGGGTTTTTTATGTTTATTAATATAGTTTTTGCATATGGACTAACCTTTAGTTTTCCAATGGAAGAAAATAAAATTGTTGTTTCTCATTTGGTGGCTATAAATCATGGCCTGGGCGGATCTGACACGATATTAAATATAACAAACAATAATGGGGTTCTTAGGTTTTTACTCGGTTCCGCTGAGGGCAGGATTGATGGCTTATCTGAATGTAACATGGACATTGAAGAATTATTGGTTCTTGGGGGTATTCGTTGTAAGGAAGGGTTTGTAGAAGTTTATAGTGAGGGTCGCTGAGATCTATGTTGAAGGTTATATTGCAAACCGAAATTACTGAATGCGGTCTTGCCTGCATAGGTATGGTCGCAAGTAATTATGGTTATATGTCAGATTTAACTATGTTGCGTAATCAGTTTAAAATATCGTCACAAGGTGCAAATCTGAAGCAGCTTATGGATATTGCATCCAAGCTTGAATTGGCTGGGCGAGCGTTGCAACTCGACATGGTCGATATATCGAAGCTTCAGTTACCCTGTATTCTGCACTGGGATTTGAATTATTTCGTGGTGCTCAAGTCGGTAGGTAAGAAAAGTATTACCGTTTTAGATCCGGCTGTTGGCGAAGTAAAATATACTCGGGCTGAGTTTTCAAAGCATTTTACAGGTATTGCACTTGAATTGACGCCAACGGAAAAGTTTGAGGAAAAAAGGTTACGCGTGCCTTAACCCTCTCCCACTTTTGGAAACGAATATTTGGACTAAAATGGAAGTTAGTGACAATTGTCGTTTTATCGTTTTTCCTGCAGATCTTCGCCGTTGTCTCACCTTTTATATGTAGGCAGTTGTAGACGATGCGTTGTTACGAAACGACAAGCCTTGTTGCTAGTCCTTGCATTGGGATTTGGGTTGCTGATGTTGGTAGCACACCGGACGGAAACCGTTAAGAGTGCGGATGTGGTGATAGATCTGGGTCGGCTTAAAGAAGCCCAAACCTAATCGGCAGAACCACTCTCGCAGTTGGTCAGCCGAACTGTCGAATTGTTTTACATATCCCCCGTTCGCGTTGCCCACTTCGCCATCCGAAATCCCATCATCTGCGCTCTGTAGGGGCTTGGCATTAGATTTGCTGCATATAGACAGTAGTAAATGCACTTTAAATAATAGCGTTACATGGAGGCGAATATGAAGGGATTTAAGCGAGTCTGGTTACTACTACTAACAATGGTGCTGGCCAATTTTGCCGTTGCGGGCATTATTGTCGACACGGTCGTGCAGAGAGAATTTGTCGATTGGTTGGGCGGCTATGCCTACCAGCACGATTTGAATGACCACAACGACTTTGCCTTAGGTAATGTAACTGGTGGGTTACTCGAGGTAAGCGTCTGGGACGACTCTCAACATTGGTTCGACGGGCCCGAGGTCATTCTCTTTCAGGTTGATGCCTTAGATTGGGATAGCGGCGGTATAACCTTTGGTCACAGTTTTTCCGGCGACCTTGAATTTGGTGCCTTAGCGGCCCTCAATACCAATGGTTTCCTCGATGTGAGTATCAAATCGTTGATGGGGGATTTCTATGTCGGTAATTCGGTTTTAACACTCTATTCGGCCGTCACGGACGTGGCCGAGCCCAGCACCCTAGGCCTGCTTGCCCTGGGGTTAGCGGCTCTGCTCTTCTCGCGCCGCCCTAAGGCACCGAAGTGGCTTGCCTGAGCGTCGGATTACTATCCAGGCTTTTTCAAGCCTAAATTGCATCAACTCTACCGGCGCGGGAGTCTCTAAGGAACTTCCGAGCCGTCTTCGCGTGATAACATCGGTCTATCTTGGCTCACAAGCCGGCTCGGCAGGCATTGGCGTGAATAGGCGTTTTGCTTTCAGCTGGGGACGCAGTAGAATAGGGCGTCGGCTTGGCCGGAACGTTTTTTTGAGTTGATTGTTGTTTTAGGAACCCCCATGACAGATCTCTATACCAATAATCCATTACACAGCCTAAAGTTGGAAGCCTTACTGACGGAGTTAGTGGATCATTACGGTTGGGAAATATTAGCCGCCGCCATAAATATAAACTGTTTCAAGACCAACCCGACCATCAAGGGTAGCCTCAAGTTCCTGCGCAAGACCGATTGGGCGCGCGAGAAGCTAGAGGGTTTTTATCTGTACCGCTTTAAGCACTTGCCGCGGCCCGATGATAAGCAATTTGCCCTGCCGCCGCGCGATCGCATTGTCCCAGACGACCAAACTCCGGGCGAGCCAGTGGTGCTGACCCTTGAAGGCTTGGCTGAAATTCAACGCAAAAAAGACCTAGCAGCGGCCAATAAACCCAGACCTGGCCACAATGCCGGTAGCCAGGGCCCGCGTAACGATCGGCCAGGCAGTAGGTCCAAAGGCCCTCGGCAGGAGCGCTCAGGCGCTAAGCCTTGGGAACGGTCCAACCGCCCCGCCGCGTCGAGCGATGATAGTAACCCGTGGGGCAAGGCTTCGCGCAGTGTCTCTAAGGACGCCGATGCCAATCCGTGGGGCAAGGCCAAAGCCGGCGACTCGAATAGTGGCGATGCCAATCCGTGGGGCAAGGCTAAAACCGGCGACTCGAATAGTGGCGATGCCAATCCGTGGGGCAAGGCCAAAGCCGGCGACTCGAGTAGTGGCGATGCCAATCCGTGGGGCAAGGCCAAAGCTAACGATTCGAATACCGGTGATGCCAAGCCATGGGACAAGGCTAAAGCCAGTGAAACGAAAACCGACGATGCCAATCCATGGGGCAAGGCCAAACGCCGCGAGCCGAATGATGCGGACGCTAACCCTTGGGGTAAAGCCAAGAAGAACGAACCGAATGCTGGGGAATCTTCAGACCAATAGAGTCAAGCCCAAGGGCTCTGGCCTTTGGTAGGACTAGGCGAGTTATCCGTCCGGATAACCCGCCTCATTAATCCGGCACCTCCAAGCCATACTGGCTGACCACGCGCAGACACTCGGCGACCGACCAGGCTTGATGAAAGCAACCGCGAGCTTTATGCGGCGCGTCGCCATCGAACACCTCTGAGACCCCCTGAATGCCAGCCTCATGATAAAAGTGATGTTTCAAACCGGTGAGCAATTGCGCCGCCAAGACGGGATCGTTGTGAACTTTCATGACCGCATCGATAAAGGCGCCCATCGGCCAGGCCCAAACGGTGCCCTGATGATAGGCCAGGTCACGCTCCCGCAGCGCGCCGTAATACTGGCCTCTATAGTCCGAGTGCCCTGTGCTCAAACTGCGTAAACCAACGGGGGTATAGAGTTGTTGGTGCACCACCTGCAGCACCGCAGCTTGCTGTGCGGGGTCGAGTGGCGAGTAGGGCAGGCTGACGGCGATAATTTGGTTACAGCGGACGTCGTCGATGGTCTGCTCTGGGGTGACGCAATCGTACAGGCATTGAAGTGTGTCGTTCCAGAATAACGTCTGAAAACTGCTTTTGACGGTGCGCATAAGCGCTTGATACTGGCTGGCGTGGTCCTCAAAGCGGTCAGAGCACTGTTGCGCAAAACACAGGGCGTTGTACCAGAGAGCGTTTATTTCCACGGCCTTGCCGTAGCGGGGGGTGACTGCATAGCCATCGAATTGAACATCCATCCAGGTTAGCTGAGTGTCGCTATCGCCGCCCTGAATTAGGCCGTCGTCAGCCATGCTGATGCCATAACGGGTGCCTCGTTGATGGGCGTGGATAATATCTTTAAGGTCGTCATAGAGTTCTGCCTGAACAAAGTCCCAATCGCCGCTGTACTCAATATACTGTTGGATGGCCCAAAAGAACCATAGGGTGGCATCGATGCTGTTGTATTTAAGATCATCGCCCCTGCGATCTGGAAACTTATTGGGCAACATGCCACCATTAAGGTAATAGGCAAAGGTTTTCAGTATCGACCGGGCGATATCAAACTGGCCGGTCACTAAGGTCATGCCGGGCAGGGCAATCATCGTATCCCGCCCCCAATCACCAAACCATGGAAAGCCGGCGAGAATGGTCTTGCTCTGAACCGATTCCCGATCGGCGACCAGTTGCAGGGCGCTGTGAGCCAGATCGTTGGCGAAGTCATTGGGGTGGTAGCGCTGCTCACGGCGGGTCAGGGTGCGCTGGTATTCTATGGAGCCATCGGGGCAGTGCTCGGCCAATGTGCCCACCATATAACAACTCTCGCCCACATAGAGGTCGATATTGGCCTGATGGATCTTGAGGCTGCTATCGCGTTGTGGGTAGCCCTGATCTTCCAATTCGATGGCATAGAGTAGATCGTGGCATTGTTGGTCGACGCAAGGTGCCAGCCAATGACAGCGCTGGTGGCTCCGTTCGCCAGGGGTTTGGCAATCCAGACGCAGGCTAGTGCCCATTGCCTGGACACAATGCTGTGCCGCATGAACGGCCCAATCTTGAATGTCATGGGCGCTCAATTTTTGGCAGTGCTCGCCAGCGGGCCGGAAGTGAACATAGTTCGCCAGGTTAAGCGTCACGCTTTGGGTAGGCGCGCTCAATAGCGTATAGCGGATCACCGTGGTGTCTTGACCTTGAACCATAAAGAGTTCTTTTTGCAGTAGGCTACCCCCGACCTGATACAGCCAGGTGGGTAATGGTGTCGCGCAGAAATGAGTCAGATAGCGTTCACCGGCGTCACCGGCGACGTCGTTGCCGCTGAGCCAACAGCGGGCATCGAGGCTGTGACCATCGAGGCGTTCGATGCAGCCGTGCCAGGTGAGCATCCGGTCCATCGGTGGGACGGCCGCATGGATCAGCAGGCCATGAAATTTCCGGCTCAAACCACCGTTGATGGCCAGGCTGGCAAAACTGCCGGTTCCATTGGTGACCAAACACTCGGTTTTATTGCCTAAGGTTCTATCATGCAGCATGGCTGCTGGTAGTGCGCGCATGGCTTGAAGGGCTCCTAACCGTCGGAAATTCGACCTAGGTTCGGATTCTAGCCTGTCTGGGGGCGTTAGCTGGATGGAATTCTATCGGGGCTTGAGTACGCAACCTGGGCGGTTGCGTACCGATTGGACCTATAACAGATGCGGGTTGGCTCGTTTATAGTTGCGCAATGCTTTGCGTGCGCCTTCTACCTTGCCATACAGCCGCATGCGCTCACCCTTGTCACCGCCACCGTTGGGGTTTTCTTTTACGAAAGCACGCTTTTCGACCTCTGCCTGTTCGATAGCGTGTTCCAATCCGTCTAATTCCTGGTCCATTGCATCCCTCGATTTACAGTCACTGGCAATATTAATTGAGCAGCAGCATCCTGCCATGTCTCAATTACCTGCCAATGTGGTTAATATATACAATTCCGTTTTTGAACCTGCCGATGGGCAGATATTTTCTATCATTAATAGCCTATTGTGACAAAGTTGCCGGAAGTCTTCTAGCTTTTGTGACGTAATTCAAAAGGTTTATAGAATCGAATTCAAATGTGCGAACCAATATGATAGCCAGTCTGGCCTACCCTCCGGGCGTGGCTCAGGTCTTAAAAGCGACGAAAACGGGCAGATGATAGCGGGATTGAGCCTATTCGGGTTAGACTCGCAACCATCATGACCCACCCTTTTGCCATTGGGATTCGCCGGCAAGATCTCTATTGCAGACTGGGCTGGCGGTCGAGTCGGATTACTCTGGCGGACTAAGGCCAGCGCAAGCTACATTTATGACCCCATTTCATGCCATCGCAAGCGGCAGTCCCTTACACAGGCGTCCAAGATAGTGAATAGTACCTTCTTTTTTAATGCGCTCGCCAGCTACATGGTGGTCATCGACCCAATCGGTTGTGCGCTGATTTTCTACTCTCTGACCATAGGGCAGAGCTTCAGAAGCCGTGCCCGAACGCTGCTAAAAGCACTCGGTATTGCCGCCACTATTATTGTCTTGTTCGGCCTATACGGTCAGCAGCTCTTGGCCGCTTTGGGGATCAGCATGGATGCTCTACGCGTCGCCGGCGGAATACTCCTGTTCAACACCGCCTTCCGCATGATCACCAGCGAACCGGTACCAGATAAACCGCATACCCAGCAAGTGGGTGATATTACCGTTTACCCCCTGACCATCCCGTTGATGGCTGGCCCCGGGACGCTGACGCTGACCGTGCTGTTAATGGCCGACAGTGGCAGCTCGATTGAGAAATCTCAGGTGCTCTTGGCGGCCGGCTTGACACTGTTGGCGACGGTTGCCCTCAGTCTCTTGGCGGCTCGATTGCGGCGCTGGCTGGGCAAGACCGGGGATGAAATCATCCAACGTCTATTGGGCGTCCTCTTGGCAGCCTTGGCGATTCAATTTGTTGCCAATGGCATTCGCGGTCTAATGCTCTAAGGTATCCGCGGGTCGACCCGGCTGCACCCTGAGTTTGCGCTCTATATCCTTGATGGGGTCATTCCAGGGTACCAGCAAGCCGCATTGCTGCCATAGCGCGATGAGCGGTGTCTGATCGGTCGGTTGATAAGCTCGAATGTCATAGGCCGGTGGCATCGTTTGGTATCCTATCCAATAAAGAAATCAGTTTAGCCAGATTCGTGCACAAAGTCAGAGACAGAGTGAAATAGGGCCATGTGGACGGGGCTGCCGAGAGAATCGAGTGGGGGGGCTTGCAAGGTATTCGGGAAGGAACGGCGGCGCCTCTCGACTGAGGCCCCGCCGGGGTATTAGCCGTTAAAGCGCGAAAATACCAAGGTGGCATTGGTGCCACCAAAGCCAAAGCTGTTGGACATCACATTGTTCAGCGTGACGTTGTCCAAACGTTGGGTGACCACATTGATGCCGTCGCCGGCTTCAGGATCCAGCTCTTCGACGTTTTTACTCGCCGCAATAAAGTTTTCCTGCATCATAATCAGCGAGTAGATCGCTTCTTGAGCACCGGTCGCGCCGAGGCTGTGACCGGTCAGCGATTTGGTTGACGCGATGGGCGGCATCTTAGCACCAAAGACTTCGCGAACCGCTTTCAACTCGGTGACATCACCGGCCGGCGTACTGGTACCGTGCGCATTGATGTAATCGATAGAGCCCTCAACGTGCTCCATCGCCATCTGCATGCAACGAACAGCGCCTTCGCCGCTCGGTGCGACCATGTTGTAACCGTCGCTGGTGGCGCCATAGCCAACCAGTTCGCCATAGATCTTGGCGCCGCGTGCTTGGGCATGTCCGAGTTCTTCGAGCACCAGCATGGCACCGCCGCCGGCGATGACAAAACCATCTCGCTTGGCATCGTAGGCTCGGCTGGCCTGTTCTGGATGGTCGTTATATTGGGTCGAGAGGGCCCCCATGGCATCGAACAAGGAGCTCATGGTCCAATGTTCGGCCTCACCGCCACCGGCAAACATCACATCCTGTTTACCCAGCTGAATCAGTTCCATGGCATTACCGATGCAGTGCGCACTGGTGGCACAGGCCGAGGTAATGGAATAGTTAACGCCCTTGATCTGGAACGGTGTGGCCAGACAGGCCGATACGGTAGAGCCCATTGTCTGAGTGACACGATAAGGGCCTACACGCTTGAGGCCTTTTTCACGCAGTATATCGGCTGCTGCGGTCTGGCTTTGCGAATCAGCACCACCGGAACCGGCGATGAGGCCAGCACGTGGGTTCGATACCTGCGCCTCAGTCAGGCCGGAATCTGCGATGGCCTGCGCCATGGCGACGTAGGCGTAACCGGCTGCATCACCCATAAAACGGATGGCTTTACGATCGATATGATCGGCCAGGTTGATATCGGGCGTCCCGCTGACATGGCTACGCATACCCAATTCAGCATAAGTTGGATTAAAGCGAATGCCCGACTTGCCTGCTTTTAACGATTCGGTGACCGTCGCGATATCATTACCGATACACGACACTATGCCCATTCCTGTGACCACTACGCGTTTCATAGATTCACCTCACTTCATCTGTTCGGGCTTGAATAAGCCTACTTTAAGATCTTTGGCAAAATAGATCTCTTTGCCGTCACATTCGACGATACCATCGGCAATACACATCACCAAACGACTCTCAATGATGCGTTTGATTTCAAGTTTATAAACCACTTTTTTGGCGTCTGGCATAATTTGACCCTTGAAGGTCAATTCGCCCACACCTAAGGCCCGGCCCTTGCCCGGATTGCCACGCCAGCCGAGATAGAAGCCGACCAGCTGCCACATTGCATCAAGACCGAGACAGCCAGGCATGACCGGATCACCGGGAAAATGGCACTTAAAAAACCACAGATCGGGATTGATATCGAGTTCAGCGCGGATCATGCCCTTGCCAAAAGCACCGCCTTCAGAGGTAATTAGCGGGATGCGATCCATCATTAGCATGTTATCGATCGGCAACTGGGCGTTGCCCGGTCCAAACAGACGGCCATGACCGCATTCGATGAGATCGTTTTTATCTAAAGATGAAGGACGTTCAGACATGTTTATTTCCACAGTTATGGTTAGCTGTGTGCACAATAGCAAAAAAACGCGGGTTTATTCGTGCTTTGCAGGAAAAAGATCATTAATTCTCAGCCCATTGAGCGCGATAATCCCAGTAGTCGGGGGCTCAGGACGATATTTTGGCCCGTTTCGGCCCCTGGAGATGCCTCCGGGGCCGGCGGGGTGGTTAGTTTTTGATCACAAATACGCCTTGAGCGTTGTGCACATCATCGGTGGTCTGTAGGCCAAAGCCGCCGACAAAGCCCATACCGGTGGCCGACCCTGTGAATAGACCGTCGACCTGACCGGCTACTGAGTGGTTGCCAGTCGCGGTTTCGAGCGTGCCGTAGCCATAATCGCTAAAAAACTGAGCGCCGCGCAGCTGACCGACGTAGCTGACATCCCAGAAGGTACCGTCGGCGGCGTTGGCCAGCGACAGGCTGCCGACGGCCTCGGCGGTACCGAAATTAACCGCCAGCTGGGCCGACAGTGTCAAGATTTGGCCGGTCGATGCGTTGGCATGCCACTGTGCCGTATCGAGCTCGACGCTGCTGTCACCAAAGGTCTTAATGCCTACCCGACTGGCCGCCGGGGCTGGCATGGCACTGACATAGTAGAATGGCGCGGCAACCGTGTCGGCATTCTCGATGTTTTTTGCATCCTTTAGTAGTAGGGCCGGGTTCGCTGCACTGTTATTCCACTCGCCCCAGTCAATATCGCTACCACCGTCACCATTGACATCGACACCGATAAAGTCGACTCGCGTCGCATTCGGGTTGCCGCGTAAAATACTCACCGGGCTGGCAAAGCCCCCTTGCAGGGCACCAATCTGTTCATTGTTGAAACTGACCAATTCCGGCCCAGCCTCACCCTCAATCAGATAACCAAAGCGCGTGGCGTGTTTAACTTGGCCAATAGTGACGCCGCCATTGTCATAGGTTCCGGTACAGTTGCTGGCATTGCTGCACAGGCCCAATGACGCGGCAAAGGTCTGCACATCACCACCGGACAGATTGGTGATCACTAAAAATTCACCCGAGTCACCACTCACCCCATCAAAAATTAACTTTCCCGCCTCTTGGCTAACTACGATCGGCGCCGCAATCGGCACGCCATCGATCTGGCCGAGTACGCTCTGGATTGAGGCATTGATATCACTGGCCACAGCATTGATATTACCAGCGCTCGATTGCGAGACGGTGACGGCAAAGGTCAGCGTGCCCAGGCTGATGTCAAAGCTGACGTCTTCGCTCAGGGTGGTCGCCAAGAAGGGGGCCAAGCTATAACGAGCGGTTGAGTAGCCAGTGGTTTGGTCATTGAGCACGACAAAGCCGACATTGGGATTCTCCGACAAGTCGCGGATTTGCGTCTGGGTCAGGCGAACATCTTGCAAGGCGGCCAAATCGAATTGGGCACTAAATTCGTTAACATCAAGTTCTGGCGCGTCTTCCTGACGAGCCAGTTGCGCATCATCATTCGCTGCCGGCAGGGCTTCTGCCAGCAGGGTAGTTGCCGGCTCTAGGTCATCGGTCAGGTCATCAAAGAGGCTTTCGATGAGCAGGCCTGCATCGGGGTCTGGACTCGACGCAGGTTGCTCTGGCGCATCGTCTTTTGCCTTATCGATAGCGGTCAGCGCTAAGGTCGACAAGGGCGTGGACAGCGCCTTAGGCGCTTCCAACTGACCCTGTATGGGCGCTTGGGGCCCGGCCACTTGAGCAAAGCTGAATGGGCTGTCCAGGCCGAGGTTTAGGCTGCCGAGTTCATTTTCGAGCCGTATCCCTCCCTGATACACACCAATCACCAGATCCGCACCGGTTAAGACCGCTTCATAATTAGTGCCGCGAATGCCAATGCTGGCCTTCGGGGTGCGAATTTGGTACGCCTCCTTGTCGGATTTGCCGAGGGTGCCGGTAATAGTGCGAAAACCACCGGATAAGAGTTCCATGAGCACCTGCTCGGGCCGATCGTTAAGCGCGCCGTGGTATTCGCTGATCTTAAGTCGTGAGCCAGCACGTAACGCCAAGATGGCATTGTCGTTAAAGCGAACTTGAATTTCACCATTGGCACCGGTGACTAGGGTATCGCCCTCTAAGACGGCCGAGCGACGTTCGAGCGCTCGCGATTTTTGCGCTGTATCGAGCGCATAGACTTCGCCCTTAGCGATAATGATCGTGCCGATATTGGCCATTACCTGAGTGGCCGGCAATGCCATTAATAGGCCTGCCAGGCATAGATGCCATAATCGAATAGTCATAGATAGATCCCCTTAAAACTGAACGCTCATCGCCTGACTGATCGTAAATCGATCGCTGCCATAGGCGTTAATGTTACTGCTGACCCATTCCCAACTGATGGCGGTGCGGGTCTGAAGCCAGTCGGCCGAGCTCCAATTAGCTCCTAGGTCAAGCTGAATGACTTGGTCTTGGCGCCTTTTAAGCTCTGTGGACGCAGAGTCTAGGGTGAAAAACAGGTCGTTGGCTTGGTAATATCGCCATTGGTGCTCAACCGCCATATTCGCCTGGAACTGCCAAGGCCCTTGCCAACCCAGTTGGTATCGATTGGCCAATCCGCGCCATTCGAGGTGACCATCATCCTGCCCGGCAAGCTGCGTTTGCAAATAGACAGTCGAGAAACTGTGAACTCGTCCACGTTCCTGCGCGTCAAAAACAAAACCTGCCAAATCCTTGGCACCGGAGCTGTTGGCTGGGTCGAGGGCGAGGGTTGCGAGCGTTCCTAACTTGACACCGGCCCATAGTGGCCCCCAAATCCTATACTGTTGGCTCAGACTGAGGTCGAGCATGGCTTGCCAACTTTGCCCTGCAAGCCAACTCACTTGGGCACTGGCGGGGAGCTGGAAGCGTAATCGTTCATTTTGATTAAAGATCGTATTGGTCAGAGTTAGTGCGCTGGAATCGGACAGTTCAGGGTCAATAAAGTTCTTCGTGCTAAAGTCCGCGCTCAGGCGTTTCGACGCACTTCGACTGGTTGGCCGGAAGCGACTGGCATGAAGAGTCAATTGGGCATAGGGCGAGGCGATAGCGCTGGAGGCGCTATCCAGTGCCGTGGCGCCAGACAGGTTTGGGTCCAACCGACCCTTGGCGTTGCCGCCACCATTGGCGTTGTTGTCCCAACCGCCCTGCAGGGTGCCGCCAAAGGAGACCTTAGTGTCGGTCTGGGACTGCGCGCTATCGATCCGTGCCAGCAATTGATGAATGTTCTGCCGAACCTCGCGCGGCGGTGCCGCTGCCAAAACCTGGTCCAGCTCGCTGCGCGCGCGCTCATAGTTGGCGTTCAGGTAATAGGCACGGCCAAGCTCTAGGCGTGCCCGATGTTGATCGGGCGCAAATATCAAGACACGTTCAAAGCTGAAGATGGCCTCGTTAAAGTTCCCTTCAGCCATCTGCAGCAAGCCTAAGTACAGGTCAAAACGGGGTAGGCCCTCAAATTGTTCGGCCATGAGGTCGGCCGTCAAGCGAGCGTTAGCCCATTGTTGGGTATTTACCAAGTTTACTAAGGTCTCGATGGGCTGAAGAGAAATGCGTTCTAAATCGGTTACTGGAGCGCTACCTTGGTCAAACAATGGTACTATATTAACGTCTGCAGCAGATGCCCAGCTGGACAAAAAACATACAAGCGATGGTGAGATAAGCCGCATTTAGGGTAACCTTTTGCCGTTGACGATATACTAATAACCAAATATTGTTGCAGAATAGCAGCTCACGGACGATTTCGCGGCTAGATTGTTAAATTCTGTTATCGTGTAGACGTTTAAGCGATATTTTTAATTTTTGCCTACAGTACGTTCTAGGCTGGTTTATTGAGGAGGCATTAAAGGCCTTTATGGAATCTCTCGATCTCAAACATAAAAAAGCCCTAGTCGTGGATGATTTCGCCAATGTGCGTCAGTCTATCACCGCGATGTTAGAGGACTTGGGCTTTGTTACCGTCCACGAAGCGAGTGATGGTGATTCCGCGACCAAGTTGGTTAGAGAGAGTAAGTACGATCTGGTGCTGTGTGATTTTAACCTGGGTTTGGGACGTGATGGCATGCGTCTATTGGAAGAATGGCGTCGCTTAAAGCTTATGCCAGAAGATACCATCTTCGTGCTTATTACCGGTGAAACCTCCCGTTCCGTGGTGATCAGTGCCATTGAATTTCAACCCGACGATTACTTGGCCAAACCCTTCACTTTAGATGTTCTGTCAGTGCGCCTGGGTCGTTGGTTTGAGCGGCGAAAAGTGTTACTGCCAATGCTGGTGTCGATCGATAAAAAAGACTGGAAGGCCGTGGCCAACACAGCAAAAAGCATTGATGAAAGCTATCCGCGCTACCGTAGTACCGCCCAAAAGCACTATGTCGAAGCCCTTATTCGTCAGAAAAAAATGGCCGAGGCAGAAACTTTTCTCTTTGACGTATTGGAAAAACGTTATCAATGCTGGGCCCAAACTGCGTTGCATCGCATCGAGTTACTGCAGAAAAAACTCGAAACGGCGGAAATAGGTCTTAAAGCCGTCTTGGAATTGGATCCCAATGAACTGATTGCCTATGATTATCTGGTTGACTCTTTGGTGCAACAGGAGAAAGACGAAGAAGCGCAAACTTGGCTGGAGGAGGTGATTTCTCGGGCGCCTAGAAGCATCGATCGGCAGTTGAAATTGGTCAAGGTGGCACAAACAAATCTGAACTTCCGACGGGCCAATCAGGCCCAAAAAGATATTTTGAATCTCGCCACCGACACCATGCATGAGTCGGTTGGTCTATTTCAAAACTATATAAAAAATCTCAAGGACGAGGCGCTGTCGAGTGACAATACACGCAAGCGAGACATCGAAAAAGAAATCGTCTTTACCGCCAAACGAATGCAGCAGAGCTTTGCGGCTGACTTTAATGCAGAGCTATTTACTCGTGGCGTAGAAATCCAAGACGCTAAAGACGTTCCCGCGATTAAGACAACTCAAGACCTAGATGAACTCTATAACGACATAATCAACGCGGTCGACCGCCTGATTCCAGAAACCGCTCTATTTATGGCCGAGCTTTATTATGGTCAAGAACGTTTTAACGATGCTGATGAGATGGTTCGAGCCTTTAAAAGCGGTTTCAGTGACCAGCCAGAGTTTATTAAAACCTTAGACGACTTGCAGGCCGAACCCATATCGCTGATTTTGCGCAGTGAAGCCAAGGTGCTCAACGGCCAGGGTATGGAGCTTTACGATCAGGAAAAATACCCCGAATCGGTGCGCTTCTTTGAAAAGGCGCTCAAGGTGTCTCCTCGTCACCCTGGTATCGTGTTGAATTTCGTCCAAGCGCATCTGCATATGATGGAGGCTAGAGGAAAAAATGATCAAACGACGGCCATGTGTCTGGAAACAATTAGCCGTTTATTTTATTTATCCGAAGAACATTATCAATATCCGCGCTACAAGAAACTGTTGGACAATGTGGAAAAACTCTAGGGGATAGCATGGACGTACAAGCCATGATGGCCGTGACGGTGCATGACGTGAAAAACTCACTCGGCCTGATTGATAGCCAGCTAAACGATGTGATCAAACGTCTCGATCGGGCTGATTTTGCGAGCGCCCAAGAGATTCGTCGCATACAGCTCGAATGCAGCCGGATCAATAATGGCATGGTGCATATGCTGGCGTTCTATAAGCTAGATCAGGGCACCTTTAGGCCGGTTTTTGCTGAAGCCTTGATCTGTGATGTTATTATCGACGCGACCTCACGTTATACCAGCATGTTGGCGTCCCTCGGCGTGTCCTTGACGATCGGGTTTGCCGATGGTGATGAGGATCGGCTCTGGTACTTGGACGCCAACCTAATTGAAGGTCTGCTGAGTAATATCCTAACCAATAGCATTCGATATGCGAAAAGCCACCTTGCCTTCGATGTCGGGGTGGTGGATGGATGGCTTAATATCCGCATAAGCGATGATGGCGCAGGTTATCCGCAGAGTATGTTGGAATTGTTGGACCAGCCGGACCAGATATCGTTCCAGTCTGGCGAGACCGGTTTAGGCTTGTTTTTTTGCCAAAAAATAGCAAGGTTACACCGTGATAAAGAACGGTATGGGTCTATCGATTTAACCAATGACGCACAAACGGGCGGTGCAGTCTTTAATTTATGGCTACCCTAGCTATCTAGAGCCCAAACTCTTTTATACTTTTGACTTCTTTTGCAGGAATATCTCTTGGACACAGCACAAAAAAGACTTAATGATGCCTTTCGCACTCGCACCAAAGCTGGCCGTATTCGCCAACAAAATGAAGCCAAGATCATTAAGGCCGCTGAAATTGAATTCGCTCAAAACGGTTACAAGGGAACATCCCTGAATGCCGTGGCCGACCGTGCCCAACTGCCAAAATCAAATATTCTCTATTATTTTAAGAGTAAATTCGGGCTGTACGGCGCAGTCTTGGCCGATATTTTAGAGATGTGGAATCAGGCCTTTAGCGTCGCCAGTATCGACTCCGATCCGGCCGAAACGCTCTATCGCTACATAGAGGCGAAGGTTGCCTATTCCTATACCCACCCTTTGGCCTCGCGCATCTTCGCGATGGAAATCATCCAGGGTGCGCCCCACCTAGAGGCTTTCTTAGCCCAAGACTTGAAAGTATGGCTGGACGATCGGGCCAGTGTGATTCAAAGCTGGATTGACGCCGGCAAGATGAAAGCGGTGAACCCTCATCACCTGATCTTCTTGATCTGGGGCAGCACCCAGCATTACGCTGACTTCTCAACGCAGGTTTGCTGGGCTCTGGGTAAAAAAGAATACGATCAACAGGACTTTCAAGATGCAACCGCAACAGTCGCTATGATTGTGCTCGGAGGCTTAGGCCTAACCATCCCAACTGAAAATCGATAACGCCTAGCTTGGCCCATTATGTGGTTCATGCTGGCTGAGCAACTCATCGAGGGTCAGTTGATAGGATTGGACAAAGTTGGTCATGAAATAATCCACTTCCATCATCTGTAAGTTGCGGATTGTACTTTCAATATCGCAGGCCGCACTGGAAAATTCCTTATTGCCCGCGTGCAATTCAGCCTGACATTTTAGATAGGCACTGATTAGATCGGCGGCCTTGACCAGGCTAGCGACCTCAGGGTGAATGGCCTTGTGGAGTAGAAATTTGCGGTAGCTTGGCTGCATGGGCGCCGGTAACAAGGACAGTATTTCATGCTCCGCCTCATCTTCAATGCGCTTGTAGGCATCCGTGATAGTGCTTGAATGGTACTTGATCGGGGACGGTAGATCACCGGTAATGATCTCACTGCAATCGTGATACAGCGCTGTCGTGGCGACCTCATCGGGGCTAAACTCGCTCGACGGCTGGTGCAGTATTTCAAAGCGGATGATTGCCAATGCATGGGCGATAGTCGCAACCTGCCAGCTATGCTCCATCACGTTTTCTTCGATCACGTTGCGCTTTAGGCCCCAGCGTTTAATCCAGCGGAGTCGATCGAGGTAGGCAAAAAAACGAAAAGTAGTCACATTAGGATTCCATCGGTTGGCGCGCTTGGATATTGTCGTGGCAGCGTTCGCTACCGGCGCCCTCGGGCCGTTCACCGTGGGTCTTGAGGCCGGTTGAAATAGCTTGGCGTTGGCTCATTCCAATCCTCCGCGACCGTTGGACGTATTCTGCCACACTCTGGGGATGAATTCAGGTGAAACCTGTAGCAAACCCATGAGCTCAGCATGGCTTATCTATTAACTTTTTCGAGCAGATAAACAGTTTGAGCAATTGCACTGGTGCAATCAAAATGCTGCAATTCACGCCCGTTTCAATAAGGTACCTGCTTGATGTTGTTAACCCTGTTTTTTGTCGGTTTTGTTTCGGCCACACTGTGGCCCTTAGCATCAGAAGCGGTGTTCTTGGTTATGGTGCAGCAGCAGCCAGAGCGGATATGGTTATTGTATTTCGCCGTCGCCTTGGGCAATTGGTTAGGAGCCGTGTTGATGTTTGAGTTGGCCATCCATGCCGCCCCCTGGTTGGCGAAGCGGCTGCAGCGCTCGACAGCTCGACTGCACCGCGTCCTTGTCGCACTCAAGCGCCATGGCGCGGTGTTGCTCGGCTTGGCCTGGTTGCCAATGGTTGGCGATCTCTTACCGGTCGCCGCGGGTATGCTGGGGTTGCCGCGCAGGGCCTGTTATGCCTGGCTGCTGCTCGGCAAGGTCGCCCGCTATGGCGTCTTACTCTGGTTAACGGTGCGCTATGCCGGGCTCGGGAGTTGAGCCTGTTCCGCCGCCGTTAGACGGGTTCGGTTAAGATTAATGACCGGGCAAAGGCCGCCATGGCGTCAACTACCGTCTGCAAATCTGCCGGGGTCATTACATAGGCCGGCATAATATAGATTAGCTTACCAAAGGGGCGTAACCAGACGCCACGGTCGATAAACAAGGCCTGAGCCTGAGCGACATCCACCTGCTCGACCATCTCCATGACCCCTATAGCCCCCAGAACACGAACCTCGGCCACCGAAGCCAAGGCCGCGAGCGGCAGCAGGGCCTGTTGCAGTTGGGTTTCAATGGCGCCGACTTGGACGGCCCAATCTTTTTGCTCGAGCAGTCGCAGGGCCGCCCCGGCGACTGCGCATGCCAGCGGATTGGCCATAAAGGTTGGGCCATGCATAAAAACACCGGCCGGCGATGCGCTAACGCCCGCGGCCACCTCATCGGTCGCCAGGGTGGCCGCCAAGGTCATATAGCCGCCGCTCAGTGCCTTGCCCAAGCAAAGGATGTCGGGCACCACCTGAGCATGCTCGAGTGCGAAAAGCTTACCGGTGCGGCCGAAGCCGGTGGCGATCTCATCGAAGATAAGCAGGATGTTGTAACGCTCACACCAGACTCGTATCTGCACCAGCCATTGCGGGTTGTAAATGCGCATACCGCCGGCACCCTGAACCACAGGCTCGATGATAAAGGCCGCGAGTGTGTCGGCGTGCTCTTTTATCTGTTGTTCAAAATGCTGCATTAACTCCGGATCTAAGGGTTGGCTATAACCCTGGGGCAGATCGCCGAGAAAGAGCGATTCGGGCAAGACCGATTCAAACAGGCTGTGCATGCCATTGGTGGGATCGCAGACACTCATGGCACCAAAGGTATCGCCATGATAGCCCCGATTGACCGTCACCATACGGGTCTTGGTGGGCTTGTCGCGACCGGACCAATACTGGATCGCCATCTTAAGGGCCACCTCAACCGCGATGGAGCCAGAGTCGGCCAAGAAGACCTTTTGCAGCGGCTCCGGTGTCATGGCGACTAACAGCTTGCCCAACTCAATGGCCGGCTCGTGGGTGAGGCCGCCAAACATTACATGCGCCATTTTCCCGGTTTGGTTGATCAGCGCGTCATTTAGCTCCGGCACATTGTAACCGTGCACGGCCGACCACCAGGAGGCCATGGCGTCGATCACCGTGTCGCCATTTTCGAACTTCAGTCGCACGCCATGCGCCGACTCGACCGGATAGCACGGCAAAGGCGCGCTGGTGGAGGTATAGGGATGCCAGAGGTGATCTCTGTCAAAATCGAGGTCGATTGTCATGATGCCGCCTTGGTCTGGGGTGTGCGAGGCTGAGAGGAGGTGTTGCGTGCTAGAGTGGGCCCGACCCAGACTGAGTCCGGGTCGGGCCCATCAATAGACTAGGCTAGGGCCAGCAGTTGATCGGCCTGGCTTTGCAAATCATTGAGCTTGGTCTGCATTAGGTCGGCCTTGGCCTGCTCCTTGGCCACCACATCGTCCGGTGCCTTGCTGCGGAACTTCTCGTTGCCCAGCTTGGCCTCGATCCGGCTCAATTCCTTCTCTGTCTTATCGCGCTCCTTGGCGATGCGCGCTTGCTCGGCGGCCACATCGATCAGGCCCGCCATCGGCACCAATACCTTGAGTTGACCGACCATGGCGGTCGCACAAGGCGGCACCGCCTCGTCGGACTCGACCCAACGAATGTCCTCGAGCTTGGCCAGCTGCTTAAGAAAGGTTTCGTTGTCTTTAAAGCGACGCAGGTCTTGCGCAGCGCCATTCTGTAACAGTACCGGCAGCGCCTTACTCGGGGCGATATTCATTTCACCGCGGATATTACGGATGCCCATAATTACCTCCTTGACCCATTCCAGATCGGCTTCGGCCGCGGGGTCGACCTTATCAGCCTGTGCTTCGGGGAAGGGTGCGAGCATAATAGAATCGCCGCTGACGCCCGACACCGGCTTCAAGCTGAGCCAAATTTCTTCCGAAATAAAGGGCATGATCGGGTGAATCAGACGCAAAAGGGTTTCTAGGACACCGACCACCGTTTTGCGCGTGCCGCGCAATTGCGCCTCGGTACTGGCTTCGTTCCAGAATACCGGTTTGGACAGTTCCAGATACCAGCTGCAGTATTCATTCCAAATAAAGTCATAGAGGGCCTGACTCATCAGGTCGAAGCGGTACTGTTGGTAATATTTATGCACATCTATGGTGAGCTGCTGCACGCGTGACCGAATCCACCGATCGGCCAATGAGAGCTCAAGATCGCCGCCGTTTTGGCCGCAATCGAGTGGCGCGCCGAGCTCGTCGCTGTCCTCGATCTTGGCAAAGGTATTCATTTGCACTAGGCGGGCGGCATTCCACAGCTTGTTGCAAAAGTTGCGATAGCCTTCGAGCCGTTTGACATCGAAATTGATATCGCGCGATAAGGACGCCAGCGAGGTTAGGGTAAAACGCAAGGCGTCGGTGCCGGATTCGGTAAAGCCATCGGGGAAGGAGGTGCGAGTGTTCTTCTCGATCTGGGCCGCCAACTTGGGCTGCATCATGCCGCCGACGCGCTTGGTGACCAGCGTTTCCAAGTCGATGCCGTCGATCAGGTCGATTGGATCGAGCACATTGCCTTTAGATTTTGACATCTTAGCGCCGTGCTCATCCCGGATCAGGCCGGTCATATAAACCTTCTTAAACGGAATTTGTGGCGCACCCTGTTCATCCTTAAGGAAGTGGGTGGTCATCATAATCATCCGGGCAACCCAGAAAAAGATGATATCAAAACCGGTCACCAAGACATCGGTCGGGTGGTAGCGATTGACCATGGTCATATCACCGGGCCAGCCCAATGTGGAAAAGGTCCATAGGGCGGAACTGAACCAGGTGTCGAGCACATCTTCATCGCGGGTTAGGGTGACGCTGTCAGCCAGCTGGTGTTTGCTGCGCACCTCAGCCTCATCACGGCCAACATAGACCTTGCCGCTGGCGTCATACCAGGCCGGGATCTGATGGCCCCACCAGAGTTGCCGAGAAATACACCAGTCTTGCAGGTTATTCATCCACGACCAGTATTCATTTTCGAACATCTTCGGAACAAATTCGATCTGGCCGCTTTTCACCGCGTCGATGGCCGGTTGCGCCATCTTGGTGGCCGCAACGTACCATTGGTCGGTTAACCAGGGCTCAATGGCCGCGCCGGAACGATCGCCGCGCGGCACCATCAGGGTGTGGTCCTTAATGCCGTCGAGCAGACCCAGTTGGTCGAGATCGGCAACGATCTTGTTACGCGCCTCATAGCGATCCAGCCCAGCGAAACCGTCGGGTAACAGGCCATCGAAATCATCGAGCAGGTTACCGGCATAGTCGAAGGCTTGCGCCTGCGGCAGAATGGCAGCGCTCTTGTCGAACACATTGATCAATTGCGCCTGATGACGCTTGCCAATGGCATAGTCGTTAAAGTCGTGTGCCGGGGTGATTTTTACACAGCCGGTGCCGAAGGCAATGTCGACATAGTCGTCGGCAATAACGGGAATTCGGCGGCCAACCAATGGCAGCTCGATAAATTTACCCACTAGGGAACGATAGCGGTCGTCTTCTGGATGCACGGCCAGCGCCGAGTCGCCGAGCAATGTTTCCGGCCGAGTGGTCGCGATGACCAAGTAATTTTCCCCGGCATCGGTGGTGACGCCATCGGCGAGCGGGTAACGGAAATGCCAGAGATGACCCTGTTCTTCCTTGTTTTCAACCTCCAGATCGGAGATCGCGGTGTGGAAGGCTGGATCCCAATTGACCAGGCGTTTGCCGCGATAAAGCAAACCATCATCGTACAAGCGCACAAAGACTTCCCGGACCGACTCACTCAGACCCTCATCCATAGTGAAGCGTTCACGCGTCCAATCAACCGAATCGCCCAATCGGCGCATCTGCGAGGTAATGGTGCCACCGGACTGCTCTTTCCACTGCCAGACCCGATCGATAAACTTTTCTCGGCCCAGGTCGTGTCGCGTCTTACCTTCAGCGGCGAGCAAGCGCTCGACCACCATCTGGGTCGCGATGCCGGCGTGATCGGTACCGGTTTGCCACAGCGTGTCGCGGCCCATCATGCGATGGTAACGGGTCAGAGCATCCATAATGGTTTGCTGAAAGGCATGGCCCATATGCAAACTACCGGTCACGTTCGGCGGTGGAATCATAATGCTATAGGGCGTACCCGTGCCGCTGGGCTTAAAGTACTGCTGAGCTTCCCAGTGGTCGTAGTGTTTACGTTCTATTTGATTCGGCTGGTAGGTTTTATCCATGAGGGTCTATATCTCTTTACTGTTCGGTTGATCTACTGTGAGTGTTGGGCGACCATAAGGCTGGCGATTATACATGCTTATGGGCCATAGGTCAGGCTTGAGCCGAGTGTTGACTTGCCTCAGGGATAAAAAAAAGGGTGTCCAGACCCGTCCGTTCGAGCCGGTCAGGCTAGGGCACGAATCCCGCGTCATCGATGCTGGGTTTGCTGGCCGCCTCCGTGGGCTGTTCAAGGCTTAACCGGGTCCGGACATTAGCCGGTAATTCCAAACCCTGTTCCTGATACCAGTGGGTGATCAGCTGGTCGAAGTCCTGCTGCAGCCGAGAACGCAGTTCGCTTTCAAACCGGACCATATGCTCGGTGACTGAGTCTTCGATCCAGCTGGCAAGGAGTTGTTCCATCTGGCCGATAATTAGATTGGGATCGGGCATGACTTCCAATTCGAGTAACGGTTCCAGTTTTGGCTCTGATTCCAGTTCTAATCCTGCTTCGAGTTTCGATTCCGCTTCAAGTTCCAGCCCTGGCGCCGACGTGAGTTTCCAGTCCGCTAAGCTCTGTGAGTCGGTCATCTCGGCTCGAGCCCAAAGCGGCTTGAGCTCAGACAGTTCTTGTGCGGCAACGGACTCTGCGTCATTACGAATTCTCAACAGTTCGGACAGGGAATTACTGGACAGGAATGGATTTTTCAAATTGACCGACGTCGGAGCGCGTTGACCAACTATATCCTCGAGCGTTGGAATGATCGACTGCGCCTCTGGCCCCTTGTCGAGACTGTTACGAATGGCTTCCAAGTCTTCCAATAAGGTCTGTTGTGAGCTGTGATCGGCCATGGCTAGACCCGATCCCGTAAATCGTGGCGGGTCAGGGCATAGCCGCGGTCGCTGTAAAACCGATAGCGCTGTCGGCTGGCCGTCAATAGGGTGGGTTGTTGGCTGACCACCTCAAACACGCGCTCGAAGCGGGAAAAAAAATCGGGTATGGCTTGGCGAAGGTTGATGAGGACATCATGGTGAGTGCCGCATTGTTCGCTGTCGCTGATCTGGATGGCATCGTGCGCCTCGTCAACCGAACTGTGAGCGATGAAGGCATCGGGCTGTATGCCCCAGAGGGCTGTGCTTAAAGCCAGACTCTGTTCGGCATGATCGGTTGCAATCAGTACCTGATGGCCACGGCTGTGCGCTTTTTGCGTTAGGCGCACCACGTAGGTCAGGAAATCATTTTCCTGTGTGGTCGCCAAGATATGGAAATCAACCTTGGTCATAGGAGTCGCCGTTATGTCTGTCGTGAGAAACCTAATCTTACCAAATCTCCCCTCGAAAGGGGGATCATTAGGGTGTCTTTTTGCTACTCAGGGCTCGATTGCCCGTCAGGTCGACCAAGGCGCTCCAGGCTATTGCACTCGATCGAGCAGATACTGGGTGAGCATAGCGACGGGTCGACCGGAGGCGCCCTCTTTCGCGCTATTCCAACCGGTGCCGGCTATATCTAAATGCGCCCAACTGTAGTTTTTGGTGAACTCGGCCAAGTAGATTGCAGCGGTAATGGAACCGCCGGCGCGCGAACCAACATTGCGGAAATCAGCATAGGGTGACTCCAGATCGACCTTATAGTCATCCCACAAAGGCATCGGCCAACCGCGATCCCAGCTGCTTAAGCCGGCACTGATCAGCTTATGCTGCAGTTGCTCATCATTGGCATAAACGCCGGTAGCGTGGTGGCCAAGACCGACTACGATTGCACCGGTCAAGGTGGCAATGTCGACCACGCTGGCCGGCTCAAAGCGTTCAACATAGGTCAAGGTATCGCATAGCACCAGGCGACCTTCGGCATCGGTATTGATGATTTCCACGGTCTTGCCATTCATGCAGGTCACTACATCACCGGGTCGTGTGGCGCCGCCGCTGACCATATTTTCCGCCGTGGCGATCACGCCGATAACATTGATGGCTGGCTTCAGTTCCGCTATGGCACTCAGGGTGCCAAGGACCGATGCGGCCCCGAGCATATCCCATTTCATTTCTTCCATGCCGGCTGCGGCCTTGATGCTGATGCCGCCGGAATCGAATGTCAGGCCCTTGCCAACCAGGACATGGGGCTTTTCTCCGACGGCGCCGCCATTGTACTTGATGACAATGATCTTGCCGGCCTTGTCGCTGCCCTGAGAGACGGCCAAAAACGCGCCCATACCCATCTCGGTCATCTGGTGCTCTTCGATGACTTCAACGTCAATTTCGTCATAGGCATCGGCCAGATTGATCGACTGTTCGGCCAAGAAGGCCGGATCACAGATGTTGGCCGGTAGATTACCCAGTTCACGCGCTAGATTGATGCCATGTGCCATGGACTTGCCGGTTTTCATAGCCAGTTCGAGGTTTTCCTCGCTGGCGATATAAGCAATATGGGTGAGTGCTGATGGCTCGGCCTTCTGGCTTTTGGTCGCGTCGTACTGATAGAGGCTAGTCAAAAGGGTCTCAGTTGCTTTCTCGACCGACCACTGTACTGAGCGATGGGCGGGCTTAATTTCATCAATGGCAACGGCCACGGAGGTTGAGACCGCTTTTTTCGCTTCGGCGGCCAAGGTCTTAAGCGTTTTAATAAAGCTACTTTCGTTGAAATCAGCGCTCTTGCCGCAGCCGATGACCAAGACATGACTGCAGGGCAGGTTGGCATGACCAATCAGAGGTGTCACCGAGCCGAGTTTGGCGGTGAGTACTTTTTTATTCACCAGATCGTCGATCAACACGGGGGATTGCTGCTTCAGTGCGGTAAAGCTGGCGGTGTCCTGATCTTCAAAATAGAACGCTGTTAACAGGTCTTGTTTAATCAAGTTAAAGTCGGGACGGAAAGACGTTATTTTCATAGGGATAGGTCCATTTTAATTAGAAACTCAGGCCTTGGCCTGGTCGGATGCAGCGCCACCCTAAGGCAACCACTGTGTTCGATTGGGCGGAGCGCGCTCCAAAGGGTACTCAAGACTCTGTCACAGAGACGGTTTGGGCCGATAAGTCAGCTTAGTCTGACTGATGTGATCGTGCCAATTGAGGCCCGATTTGTCCCAGTAGTGCCAGACGATGCCCAGCAAGCACACCCCGAAGGCAGGTATCGCACCGAGCATGCGCAGGCTCATATGACGCAGGGTCAAGGGCTCTCCGTCGAGCGTCACCAGTCTAATTCGCCAGGCTTTCATCCCGACCGTTTGGCCAGAGCGGCGCCAAAAATAGAAATAGTAACCAATAATGATGGCCACTAGATAGATCTGAAAGAACCGATTGTGAGGGGCGATGGCCTCGGCGCCGGTGATCAGTAAGTTTAATTGCACCGCCAGAAAGCCCGCTATCATAAGCAGGCCTAAGATGACGAGCCAATCGTAAATGGCACTGCCGAGGATACGATAAGTGGGTGTTTTTGGATCGACGGGCACAAAAAGTCCTTGTTGGGCGAATTATCGCAACAGAATAGGGGATTGTCTGAGCTTAGCCAAGCGTTGCCAATAGAGCTCTGAGTAAATTTGCATTAGACTGTAGGCTCTTAACCTTGGTCAGCCTTATGAAGAGCCACAACCTACCCATGGAACAGTTGGAAAGCAAGGCAGGTGATGCCTCTTCCCTATTAAAAGCCCTCAGCAATAAAAGCCGATTATTGATTCTATGTAATCTGGTCTCGGGTGAAAAAAATGTTGGTGAACTCAATGAGCGTATACCCTTGAGTCAATCCGCCCTGTCCCAGCATCTGGCCCGTTTGCGTCGAGATAGGTTGGTTAGTGTGCGCAAAGAAGCGCAAACCGTCTACTATCGGATTTCCAGCCCCGAAGCTGAGCAGGTCATCGAAGTGCTCTATAATGTCTATTGTCGGGTCGACGATTGACGCCTCAAGGCATCCTTACCAAGACCGAACGAGGCTTGTGGGAGTTGCGCTGACGCTTGACGAGCGTAATCCGTCAACTGGCCGTCAATAACGGCAAGATTGTTCAATTTCATGATGAATTTCACGTTTTTACCTAAAAATGGACCCAAAATCGGTTCAAAATTTGACAAATCGTCTGATAATCTATACTTCTAGTGTGCTCCCTGAGGTTGAGGAGCTGTCCTGCGCAATACGTTTTGAGGCACAGAACCTATGACAGAAGCGAAAATCCGTCGAATGCACAAGCCCGTATATGACGATGCCATGCACCCCCCGTTACCGGCCCGTGTTCGTTTGGCGGCCAATGCATGGGAACGAGTGTGGCGTGTTGCCTTGATTGATCCGGTCAATTCTTCAGATAAACTACCGTCCTTGGTAGATCGTTTTTCCTCCGAAATTGTCACCATTCGTACCCAAATGCGAACACACCGCTTGCTCTATTTCGCAGTCATTACCCAAGATCTGGACGAACAGAACGATTTCGAACTTGCTATGCTGTTGATGGCCTATATAGAAAAAGAAATTGGCACCATAGAGCGAATCGAAGATCGTCCGGCACACCGATGGCCCGTCAAAGACTTCTAACGACCCGTTACAACAATCTTTGGGTTAGGGACACCAACCAGACCATGCCGGCTAGGCTGATACTTAAGAATACCGCGGCCGAACCCATGTCCTTCGCCCGCCCAGATAATTCGTTAAATTCCAGACCGACCCGGTCGACCAAGGCCTCGATAGCGCTGTTCAGCATTTCGACGATCAAAATAAGAATCACCGAACCGACTAACGCAATGGCGTGGAACCAACTTTGTGCCAGCCAAGGCGTTGCCACTAGGGCCGCCGTTAAAAGTAAGAGCTCTTGCCGAAAGGCTTCCTCATGCTTAACCGTCGCCAGTAAGCCTTGCCAACTGTAACGGGTTGCGTTGATCAGGCGTTTTACGCCGTTGACGCGCTCAGGTGTGGGTATTTCGCTTGTCATCATCAATCGATACTTACTAAAAAAGCCATCTTAAAACGATTTAGCTCGGGTTGCGAATTTGTCGAGCGGTTTTTGCCGTAGCTTTAAAGGTCAGGGGGTCATCTGGCCACGGGTGTTTGGCATAGCGACCGCGTAATTCCTTGCGTATCTGCGGGTAAATGTTGAGCCAAAAGTGTGACCAATCGGTGACCACGGCGACCGGTCGGCCATTGGGCGCCGTGAGCGCTAGGCGAATGGGGACCCCGGCCGGGATCGTGGGCGCTGTGGCAAGGCCAAAGGCTTCCTGTAATTTAAGCTGGGCCTGGATCTGACCGTGTACCGGGTCATAGGTCAGCGGCACACTGCGGCCACTGGGGGCGCACCAATGGTCTGGGCATAAACGATTTAATGTCTGTTGATTGGCATAGCCCATATATTGATTGAGCACGGCCACCATAGAGAGCTCGTGTAACTGCCCCAGTCCGTTCAGAAAGGGCAGGCTGAGGTCAAGCCATTGATCTTGCTTTGGCCAGCTCAACCAACTGGCTTGGTTTCCGGACAGCAGTAACCAGCGTTGCCGCAGCAGGGCCGAGGCCTTCGACCAAGTAAAGGCCTGCTCACCGTGGGTTTCGATATAGGCCACCCAAGCACTGATTTTCTCTTCACGACTGGGGGTGCATGGCTGGCTCGATAGGCGTATCTGGCCGACGGCACGGATTTTTCGAAAGGGTTTGGGCGCCAAGCTTGGGTCGAATTCGGTGCGTTCTTTAATGGGTCGCTGGGCTAATGCAGCCTCGGTCGACACGGCCAACCAGGCGCTGGCTAGAATTTGCCGCCCGGAGCGGATGCCGTCCAACAGCAACCACCATTGGCCGACCTTAAAGTGTGCCTTGCTGCGCACTTCGGTGCCGCTAATCAGGATTGCGCGCTCGCTTTGGAGTTGATAGACCAGGCGGTCGGCCAGGGCCTGAATCAGGGCCGGTTCGGTGATCGGCTCGAACTGCAGTACATGGGGTTGATTAAAGCGTTGCGCCAGTTTTTGGGCTTCTGCGATCACCGCTGGCTTAAAACTTCGCGCCGAACGCTGGGAAAAGGGGTCGTACTGCAGCGCTTCCTGGCTCGACAGATGAGCGGCCAGATAGATCGCTGCGCTCAGGCAGTCGAAGCTTTGGGCGGTAATTAAGAAATGGCCTAGCCAGGGCTCCAGGCCCACGTTGACCATCAGCTTGCCATGGGCGCGAATCTGACCATTGGGGTCGATCGCGCCCCACGCCACTAATCTGTTATGGGCCGCTCGCCAGCGACCGGTTGGCGGCTGTTCCAACCAGTCCAAGTCGGCCCGGTCGGCACCCCAGAATGCACATTGCAGATAGGTTTCGGTTAGGTCGGCGTAGCTTAGCTCGGCCGGTTGGTGCGCAATCAGTTCGGCCTGCTGATCTCGACTCCAGAGCCGCAGGCTGTGACCCGGCCCAAGCCGGCCGGCCCGCCCAGTGCGTTGTTTGGCGCTGGCTTGGCTGATGCGCCGCGTTTTCAACTCGGCCAAACCGGTCACCGGGTGCAGGCTCACGTAACGTTCTTGCCCTAGGTCGATGACCGAGTGGACCCGGGCCAAGGTAATGCTACTTTCGGCAATGTTGGTGGCCAGAATTATGCTCGGCGGCGCGTCGTTCAGCGCCGCGAGGTCGGGAGCCTGGGACAGCTTGCCGTGCAAAATCACAATCGGACAACTGGCCGGTAGGTTGCGTTCAATAGCGCGAATTTCGCCCATACCCGGACAAAACACTAGCACGTGATCGGCGTTAGCCAACCAGTTGCGGTGGATCAGTTGGGCGACCTGATCGCTACGCTTAACATCGGTTTTTTGGTAGTCGACCTGCACCGGGTGGCTGAAGCCCTGCGATTCGATGACCGGCAGACTGAGTTGCTCGGCTACCCTTGCTATATCTAAGGTCGCCGACATGATCACTCTGCGGACTGAGTCGTCTAGGCCATCGTGGTATTGATTGACCAGTGCACAGACCAAATCTTGGTCCACCGAGCGCTCATGAAATTCATCGAGAATAATGGTCGACTGTGCCATTTGGTCGGGTTCATTGAGCAACAGCCGCAGAAAGCTGCCATAGGTGGTAACGATGATTCGGGTAGCGGCACCGGTCTTGCTATCATTACGCAGGCGATACCCGACGCGTTGGCCGACCGTCTCACCGAGGTTGCGGGCCAGCTGATCAGCCGCCAGTTTGACGGCGATGCGCTTTGGGATTAGCAAATAGATGGGCCGCTCGGATTGCTCGAGCAACCAGAGGGGAATTCGGGTGGTCTTGCCGCTGCCCGGTGGCGCGCTGACAATGCAACCGCCCTGATGCCAGGCCTGGATTACCTTCTGTCGAATGGCCTCGACCGGTAAAACATCATTCATCCAAGCAGGTTGCCATGGGGCAGGAAGCGATTTTCGCTATGGGCCTTGATCCACAACGCCAATGCCTTATCGGGCATGTCGCCGCGGGCCTTTAAATCCTTATAGATCCAGATAACGGGATTTTTGTCACCGCCAAACCAGTCGGCCCAACGCGCTTCGGCCAGCGTAAAGAAGCGACACAGCTCGCCCAAGTCGGAGCTCGACAGCGCTGCCAGCAAGGGTTGCCATACGCTGCGTGGGCTTTTCATTAGGGCCTGAATCGGCATCAGTTCGGCAGGCGCCTGTGCTGGGAAGGTCTCTGGATCTGTGTAAGCCAGTGCGGCTTTCAGTTGCTCGGGACTGATATGCGCTTGGTCTGCGTCGGGGTCCCAGGTGCCAATGGTCATAGTGTGCTCTCGATGATGTGATGTGCGCGGCCGGTTGCGTGTTTTGCCGGTTGTAGGTTAAGTCGTTAGTATGGTGAAATTGCGCTTTCAAGTCTAACCCATGGGAAATAAAAGCATGTTGTTTCGGATTCTGCAGTGGGCCTTCCATCAGCGCTGGCTAACCTGGTCGAAAAAACTTCACGGCTATCTAATGAAAGGTTTTGCCCGCTTGGCGGATCGAGGCGATGGCGATGCCCAGGAGCTGTATGGCTTTCTGTTGTTGTTCAAGGGTGCCGATCAGCCCAGCCGCAGTGCCGGGGCCCAGTACCTGCTGCGCTGTGTATCGGTTGAGCGTCCGAAAGTGTGCTGGCAACTGCATCGGCTCTACCAGGAGGGCAAGCTCGTGGGCTTCAGTCAAGACAGTCAGCGCGCTCAGACCTACCTTGACCTAGCCAAGCAGGCCGGGCATCCGTTGGCATTAGACCTGCCGCTCACCGAGGTCTAGCGGGCGGCGGCTATTGCCATTCGCGCGCGAACTGTTGGTTAAAACCCGCGATGACTTGCTCGCTGCGATCAAATTCGGAGCAGAGGATCTGTAATTTGGTGATCACCGCCTCAAACGGCATGGCACCGCAGGCCACGGCACCGTTTTCATCAAAAACGGCGCCGGCGGCGTAAAGCCGGAAGTCGACGGCACCGTTCAGGCATTGGCTGCGCACAAAGACCGGAATGCCTTTTTCCAGCGCCTTACTCAAAATGCGTTGCAGGGCCCGATCTTTGGCGGCGTTGCCATTACCGAAGGCGTTAATCACAATCGCTCGATAGAAACGGTCGACCATGCTCATTAGACCGTCCATGGGAATGCCAGGGTACAGGGTTAGCACGCCAATTGCGGCTGGGCGCCAGTTTTTTTGGATCCGCATGGGCTGAGAG
The DNA here is from genome assembly GCF_002795845.1 of Reinekea forsetii. GTDB lineage: Bacteria > Pseudomonadota > Gammaproteobacteria > Pseudomonadales > Natronospirillaceae > Reinekea > Reinekea forsetii. The sequence goes on from NZ_CP011797.1 coordinate 1,295,250, forward strand.
TTGGCGGGCAGGGCCCAACGTTGTTCGTGCCAACCGGGTGCCGCAAAGCTGTTGTCAAGTTCGGTACTGATTTTGGTAACGCGTGAGCCGGGCAGCAGCTGTCCGGCTAGAGCCACGACAACCTCAGGTTTAGCAGCCAGCAGTGCCGACAGCGACAATTGTAGGTTGGCGATGGCATCGGTATCGGGCGCCGATATCGGCAACATTGAGCCGGTGATCACCACGGGTAAGCTCAGATCGGTGAGTAGATAGCTCAGGGCAGAGGCGGTATAGGCCAGGGTGTCGGTGCCGTGCACAATTAATACGCCCGCTAGATGAGCATGGGCACGGATGGTGGCCGCCAGGTCATACCAGTGAGTCGGTTGCAGATCAGAGGAATCGAGCAAGGGGTCCCAATGGTGCCAAGAGAGCTGATGCTGTTGCCAATCGCGCAAGGCCGGCTGGCCGGACAAAGCCGCCTCAATTTCACCGGCTCGGGGTTCCAGGCCACGGTCACCGTGCACCATACCGATGGTGCCACCGGTATTAATGATTAAAAAATGCGCCATCTGTGTTACTGCCTTGCCGTGTCGAAAGGACGATAGTAAGGGCTTACCCAAGGCCTATACAAGTGATTCAGACCAATGGCTAGTTCAAAACCTCGGTAGCCGAAATGAAATCTGGGTACCGCTCGAGCAGCGCTCGGGCACTGACTTCGGCCTCGGCCCGACGGTCGAGCGCCATTAACGCCTTGATTTGCCATAGCCAAGCGTCCTCTAAACCCCAAGCTTCATTGCCATCATAGAGTGCTAGGGCCCGGTTGAAATGGCCCAAGGCCGCCTCCTTATCTCCGCCCATCAACGCGGGCGTGTTGAACAGACCGATGCCACGCACCATGGCCGTGGGCGCATGATCTGTGTCCATGGCTTCACTAGCAGTCATAGCATCCTCGGCCCGACCCGCGATAAACACCGCTTGCCAGGGCTTTAGACCGATCGACAAGCCTAAGCTCGCGGCGTACAAGGCGGCCTGATCATTATCCTGATAGTTGTCTTTGAGCTCATCTAAAACCAGATAGAGCGAGGCCTTGGCGGCCTTCTTATCCCCTCGTTCCAGTGCCAGTTGTCCCAGTCGATAGTGCGCGTATAGGCGACCGAAGCCATCCGTGTCGAGTGTTTGACCCAATTCGGCCGGGGCATTGGTACGCCATAGGGTATCGATCCGGTTATCATCCCAGGCCAGCACATGGGTGCTGACTAGGAGGGCAGTAACGAGCAGGTACAGGGATTGGTGCACAGGCTAAATTCTCATAGAGGTTGCTAGGGCTTTACGTACGCCAGCGCGACTTGGATTGCTGCCAGGCCCCACCGTTAGAGGGCGTCGAGCACGGCCAACACATCGTCATGGTGGCTCTTGGTCTGAACCTTGGCCATGGTGTGCACCAGCGTGCCTGTCTCATCGATGATAAAGGTCAGTCGGTGGATGCCAACATATTCCTTGCCCATAAATTTTTTCAGCGCCCAAACGCCGTATTGTTCGGCGATTTGATGATCCTCATCGCTGAGCAGATCAAAATTAAGCGACTGATTGGCGATAAACTTTACCAGGCGAGCCGGGGCATCCGGGCTGATGCCGAACACCACGGTATTGCGCTGCGCGAACTCGGCCTGGGCGTCACGAATGCCGCAGGCTTGGGTCGTACAGCCGGGCGTCATGGCCTTGGGATAAAAATACAGCACCACCCGTTTGCCAAGAAGATCTTGTAGTGCGACGGATTCGCCGTGCTGGTTTAGGGCGCTAAAGGTTGGCGCAGGGCTGCCAGTCGGGGGTAGGGTCAGGGCGTTCATGGGATGTTTCTCCGCTGTTGGCCTGGGAATAGGACTTATTCAAGGCAATTTTCTAGCCTACCCGGCTCGGTGGGCGCGTTCAACTATTGTTTTGCCCGCTGTGCAGCGCCCATGGCTGTGCAGCGGATGAATTTCCGGTATGCTAGAGCGCTTATTTTTGGCGCGCCAACCGGCTGATTTTCTTATGTTTTTTGACCAATACCGAGCCCAGTTCTTCCGGCCACTGACGAGTAAGTATCGTGAGCAGGTAATCGAGTGTTTGCGAGAACTCTATCGTCGTCTCTATACCAGTTCCAGTGCCGATTATGGCCATGCTTTGTCACGCGAGGATGTTATCGACACCTTCAGCGCGGCCCTGGTGCGCGCGCCGATACTGGCGGCCGACGATGATGAGCCTGATACCCGCTTTCGAACCAATAGGGAGCAGGCCAATTGGGTCCTGAACCAGCTCATTGACTACGGTTGGATCGAGAAGCAGGTCGACGAAGCGTCGTTGCAGAGCAGCTTTAACTTCAGCCGCTACGGTCGAACCTTTACCGAGCCTTTTGTCGCCAGCGGTAGCGCCAGTATCCGCACCCGACATCGCAATACCCGCAACGTGCGCAATGCCATAAATTCTTTTATGGAAACCGGCGAAGCCTACGATCTGCTCGATGCGTGGGAATATTCCGAGCGGATTATCAGCGATTTCACCGATGTAATTGCCGAGCTCGACGAGCGCAAGCGCTCCTTGGTGCAACAGATGGAAAGTCAGGTCATGGTGCACCAGGCAACCATCGACTTTTTTGACTTTATGGAAAAACGCTTTCAGCCCGATTTGGCGATTCGCCTCTCGGCCGACAATGTCGAAAAATACCGTGATGAAATCTCCCAGAAAATTGTTCAAATCCGCCATCAGGATCGCAACTTTAAACAACAGGTGGAGCGCCGCCTGCGCGAGCTGTTGCCGGAAATGGTGCACGAGGGACAGAGTGTCTTATGGACCCTGCTCGACAGTATCGAGTCACGTTTGCAGGCCGCCAGCGACATTATGCTGCCAGCTTTGCGCAAGGCTTTGCAGGGCTTTACCAAGCGGGCCGACATCATTATCCGACAGATGAGCTATCTGGCCAGTTCGTCACACAACGATATGGCCAAGGTGTGTCAGCAACTGGTCGCGCAGCCGCGCGCAGAACAGGATCGCTTGCTGGTCCTAGCGGGTGACCTGATGGCGGTGCCGCGGGTTGGCCTGGTCGACCCCGTGCATCTGTATTTGCACAGTCGCCGCAGCAAACGGACCTTCCAGCTCGATGTCGCCGAAGATCGCGATGAAGAGTTTGACCGCGACGCACATCGTGAGCTGGTAGTGCAGCAATGGCTCGATCAGGCCTTCTTAATTAACGATACTCAGGTGAGACGCTTTTTGGCGCGACACCTATTGGCGGGTGAGGCCGTTAAGACCAGCGATTTGCCGGTGGACAGTGCCGGGGAATTGCTCTCATTGGCACACGCCATCGAAGTCGGCAGCGCCAATTCGCTGACTGACGAACTGCAGTTTAGCGTTGAGTATAGCGGCAGCGAACCGGTTGCGAGCGCTTACTTTCACCAACAGGATCAGTTTGAAATCCGCATACGTGAGACGCTCACGGCGCCGGAACAGGGTAAAAACCATGCATCATGAATTAGACCGACACCTCGACCAGGCGGGCATCACGCGTAACGAATACAGCGAGTTGTTAATTCGCTTGCTCGATTACGGCGTGCTATGTCGCGACGAGAGCCAAACCGAGCAACTGCTGTACGACCGATTTGTGCGCATCGCCGAACCGGTGGAAGAATATCTGGCGCTTATCGGGGTCCGTGTCCAGCACGATAGCCGCTTTAATTTTGTTCGTCTGTTTCCACCAGGAGCGGAAGTTCCCGGTCTCGCCGACGAGGAGCGGCCGTTTAACAATGGCATGCGGGTTAAGTTGTCACAGGCCGAAGTCGCCACCGTGCTGATTTTGCGCAGCCTTTATGACCGTGCCTTACGCGAAGGCCAGTTGGACGAGCAGGGCTGTGTTTTTGTCTCGATCGAAAATATCGTGATCGCGCTGCGCAATTTGTTAAAGCGCACCTTGCCGGAAAAACTAACTGAACGGCGCCATCTGTTTGGCCGCCTGAAACAGTTGCGACTGATCCAGCTGAATCAGGAATTGACCGAAGAATCCGGCGACCTGTGGATCCGGATTCGGCCGATGATTATCAGCTATGTCTCCGATGAGGTCTTATCGGCGATCCTCAGCGGTAGCGAGCTATTGCCCGATGAGATCGACGATGAGGCCGGTTCAGACTCTGAACGGACGGATACCCACCCAAACTCAGCGGCCGATGGCCCCGGCGTTCTCGAGCAGGAATAAGCCAGCATGCATTTAAAGAATTTCGTCTTTGTAAATTGGGGCAATATACCAGCCCTGGACTTCAACTTCGGGCCGGTCAACCTATTCTCCGGTGGCAATGGCTCCGGTAAAACGACGGCCGCCGACGCCCTGCAAACCATTATGACCGCGGCCCACGATACCCTATTTCATTACAACCCGGGTCAGGATGAGGCCAGTCAACGCGGCCGGGGCAAGCAGGTGCGCACCTTGGCTTCCTATGTATTGGGTTGCGACGATGGCGCCTTCGCGCGTACTGAAGCCACGGTTGGCTACCTGGCGGCGGTGTTTCACCCGACCCAGGGCGAAACCGCCGAGCCCTTTACCGCGATCATCGGCGTCACCGCCTATATCGACCGAACCGGCGCTACGGCCATCGCGCGTCAGTCCGATATGATCTATATGATTATTCAGGACGCCGAGTTGACCAAGGCCGATTTTATGCAGGAGCAGGACGGTCGCCAACAGGTGATACCGTTGGAGCGCCTGGTCGCCCATCTGAACGGTCGTGGCATCGACCCAGTGGAAAAATACGACACCAAAAAACAGTATCTGCGTCGGCTCTATGCCGCTTTGCGCGGCCGTAAAGATGCTATCAGTGAACGCGAAGCGATGAACGCGGCCCGTGCCTTCTCGCGGTTTATGGCCTATAAGCCGGTGAAGAGTATCGACGGTTTTGTGGCCCAAGAAATTCTTGAAAAACGCGATTTAGGCGAAGCCATTCGCACCGTCTCCGACCTGATGAAAACCATCAATGGTATGGAGACGGAAGCCAATCGGCTGAAAAATATGATCGATCGCTTGCAGGAATCACGACTGCAATCGGATGCCTATATCACGCACTGGATCGACTACAACGTAACCGACTATGTCGCGGCCAAGGCGCGCTTCCTCGTTGATCAAAAACGCTACCTAAGCACCAAGGCCGATCAACAGCGGATCCGTAATGAACTCGATCAACTCGATACCGATCTGGACATCACCAGCGAACGCCGCTCCCAGACCCATGAGCAGCTGGTGTCGTTGGAAGCTCAACGGCGCGGCATCGACGCGCTGCAGGATAAGGATCGCTTCGATCGGCGCATCGAACAGAGTACCGCGCAACTGCAAAAACAAGCTGAGCCCCTACTGGTGCAAAATGATAGTTTGGAGCAGAGTCTGGCGGCCAGTTTTGAAATTCATAAGAGCCTATTGAGCCGTGCGCTGGCGCTGGATATTCCGGCCTTAGGCGATAAACGTCTCGCGGCCAAGGCTAAGGCGGTGGTCGGGCAGAAGTCGCTCGGTGTCGATTTCCGCAGTCTGCTCAATCAGGACTGGATCGATATTAGTCCGTTGGAACAACATCTTGACCAGGCCCTAGTGCAGCAGGCCGAATTGAACGAATGGCGCCAACTCTGGTTTGATGAAAGTGCTCAGGTCGACCGCATCTCCTTGCGCGATCAGTTGCAGCGCTTGGTCGACCGGCGCGAACAGAAACTGCTTCAGGTGCGTCAGAACCTCAGTCGCAAACAACAGGATATCGACAGCCTGGCGAGCGCTCAGGTCAATTATCCGGCCCAGGTCCGTAATGCACTCGAGGCCATCCGACGAGAGTGTCCCGAAGCCGACCCACGCGTGCTCTGTGACCATGTCGAGGTGCTCGATGAGCAGTGGCAGTCGTCCCTCGAAGGCTATTTGGGCGGAGCTCGTTTCGCCATTTTGGTGGCACCGGAATACGAAGCCGAGGCGATTGGTATCGTGCGAGGACTGGCACGCGACAGTCGTGCCCGGGTTATCCAGGGCAGCAAGGCCCGCGAAGATGCGGCCCGTGTCAAGGCGCCGGCCAATTCGGTGATCCACCTAATGCACTTCGATCATGCCATTGCCCAGGCCTATATCACCGCCAGCTATGCCATGGTCGAGCAGTGCGCCGATGCCGAGCAGCTGCGCCGCACCCGCCGTGGTGTCACCGCCAATGGCCTGGGCAGTGGTGCCTACGCCATGTATCGGTGCGATATGGCCGAGGGCGATCTAGTATTCGGTCAAGGTGCCCGTGAAAAGGCATCGGCGGCGAAGAAACGCGAGTTAAATGACTTGGCCAAACAGGCCAATGACTTGCAGGCGCTGGTGCTCGAAGCTAAAAATCTCTATGGCTGGGTCAATCAGTTACGCCATTTGCAGCATGGCCAGTTGATGCGTGACATGTTGGCAACCCAGCGCGAACTGCGCAGCGCCGAACAGGCGTTGGCTGCGCTCGACTTGCGCGACGTACAGGGCATCGAAACGGAATACCGCAGCGTCGCCGAACAGCTCAGCGAACTGGAGGCACGGGTGCGTCGTGGCGCCGAAGAAAAGGGCCAATTGCAGGAGCGCATTCTGGCGCTCACCAAGCATTGCGAACTGCTCAGCAATCAGCAAGAAAAGACTCAGGTTCGGGCAGAAGAAAAAGAGCAGTATTTGCGCGACATAGTCGATGTCTGGCCCGCCTTTGCGGTCGACACCCGCTTGCAGGAGGCCGATCTTGCCGCACAGGATGCTGACGCCGAACGTGAAGAAAATAACCGCATGGCACTGGAAAGTGCCTTAAATGCAAAGGCTCACGAGTTTGAATTGCTTCTTAAAGAGCACAATCAGGACTGTCAGCCGCAAGATGCCATTGTCGTTAACCTCAACTACAGTATTCTGCATAACGTCGAATTCTTTCGCGGCATGGTGCAGTTGCAGCGCGATGCGGATCTGGTGCACAACCGAGTCAAAAACAATGTTCTGGTCGAGAAGGTTGATCAACTGGCGTTGCTGCGGGAAAGTTTTAACAGCGCCTTCGTCACCAATCTATGTCATTCGATCTATCAGGCGATCAATGAGGGCAAAAAAGTCCTCACTGACCTGAACAAAGAGCTCGAGCATCATCGCTTCGGCGCTGATCGAGAAAAATATTGGTTCGGTTATGAGTGGGTTGCCGAGTTTCGGGAGTATTGGCACTTCTTTGACGAGGTCTATAAGAGCCCGTCCTTGGGCGAAGGTAAGACCCTGTTTGATACCCAGCTCAGCGAACGGTCGCTCAAGATCCGCGACCAACTGATGAGCATGTTGCTCGACAACGACGAGCATCGGGCCCTGCGAGAGCTGGAACGGATCTCCGACTATCGCAACTATCGTAGCTATGAAATCTACAAGCAACCCGAAGGCAAACAGCCGATCGCCCTGAGCCAATATGGCACCGGATCGGGCGGCCAATTGGAGACCCCGGCCTATATTATTCGCTCAGCGGCGATCACCTCGGCCTTCCGTTTTAATGAAGGCGACAGCCATTTGCGCATGGTTTTGGTCGATGAGGCCTTCTCTAAGATGGACGAGGCACGGTCCAAAGAAGTGATCCGTTACTTAACCGAGAGCCTGGGTTTGCAGCTATTATTTATTATGCCGACTAGTAAGTCTGGTCCCTTTATGGACATGATTTCGAACCAATTTGTGTTTTCAAAGGTACCGTTATTAAATGGGCAGATGCGGGGTGAATTGCAGACCAAGGTATTGGTCGACCGCCAGCATTGTAATCAAGAAAAAATTCAAGAGCTGTGGGCCAATCATCGTAAAGTGATTCGCAAACAGGCCGAACTCGATTTTTTGGAGGGACTATAGATGGCCATTATTGAGATTAAACATCCGCTGCTAGCGCACAAGGTGGGCATTCTGCGCGAGCAAGGGATTTCTACTAAGCAGTTTCGCGAATTGGCCTCTGAAGTCGGCAATTTATTGACCTATGAAGCCACTCGAACCTTATCCACCGATCAGGTTGAGATAACCGCATGGGACGGCAGCACGCTAAGCGTCGAACGCATAGCCGGGAAGAAAATTACCGTGGTGCCGATCCTGCGCGCCGGTTTGGGCATGATGGATGGGGTGCTGCAATTAATCCCGTCGGCCCGGGTCAGTGTGGTCGGGTTGTATCGTGATGAAACCAGCCTGCAACCGGTTTATTACTTCGACAAGGTCGTCGAGGATATCGCCGAACGTACGGCCCTGATCGTTGATCCCATGTTGGCGACTGGCGGCTCATTTATTGCCACCATCGATTTGTTAAAGCAAAAGGGCTGCAAAAAAATCATGGGCCTATGCTTAATTGGCGCCCCTGAAGGCGCCAATGCGATCCAAGCCGCGCATCCGGATGTCGATATATATATTGCCGCAATGGACAGTCATCTCAACGAACTGGGCTACATAGTTCCGGGGCTTGGCGATGCGGGCGACAAGCTGTTCGGAACCCGTTAAGCGCAAATTTTGTCATTTTAACCAAAGCGAGTCCTTTCTGCGCCCAGTGCCGACAAATTGTTGGCGCGGAGCAGGGCTATCAGACTTGATCCGCGCCGTTACTCACAATTATTAACATCTGTTCACATAAATCTCGCATTCTGCACAAAAACGTCTAAGTTAATAGAGTTGGGCTCGCTGTTGCTTGGGTCCAGCCGAGCTAATCGTTAGTCATTGAGCTTAAGGCAGGTTTCTCAGGTGGGATACAGAGTAGACGCAAGCAAGAAAAAACGCATCCTAATCGTAGATGATGACATGGACTACGCCCGTCGCTTGCGCGATTATTTAAACAGCAATGAGCTGGAGGTCGAATTGGAAACCGATTCCGCCTCCGCGATCAGCCGGATTCGCGATGAAAAACCGGACCTCGTGCTTATCGAAGTCGACCTGCGGGGTGAGTCAGGTTTAACGATCTGCAAGCTCAGCCGAAAAGACTACACCGGCGCAATCATATTGCTCAGTCATCGCACCGACGAACTCGACCAGGTGTTGGGCTTGGATATGGGCGCTGACGATTACATAGCGCGCACAACCGCCCATCGACTTATCCTCGCCCGTTGTCAGGCCATTATGCGCCGCAGTGATTATGTCCGCCCCATCATGGCCAATCAGGATAGTGAACGCTTGGAGTTCGGCAATCTGGTCATCGATAATGGCATGCGCGAAGCTTGGCTTGATCGCCAGCCGATTGAACTAACCAGTGCCGAATTTGATCTGCTTTGGTTATTGGCCAGCCATGCTGGTGAGGTGTTAACCCGTGAAGCCATCTTCAATAAGCTACGCGGCATCGAGTACGACGGTCAAGACCGGTCGGTTGATGTGCGCGTATCCCGAATCCGGCCGAAAGTAGGGGATGACCCAATCCGGCCCCGGCGTATTAAGACAGTGCGCTCTAAGGGTTATTTGTTTGTCGGTGACGTTAAACAATAGACCCCAGCCGGCGCGAGGGTCGTTGCACGAGTCTATTTGTTAGCCTGATAAACCTTATAGCCCTTTTCATGGGCCAACACCTTGACCGAATGAAAGGTCTTGCCGAGTTCACCCTGATAATTTAAAAATTCATTGGCCACCCAAATTAAACGACCGCGCGGTTTCAGCCAGTTGCTGGCTTGAGCAAAGAAGCCTTGGGTCGGACCGTAGGCGGTCTTAATACCCTGATGGAAGGGTGGATTGGTGACGATGAAGTCAAACTTTTGCTCAGGCAATGCTTCCGTGCCAGCAGACCAGAGCGTCGTCGCCCGATCGGCAAGTTGGTTCGCCGCAATGGTTTTCAGGCTTGATCGGACGGCCAAAAGGTCGATTTCAACGGCCGTCACCGAGGTTACCTTAGGTTGTTCGGCCAGCATGCACGTTAACACGCCCGCGCCGCCGCCAAACTCCAGTACCGCTCCTTTGAGTTCCGGTAGGATCGACAGCAGAACCTCGGTACCCTTATCCAAGCGCTTGGCGCTGAACACCCCCGGTAGCGAATGAATGGTATGGTCGCCCTGTTGATAGGACGTCCAGCCTTCATGACCCTGAAAACTCTCGCTTAGGATAACTTCAAAGAGGACACAATGACGCGCCGAATCGACCTTGACACAACTAAAGACACCCTCCAAGCGTTTAGGCAGACTCTTGATGCCGCCAACGTTCTCACCGACTACCCAGAGTCGTTGACCCGACTGGAGGGTGGAGAAGATGACGTTTAGCCACCAATCGAGACGTTCCTTAGCCTTTGGATAAAACAAGATATTGAGTGGCGCACAAGGCCATTGGGTCTGCGCCAGAGTGGCCGCGTTCGATACTGACCAGTTTAGGTTGAAAGCCAAATCCGTCGGTTTTGTGAGCTGCGTGGGTTCGGGCAAATCAAACCAATGGACCGGAGTGAGATGTAATTCTGCGTCGTGGCGCTCTAACAGTTGGAGTGTTGGGTGCATGCTAAGGGGTGACTTTCAAAGGAAAACAGCAGTGTAGCAAAAGCCTGCGTGAGAATCAGCGCTTCGGCGTGGCATTGGGGCTTTTATTCGTCTATTTAGTCCGTTGAACAGGACGTCACCTTGCCGGTCTATTGGTTGTCACACAACGCCTGTAGCCATTACAAGTCTGCATGGCTCAGTTCGATAGGTACGCTTGCCCGCCAACTGCTAAGATTAACCCTAGGGTCCAAATCAGTTTAAACTGCACACCGGCTAATGGTCCTGGAGCCCAAATAGAGCTCTATGTTGGCGCATAGGTCGCACAACAGCACAGTCTGTCCGGCTGAGGCGTGCCTGGGTGCTTTGCGCGAAAGGAAATTCGATGTTGGTTAAAACCATATGGCTATACCTAGTACTGTCATGCCTAGCCGGTTCGGTGAGTGCAGACCTTGTCGGTGGGCACGACAGGCAGCGCCTAACGCTGTTGTTTTTGGCCAAGCTGGACGCCTATTATCAAGACTATCCGTTAACCCTGAGTTTGCCAAGCTTGCCCATAAGTCTGCCGAGCGAACAGCTGGACAGCGCTCAGTGGCTTGCACTGCTGACTGTTTTGAGCGAAGAAGGCTGGCTTACCCGTAAACAGAAAGCGCAAAAGCGTATCGATAACCAAGAGCGAGTGCTGATAGGGCAGGTGCAAATATTTTCCAGGCCGGGCGCGTCTGTGCGTTTGGCCTTACCCCTTGGTATGGTTCGAGTGATCGAAATTGACACTATGCAGCCGCTACCCCAAAATAACAGCCAACCCGCTTACGTGCTTCGCTTTGCCTGGCAACTGGACGAAGCGGTAGATTGGCTGTGGGCCCCCGCACTGGATGGACTGTCCGACATCATTCGGCTCCGTCTTGCCAGCCGTCAACGGCAATCCGGTACCGTGACCGCCCATTGGCACGATACGGATTGGCGCTTCGATACGCCCCCGCAGTTGCGCTAAGGTCACCATGTTTTTTTGGCATCAATAAAAATATTAAATTATATTCAATGTATTCGAATATTTTTCCAAGCCGCAACAACATCCCAACCCGGTATTCTAAAATGCTATTCAAATTGACTTTTTGATCGCCTGCATTGACGTCAATAAATATTTTATTTTCTAAGTTCGGGCCAACCTCATTCAGTTCAAATGATACCGCCATGATATTAACGGCGGCCGTTCATAATAATCTTTATGAACATAATAAAGGCCCCATTACACATGACGCTGCCAATACTTAGGTTGTAAATTTTTTTTTCGCACTCGCTATTGACAATGCATGCATCTCACTATAGTCGATAGAATAACCTGTTAGACCGATTATGAATTTTAGCTTAGTCGGTGGATAAAATAGGCCTATGCATTTATTCGCCATATTCTCGGTTTAAGTCTATAAATAGTTTGATGGATCAATATGATAATTTCTGCAGTACCGATTTAGCCAAAAAATGAAAATAAATATGGAAAAGCTTTAAATTTTACAAAAAAAGTTTATTTTTCGATTCACAGTGATGGCATTAGGCGGCATACTTACATTACTTAAATGTAATGTATCGTTATTTAATCCTAATATGAGGAATCCACAATGGCACTCGCCAAGAAAAAACCCGCATCTGTTACAGACCCAAAAATGCAAGTAGCCGAACAAACTTCAGTTAAAAAGGTCACAATAAAAAAACCGGCAACAGCCCGTAAACCTAAAGCCGCAAAAACAGTCAGTAACAAGGCAAGCCCAAAGAAAGCCACAGCCGCGACAAAATCACCAACGGTTCGCAAGGCGGTTGTAGCGACCAATAATCAGGCGAGCGCCAGTCAAAAAGCCGCTGACAAGGCCATTGCTGCGGTTGCCAAAGCCGAAGTGGTTTTGGCCAAAGCCAGTGCCAAGAAAGCTCAGCTAGCTATTAAAGCTAAAACCAGTAACTCGGCCACCACTAAGAATCAACTTATTGCCGCTCGTGCCGCCGTTGCCAAAGCGCGCGCCGCGTTAACCGATGCCAAGAAAGTAGTCCGTGCGGCAAAGTTTGATCTCAAGGTAATTGCCACCGAAGCTGCTCTGACAGCCAAGTCTGCCAAAGCCGAGGCCACCGTTAAGGCCCTGGCCGATACATTGGCTGCCAAGCAGAAAGCCGATTTGGCCAAAGCTTTGGCAGCGTTTGAGAGCAAGTGGCTGGCTGCCCGCGCCCGACGCAATGCTCGTAAGCTCAAGTTGGCCGAGAAAAAGGCGCTGGCTAAGACTGCCGCTGCGGCGAAGAAGATTAAGGCGAAGGTGTCGGCCCTGAATAAAGCCAAGGTCACAAAGTCAAAGGTCAACAAGGCAAAGGCCTAGACCTCCAAGGTTAAGCCCCTTGCCCTAAGCAATAAAAAAGCCGCTCAGCGGCTTTTTTATTGTCCGCAAAGCTTTCTTTTTATGCCGCTCGCTATGGTAAACTGGGCTTCTTATTTTTTTGGGTTAAGTCGCCAACAATGAATATACTGTCAATCGATACCACTGCAGACATCTGTTCTATTGCCCTGGTACTCGAGTCAAAGCATTTTGTGTTTCATGAGCTGCGACCGCGTGAACACGCCAAAATACTGTTGCCCGAAATAGAGAAGTTACTGCAATTGGCCGGTATCCGTGCCGATGCGCTCGATCTGATTGTTTTTGGCCGGGGTCCGGGTTCCTTTACGGGAGTGCGGATTGCTACCGGTGTTGCCCAAGGCCTGGGCCTGGCGGCGCAATGCCCATTAGCACCGATCAGCACACTTCAGTCATTGGCTTGGAGCGCGGCGCAATTGGGTCATCGAGATATTTGGGTTGCCTTGGACGCGCGCATGTCCGAAGTCTATTTTGCCGCCTATCGAGTCAACGCTCAGGGCATACCCGAACTGACCATGGCCGAACGGGTCACTCCTCTGGCCGATATAGACGTGTTGCCCGAGGCCGGCACGGTATTTATTGGCAGTGGCTGGTCAACTGACTATGAAACCCCCGCACGGCTCAGTGAGTGCCTGCAGCAAGGGGTGCTCGAACAAAAACTGCCGCATGCCTTGGCCAGCGCACAATTGGCTCAGGTGCTAGTGGCCGAGACCCTTCTGGTGCCGGTCGCAGCAGAATTGGCCCAGCCGGTCTATCTAAGAAACCAGGTGACCTGGACGCAAAAACCCAAAATCGGTACCTAAAGGACTCATTGCGCCGCGCGATGCCAACCCAGCGACGGGTGTGGGCTGCGGGCTGGGCAATATTTAGCCCCTCGGTGGTGGTTTCTGTGGTGTTTTCGCTCTACTATCGGCAGCTCTATTAATAATTTTAATCTTTGGCGCACAATACAACATGACAATGACACAGTGGATCGTCTTAGCAATCATTCAGGGTATAACGGAATTTTTGCCTATTTCCAGTTCGGCTCATCTAATTTTACCATCTCATCTGTTTGGCTGGCCCGATCAGGGTTTGGCCTTCGATGTCGCCGTGCATGTCGGATCCCTGCTCGCGGTTATTATCTACTTTCGACAGCTTATTGTTCAAATAGTCGTCAACTGCCTGAAAGCCATCGGCCGGCAAGAGCATGACCGCGGCACGGCCAACCTAGGTTGGATGGTGGTCATCGCTACCATCCCTGCAGTCATTGTTGGCTTTCTTGCCGAAAGCTTCATCGAAAATCATTTGCGCAGTATCTTGGTGATAGCGGTAACCACCAGCGTCTTTGGTTTGGTCCTCTGGTGGGCCGATGTAAAGGCGAAAGAGACTCGCGCACTGTCGGACCTGACCTTCAAGGATGCTATCTGGGTTGGCCTGGCCCAGGCGGTGGCGTTGATACCGGGCACCTCGCGTTCGGGTATTACCATGACCGCTGGCCTTATGCTGGGTATTAACAAGGTGGATACCGCCAAGTTCAGTTTTCTGTTGTCGATTCCCTTGATTCTGGCGGCCGGATTGCTGAAATCAGTCGAGCTGATTCAAACCCCATCAGCGTTTGATCTGTCGGCGATCCTCTTTGGTACCATCCTCTCGTTTGTCAGCGCTTTTGCCTGCATTGTGATGTTCCTTAAATGGATAGAGAGATCGGGTTTTCTGCCTTTTGTGATCTATCGCTTAGTCTTGGGTGCGGTCCTATTTTATGTCTACTTTGGGTAGGTCGCACTGGCGCGCTTCAAATGGTAAGCTGATCGGGAATCGGGTTGACTTGTTTTTATCGGGTATTGATTGATGCAGATTCCAAATTCGTATGGCTTACATGGCGCCTCAGGCTCGGTAAATTCTGCTCGGAAAACCAACGGTTCGAGCGAGAGTAGCGAGCGCACGGCAAACCAGGATCGGTCCAAGTTTGAGCGCGTCGCCAAAGACCCTCAAACGACCTCAGCTCCGGCCAACGACAACCGCAAAGACGCTTTCGGGTCGATAACAGGGGCGGCAAAGTCACAGCTGGCGAGTCAAGAGTTAATGGTTTTGCCAAAAGCGGTGACCAGGGTCAACAGTGATGCTATCAGTCGTTATCAGCAAGTCGAAGCGGCCGATACCTTTAGCGTTCAAAATCAAGACCCCGGGTTATATCGTGTTGATGTCTACGTTTAGAGCGCCACCTGCGCTGCAGGGGCAGTTAACTATATTCAAACTACGCTAGGAAAATGAAGCTGAGACTCTACTGTCCAAATCCTAAGCACTATGAAAATCAACTCCTGCTGCGTGACACGACGGCATTGGATTGGGTTAGTCAAATCACTAAGCCGATCGAACAACCTTTTCTGATTATTGATCAAGGCATGCTGGGTCTCGCCGATGCCGGTTGGCCAAAGGTGCATCCGGTGTATGTTGACTTTCAGTCGGGTGCCGCAGCCCATCGGCGCTTGTATGGCGGCGGCGCCGGTCAAGCGATTGCCAAGGCCGTCGGTCTGGGCAAGAAGAAAAATCTGCGCATTCTCGATGCGACTGCGGGACTGGGTCGCGATGCCTTTGTAATGGCCAGTCTGGGCGCGCAGGTGCTCATGTTAGAGCGGCATCGAGGTGTGCATCTCCTTCTGGTTGATGGCCTATATAGGCTCGGGTTCAACGCAGAGCTGGATGATATTCAACATCGACTTAACCTAGCATCCGGATCTTTGCTGGACAGCAGCGCGAGTCTGAGCGAATTCGCTCCAGAGGTTATCTATCTTGATCCGATGTTTCCTGAGCGCTCAAAATCGGCCAAGGTTAAAAAAGAGATGGTGCTGTTTCACGACTTGGTGGGGGATGATGCCGATGCCCATGCTCTTCTGGAACCGGCCTTAGACATAGCGGCGTGTCGGGTAGTGGTTAAGCGGCCAAAGCAAGCGCCGCATTTGGCCGGCAAAGCTCCCACTACCTCCCATATTGGAAAGAGCAGTCGCTTTGACATCTATTCCAAAAAGGCTATCAGCTAGGTCCCGTTGAGGGCCTGTCAGCGTGCGAGGTTTTAGGTCGGTGGGCTGGAGCGTTTGGTGACCTGATAGACATTGTACCAAACGTCGTCCGGGATCACCGATCCAGCCTGATCGATTACATCCTGTATGCGATGATCGAAATCCAGCTTGGAATCCTCATTCAAGGTTAAAACCTTCAACGCTTTCAAGGTTTGAATAAAGTTCTTGAACAGCGCCTTATCGAAAAACTCCGGAGCATCCAGGCCATTGAGTAAGGCCGAGCGCTGTGCCATCTGTTGGGCTTGGTTCTCCAGTACCGTCTGACTGCATTGGCCAGAACCCATGCGCGCTAATACTGACAGGGTCAGTAGATAACGTTCCAGCGTTGGCAGCATGATGTTTGCCAGATATTGCAGTTGTAAGCTTTCATCTTGAGCCTTATCGGGACTGTGTAATATTCCCTGATCGTCGCGCCAAATTAAGTGATAGCTGAGCAACAGTTCAACGATATCGGCCGTTTTTGCCAACGCTTGGTCGCGATCATCTTGAATAAACAACTCACTGCGAACATAGGGGTAAATCAGTGCAATGCGCTTCAACAAAAGCTCAACGCTAATGCCGTTTGCGCGCACGATCAGCGCGGCGATCAGAGAAGGTAGAGCAAAAAGGTGCTGAATGTTGTTGCGGTAGTAGGCCATCAATACGCTATTTTGACTGTCAAAGCCGTACAGGTTGCCAAGTTTTTGCGGTATTAGCCGCAGCTTGCCCATTTTTATCGCATAGCCGATCCACTCGTCGACGCTACCCTCGGGGTAGGTGACATAGGGGCTATAGGGCGCGTCTTTTTGCAGCGATATCAACAACTGCAATTGGTTCCGCAGCAACCGATCTTCAATGGCCTGGCGCGGTGTCGACAATAAAACCGTGGCAATGAGGTTGATTGGATTGAGCGCCGCGGCGGAATTGATACGTGTGACCACATCGATCGATAGGCGGTCAATGAAGTTGAACATCCAGGTCGGTCGATCATCCGGACCATAAGTTTTGTCCTGCCAATCGGGCTGTTGGGCATTCAATTGGTCATTGAGCTTCAAGGGTTCGCCAAAATTCAGAAACACATGGCCATAGTTTTTCAGCTGTTTAACGGTTTTGACTAGGTCAAATAGATTTTCCTTCTTTTTCACCTTACCTTTGAGTTCACCCAGGTAGGAGCCGCCCTCAAAGACCTTTTCATAGCCAATGTAGACTGGAATAAAAACGACCGGTCGACTGTTATCGCGCAGATGACTGCGCACGGTCATGGCGAGGGTTCCGGTGGCTGGCGCCCGCATACGCCCGGTGCGCGAGCGGCCACCTTCGACAAAGTACTCGACCGGATAGCCGCGGGTAAAGACGGTGTGGATGTATTCGTTGAAAACCGCCGTGTAGAGCTTATCCCCACCAAAGCTGCGACGGATGAAAAAGGCCCCGCCGCGGCGTAAAATGTTGCCGACGATGGGCATGTTCAGATTCTCTCCGGCCGCTATATGAGGCACATTGAGGCCGTGGTTGTGCAGTGAATAGCTCAGCAATAGGTAGTCGATATGGCTGCGATGACAGGGCACGTAAACAATTTCATGGTCCTTCGCCAGTTCTCGAACCGGTTCGATGCCGCGCAGAATGATGCCGTTGTAAATTTTGTTCCACAGCTTAGTTAACAGGATCTCGAGAATGCGTATTGTGCCATACGATACGTTCGCAGCAATATTGAGCGCATGTTTACGGGCCAGAGCACGCGATTTTTCCAGGCTGATTTTTTTGGCTTTGGCATGTTGGGCGATAGCGTTGCGGACCGGTTCGGTTTGCAGCAGTCGGTCAATCATCACGCGCTTGTGCGATAAGTCGGGCCCGATCACGGCGGTTCGTACACGCCGAAAATGTATGCGCAAGACGCGGGCAACTTTACGGGTGGTGACGGCCAGATCTTTGTCAGCTAGCACCAATTGGCGCAAAGAAATCGGCTCATTGATTTCAACATAGGTATCACGGCCATTAAATAGGACGGTGAGCAGTTTTTTGAAGCGACCGAACACAGTCCAGTTGGAACTCAAAAACGCGCTCAGTAAACTGTTGCCGCTCGTCGCCGCTCGGCCCCAATAGAGTGCCACCGGGACCAACAAGATGTCCTCGTCCGGGTGCTCAGCCAGATAACCCAGAATACGCTGTATTCTCGGCGTTATGCCGGCCTTATTGCGCCGGATCATCGATGCGCGCGGATGTACTGTGAGCAAAGACGGCTCATCGGCCAATTCGGGGATATCAATTTTCGGATAGAGTCCGGCCAGGCCCAGTTGACGCAATTTATGATCGGCGACCAAGGCGTCGGAGGTTGACTCATGCTCTAAAACAAAGACGCAGTGTTTATTACTTTTAAGTAAGTCGATGTCGGTATGGTGCGGGTTTTCGCCCACCTTGACCCACCAAAACAGGACTGTTTGACTCACGCGACGAAGGCTCGAACGTAACGATTGCATAGAGAGGCTGATGTCCTGAATTAAGTAATACTATTTTAACCGCTAATCGCCCGAACGCCTAGCGGCCTGAAGTTTGCGGCCTGAGTCAGAGCTAGTAATGGGGTGGTGGTGTATCGTTGACCTCTGGCGCAAACTGGTCTTTTAGGTCCTGCTGCTGATCCATTAACCGCTTCAACAACCGTTCCACGCGGTCTATTTGGTGTTGCTGTGCGCTGATAACATCGTTCAGTTGTTCTACTGTGTCGTCCATGTGGGTCAGTCGGGATTCCAATTCGATGATACGGGTTTCGTCAGTCATTCGGCTCTCGGTTATTAGTTAATTGCTTTTAGGGGGCAAATGTTGGCATTATGCCGCTTTGGTCGCCAAAATGGGCGAAAAAGTATCGGGTTCGAGACGTTCCCTAGATGTAGAATGTTTAAATGGTTTATTTAAATACCGTAAATGCCCAGTTTGGGGATGGTGCGGGTCAGTCACACCGTTCGGTTGTCCGACCGGTTAAGTCATAGTGTAATTTAATGAGTAGATGATATGAACAGTAAAATATGGTTAGTTCGTTTGGGTGTCAGTATATTGGTGGCCTTGCCAGCACCAATCATTTTAGCCGGTGCCTTGTCTTTGGTGACCGGTGTGGCGAATAACAGCGTCGCGTCCTTGATCGATATGGAATTTTCAAGTGGTGAGATGGCCGCTTATGGAGTCTTAGCCCTCGCCGTGTTGGTTTTGATGCTGCTAGGTCAACTCATTGTACAACCTCTGGCCGCACAATTTGATGAAGATAACCGCGAAGAGGGTCAGGTCAAATGGTTTAACGTCAGCAAGGGCTTTGGCTTTGTAACCCGTGAAAGTGGTGAGGATGTTTTTGTCCATTTTCGTTCGATTCGCGGCCGAGGTCATCGATCTTTACAGGAAGGCCAGCGGGTACGGTTTGGCGTTGTCGAAAGCTCTAAGGGCTTGCAAGCAGAAGATGTGACCATCCTGCGCCAGAACTAAAACCCTTTTAATCGGCTTTGAAAAGCGGCTTGGCCGCTTTTTTTATGGCCACCGAGTTATCAATCGGTTTTCCAGCTAATCTCATGCGTGCTGCCGTTGGGCAATACTTCTATCCAGGCGTCGCCATTGTCATCCTGTTGCCAGCTGCCGGCGGTAACACGCACCGTCAAGTCTAAAAACTGCGCCGCGGCACTGGCGCACTCTCGGTCATCGGACCAGGGTAGACTCGGGCTGTCGAGCCATATGCTGGTAAAGCCCGGCACTACGTCTTCAAATACCACGGCCGGGATCGTGGCCCCCTGCCAGTTAATAGTTAAGGGTTGGGCTTTTTTCGGCATACCTTTCTTCTTCTGTGCAACCTTAACCTCACTGAAGATCGACTCAAGCCAGGCGATGGCCCGATCAGTTGATAATTCCTGGATATAAATTTCAATATCGGGTGCGTTACTCATTATTGGTTTTCCGCTCGAGTAGATAGATTAATATTTTAAATAGACTTATACCCATATAGCCCCAAAACGCGATCATAGTCCCGATACAGGTTACTAAAAGGCCAGCCAAAGCCGTTAATTCCTGATTTAAACTGGGGGTCATCAGGCGCTCGCTGATCAATATTATCATCATTCCAATCACGAAGCCGAACCCTCCGCCAGTAAAAAAGGTCATCGCACGCCGGGGATCGCCAGTGTGGCGCTGCAACCAGTCATGCAGTCGATCTCGGAAGTTCATGGCACGCCTCTTAAATACGGATTGCTTTATGCGTATGATAGCTGTCTTTTAAATCAAAGTGTGAGTGCCTTGCCAATGAAGTCTGAAACCCTAGCGCTGACCCGTCAGTTGATTGAACGCGATTCAGTAACACCCAATGATAAGGGTTGCCAAGAGATCATGGCCAGTCGATTGGCCGATTACGGTTTTGTTAATGAGCCCATGCGCGTGGAAGATGTCGATAACCTCTGGTCGACCCATGGCACGGGTGCGCCACTGCTGGTCTTTGCCGGCCACACCGACGTGGTTCCGACCGGCGACCCGGCGCACTGGACGTCGCCACCTTTTGTGCCGACCGAACGCGATGGCATGCTCTACGGTCGCGGTGCCGCCGATATGAAGGGCAGTCTGGCGGCCATGGTGGTCGCCGGCGAACGGTTTGTGGCCGATTACCCCAATCATCGCGGCCGTATTGGCTACCTGATCACCTCCGATGAGGAGGGCGATGCTTATCATGGCACGGTGGCGGTCTTGGCTGAGCTGGCCAAACGCCAGGAACAGATTGATTGGGCTGTAGTAGGCGAACCATCCAGCAGCGTGACCGTGGGCGATACCATTAAAAACGGTCGGCGCGGTTCGATGTTGGGTCACCTCACGATCAAAGGCGTGCAGGGTCATGTCGCCTATCCGCAATTGGCGAAAAACCCGGTACATCTGGTGGTGCCTGCACTGACCGATCTGGCAACCGAGGTCTGGGATCTGGGCAACGACTATTTTCCCGCAACATCTTTTCAGGTCTCCAACTTCAACTCCGGCACCGGTGCGTCCAATGTGATACCGGGCACGGCGGAACTGATGTTCAGTTTCCGATTTAGTACCGAGGTCACGGGCGAGA
The DNA here is from genome assembly GCF_002795845.1 of Reinekea forsetii. Classification (GTDB taxonomy): domain Bacteria; phylum Pseudomonadota; class Gammaproteobacteria; order Pseudomonadales; family Natronospirillaceae; genus Reinekea; species Reinekea forsetii. Next base: position 1,316,153 of record NZ_CP011797.1, read on the forward strand.
GTTTGGAGCAGCGCACGCGGGCAATTTTGGATCGACATGGTCTAGACTACAGTCTGCGCTGTGAGATAAAGGGCCAGCCTTTCCTAACCGACAAGGGTGCCTTGGTGCAAGCTGCCGTTCAAGCCATTACCGAAGTCACCGGCCATGCGCCCGAACTGTCGACTGCCGGTGGCACGTCCGACGGCCGCTTTATCGCACCGACTGGCGCTCAGGTGGTTGAATTGGGTCCGACCAATAAAACCATCCATCAGGTTGATGAATGTGTCGCGGTGGCCGACCTAGAGCCGTTGACCAAAATGTATTACGGCATCATGGTCAATCTATTGGCCTAGTCGTCGCTGAGCTGTTCCAGGTTCTTCAGTTGCAGCTGCAGGGCTTGGCCACTGATCTGGACTTCATACAGGCTGATAAAGAGTGATACCAGCAATAGCACCATTGAGCCGGCGAAGAAAATATTGGCGAGATAGAGTTGCTGGACAAAGATCGCAAACATGGTCACGACACAGAGTATAAAAGAAGATATCCCGGCGACCTGCATTCGGCGAATAGCGATAATACGCACTCGCAAATGCAGGATCTGTTTACGGATGTCTAGATCGGGATTGGTGTCGTTCTGTTTATAGAGCGATCGGATCAATTGGGTGATTACCAAAAACCTATTGGTATAGGCCAACAGGAGCAGGGAAATAGCCGGAAAAAGCAGGGCAGGTGTGGTCAGGGACATGCGCGTAAATACTCCGAATTTGAAAGCTAGCCGTTCCAATAGCGGCGGCTTAGCCTTCGCTGGCGGGCCGTGGGCCGACCTAAGTGATACCATGTTGCCATATAACGCTAATAAGAGGGGAGGGGAAATTTAATGCTCGACCAAATAATGGCCTTTTTTGCCAATAAGACCGAAGTCCCATTGGCGCTCACGGTGGACGAATCCGCCGCGGTGTTGTTGATCGAGGTGATGCTGGCAGACAATGAAATCGATCGTCGTGAGCGTGATTGCATCAGTGACATTCTGGCCCGTCGTACAGGCGACACCCCCGCCGCTATAGCAGCCTGTATCGATTTGGCGGTCGAACGGCGTCACGCCAGTAGTGACCTATTCCAATTCACCACGGTGCTCAATAGCCAGTGGAGTGAAACCGAGCGCTTTGAACTGATCGTCGATCTGTGGCGGGTCGCCTATGCCGACGGTCGACTCGATAAGTATGAGGATCACCGCATTCGCCGTGTGGCCGATTTGCTGCACCTGCACCATTCTCATTTTATTCGTGCCAAGGCCGCTGCCAGCCCGAGCGCAGCACAATGATAACGGGCTCTAATACCTGACCTGGATCGCCGATAGATCGACGTCGAGGCGTTTTTCAGACAAAAAGGCCTTAGAGCCGGGCTGTTTTCCATCTTGTGCAACTTCAAGGTGCTAAAGTAGTTGCACAGACAGCAGTACAGACGCTATTCTGAGGAATGAGTGTGTTTTTTTTATCTGATATTTGGTGTCCTTCGGGGCGGAGTACCTAATTGAAGCGTCGAGAATTTATTGTACAGTCTGTGTCCGCCTCAGCCTTAGTGGCGGGCGCAGGCTATGTGTCATGGGATATGCTGGCTCAAGGCTCTGCGCTGATCGACATACCCTTGGCCCAGCGCGCAACCAAAGCTGCTGCGCAGGTGTTAAACGGTTCCAATCCGTCATCGGATGAGGGCATGTTGGTGCGACCGGCAACCCAGGCAAAAGCCCCAATGCAGCCTGCGACTCCAAGTCATGCCCGACCGGCCGTGGCCTTTGAACAACATCGCGCCGAGCAGCTGATAGACCAACTCCCCGCACAACCGGCGAGTGAAACCCCTATTGAAGAGGTTGTCTTAACCGCAGCGCAAAAACGTGCTACTGCACCACAGGATGCATCCCAGATGCAGGCCTCAGCAGATTCCAGCCAAGAAAAAATTGCCAATTTCGAAGCGAACTACACCGACGATATCGTCTTAGATGGCGCTCAATACACGCTGCTGGTGCAAACATTAGAGCGGATAAACAGGGTCCAAAAATACGTTGGTTATGGCAATTTCAATGTTTTGTCGCTCGATGATACCTATAAGTACGGTAAATACTCGGCCCGAATAGGTGAATTTACCCGAGCCGAGAAAGATTTTTTGGATGAGATTTTTACCGCAGACTCAAGCAGATTGGGCTTTTTCGGTGAAAAGGTTATCGCCAAGCAAACTAATGTGATTGCGGAAAAAGACATAATTAAGATATCCGGTACCGGACACTATGTGTTTCGAGGTCAGTCAGAAAACTTTTACAGCAAATTGCGCACCGAAGTCGGTGAGTCGCTGATCCTAACCAGTGGCGTCCGCAATGTACCGAAGCAGTACCAGTTGTTTATGGCCAAAACCGTTCAGGCCAGCGGTAACATGTCCCGGGCATCCCGTTCACTCGCCCCGCCAGGTCATTCGTACCACGCTATCGGTGATTTCGATGTGGGTCAGGTTGGCGCCGGTTTGGAGAACTTCACCTCCGCCTTTGCGGCCACCGATGAGTTCAAAAAACTGCAGAATCTAGGTTATGTGCAGATTCGCTATACCGCCGATAACAGCCTAGGGGTTCGCTACGAGCCTTGGCACATTCGAGTGGTTTAAAAAAAAAGCGCCGAGGGCGCTTTTTTTTTGCCTTTAAATTGTCCTTCAGCGTGACTGCTTCAAGCTATCGGCAATCAAAAAGGCCAATTCCAGGGCCTGGTCTGCGTTCAAGCGCGGATCGCAATGGGTATGATAACGATCGGCCAGATCAGTTTCTGAAATCTCAAAGGCACCGCCCAAGCATTCTGTGACATTGCGCCCGGTCATCTCAAAATGGACCCCACCGGCGTAGGTGCCCTCTGCCTTATGGATGGCAAAGAAATCTCGCACCTCGGCCAAAATATCATCGACCCGACGGGTCTTGTAACCGGTACTGGCTTTGATCGTGTTGCCATGCATGGGATCGGAACTCCACACCACCGAGCGGCCTTCCGCCTTGACATGGCGTAACAGACGCGGAAAGTGCTCGCCGATCTGTTCCGCTCCCATGCGCACTATTAGATTTAAGCGGCCGGCTTCATTGTTCGGGTTCAAAATATCGATCAGGCGGATCAACTCTTCCGGGTCAGTGGACGGACCAACCTTGAGGCCGAGCGGATTTTTAATGCCGCGGCAGAACTCCAAATGCGCGCCATCGAGCTGACGTGTGCGATCCCCGATCCATACCATATGCGCAGCACAGTCATACCAGTCACCGCTAAAGCTGTCTTTTCGGGTGAGCGCCTGTTCATAGGGCAACAGCAACGCCTCGTGCGAGGTATAGAATTGCGTTTCACGTATCTGGGCGGTATTTTCAGGCGAAATACCGCAGGCGCTCATAAAGGCCAAGGCTTCATCAATGCGCTCGGCCAATGATTGATAGCGAGCACTCTGGGGGCTTTTTTCAACGAAATTTTGATTCCACTTATGCACCTGATGCAGGTCCGCGAGGCCGCCTTGGGCAAAGGCGCGGATTAGATTCAGGGTCGAAGCGGACTGATGATAGGCCTTTAGCATGCGTTCCGGGTCAGGCTCTCGGGCCGCTGCGGTAAACTCAATATCATTGATGATATCGCCCCGATATGAGGGCAAGGTCACGCCATCGATGGTTTCGTTGTCGGTTGATCGAGGTTTGGCAAACTGCCCGGCAATACGCCCGACCTTGACCACCGGACTCTGCCCGCCATAGGTCAGCACCACGGCCATTTGCAGCAAGGCCATAAAGGTGTCGCGAATATGGTTGGTGCGGAAGTCACGGAAACTCTCGGCGCAATCGCCCCCTTGCAGTAAAAAAGCCTCGCCACGAGCCACCTTCGCCAATTCCTTTTTCAACTGACGGGCTTCACCGGCAAAGACCAAGGGCGGCAGGTTGGCCAATTGCTGTTCAACGGCGGTGACCGCAGTTGGGTTCTGATAATTCGGCATTTGACGGATCGTTTTGCCGCGCCAGGAGTCCGGGGTCCAGTCAGTCATGAGTTTCTCTGTAAAAAATAAGAAGGTGTATTCTAGGCGACAAATTTTCGATTGCTAGGCCCAATCGACCCTTGCGGTGAATGAGTTCGATTTGCTTGTACTAAATTGCATACATGCTCGCCAACTAGGAGCGCTTTAGGGTGCGTTGATTGGCATAATAGAACTCCACGAAGGCCTCCAGAGGTAAGGGTTCGGAATAGTAGAATCCTTGCACGATCTCGATCCCGATGGCACGCACGAAATCCATTTGTGCCGCTGTTTCCACGCCTTCGGCAACCACCGCCATGCCTAGGGTATTGGCCAACGCCTGGATTGAGTTGACCACCCCATAGGCTGCGGTGCTGTTGTAATCCTCGGTATTGACAAACAGCTGGTCGAGTTTCAATGTGTCGAAGGCATATTTTTTAATCTGGCCGAGCGAGGAATAGCCGGCGCCGAAGTCATCCAGAGTTGTGCGAAAACCGAAACTACGCAATAGATCTAGGTTTTGTTTGGCAATCTGTGGATTGCCGATTAATTCCTCCTCGGTAATCTCAAATTCAATCTGTTGCGGCACCACATCATAGCTCGCCATGATGGTACGAATGTCCGCTATGAGGCGCAAATCGTTTAGCTGTGTGGGTGAGATATTAATAGCCCCAACCAAACCGGGTTGAGCCAACTGTTGGAGTAACTTGCAGGTTGATTCGGCCACCGCATAGGTGATGTATTCCAGTACCCCGCTGTCCTGGGCCACCGGAATAAAGGCGATGGGTTGCACCAGTGCACTCTGATCATCCCGTAGCCGGGCGAGCGCTTCGAATCCGACGATGGCGCCGGTGTCAATGCGCACCTTGGGTTGGAAGTAGGCGCTGAAGCGACCGTGCTCGATGCCCTCACGCACAGCGGTCTCAATGAGTTGGCGTTGCTTTTCAAATTCGACCAGTTCCGGTGAAAAGAGCACGCTGCGCATCTTGCCTTGCTTCTTGGCCTGATACATCGCCAAATCGGCATATTGCATCAAGGTAGATGGCGACGTGGCATGCGCTGGGTACTGCGAAATGCCAATACTGACGCCGGTGTAGAAGGCCTTGTCATCAATATTTATGGCTGTTTGAAAGCCCTCGACGATGCGCCGGGCAACAAACTCCGCGTTTTCATCACCGGTCAAAATAATGGTGAACTCATCGCCTCCCAACCGGATCACCGAGTCTTGCCGGGCATCAAGTTGGTGCAGACACAGATCGTCAATCGCTTGGCCGCGGACCAGTTGGCGCAGGCGCTTGCCGACGGCAATCAAGACTAAATCGCCGGTGGTGTGGCCATACATATCATTGATCTGTTTAAAGCCATCCAGATCGAGAAACAAAATCGACAGGGGTCGCAGAACCTCTGCCCCGGTATTGCTTGCCAAGAAGCGATACAGGGCGGCTCGATTGGGTAGGCCGGTTAGTGGGTCGGAAAAGGCCTGACGTTCGAGGCTGGATGAGGATTCCCGCAGGCGGTACATCAGGCCATCAAATTTTTGTTTGAGTTTGCCGAACTCATTGTCATCGTATTGGCGCAAGCTTATATCGCCGACGGCAGGGCTATCGGATTGAGCGATTAAATCCGAAAAGACCGCCAGTGGCCTGAGGATAACGACTCGCAACAACAGCACCGTCATGCTTAACAGGCTGACCACCACGAGAATAATAATGATCAGGCCGCGCTGCAGCAGTTGGGTCGAGACATCGAAGTAAATATCGTTGCGTAAGCTGGACTGCAGGATGAGCCGATCCAAGATCGGTTTTGAGACGCTATTGACTCGACTTGCTTGGACTGAGGCGAGATCAATTTTCAGCTCGGCTGCCGTGTCAAGATCGTAGTAATTTTGGCCATCGACAATAAAGGACGACAGAATACGCTCGGAACTGTTCTTGTTGGTCAAACGCACCAGGTCGACGGAAATTTTAATATAACCGATCAATGGATTAAGATCGGTCATCAGCCGACTGGAAAATTGCCGAATCGGTTGGTAGGCATTCAATAAGACGCGTTTGGGATCGAGTAACTCAACGCCAAAGAGGATGGTGTCACTTTGCGCCACGCTATTTCCGGCTCGTGTCAGGAGTCCTGTGTCCAGGTCTGTATCGGTAACGGCCTTATCCTTGACATAGATGTCTTTGAAACCATCGGGTAACACGATGGCAATTTCGGCATAGAATTCCCGATGTTTAAAGTACCGCTTGAGCGTCCGGGTGCCCTCGGAATGGAACAGCTGATAGCGGCTGATCTCATTGGTTGCGAAGTAACTGGTGATCACGCTGTCGTTGCTGATCAAATCCAGGTCGGATTTCACATTGGCCAAGAGGTTGTCCACCAGTTCACTGCTGAGCTGTAGATGAGTGCTCAGCCGGCTGTGGATCTCATCCTCATTAAACTGATCGATAATCTGTCGGTTGAAAAACGCAAACACCAGCAGCGCCACTGCGGCTATCAAACCCAGATTGACTAAGAATTTGGTCTGTAGCTTCATCGCTCAGTCAATATCAAGGTTATTGATAATCTTCATCATGGTACGAATTGTTTGGCGGGACGGCCGCTGCAGCGTTTCAAAGCGGTCGGCATTGGCCGGGAACACCGCCTCATTAGTGCGTATGTCCGCCGGCAGTAACGACTTGGCCTGGTCGCTGAAGGTCGCCGAGTAGTGATAACGTACATTTTGAGCGTTATTTGCCGGTTCGAGTAGAAAATCGAAGAAGGCCATTGCGAGCTCTGTTTGGGTACTGTTGGCGCTCAGCGTCCAATAGTCGATCCACAGTACGGTGCCCTCATCCGGCACCATCATTACTGTGTATAGTACGCTGTAGGTTGTTTTATAAATTTACCCGCCATTAAACCCACCATTAATAAAATGGGCAATTTAGCGGGTTTTCTGTATGTGGCGCATTGATTTAGCCGAACTAGCTGCCTTTGCGCCCCTGCTGGATTCGTCACCCTCAGCCATCAAGCTTCGGCCTTGCCAACAGGTAATCATCATCTTCGTATTGCCGGGCTACTTTGCCGTGTGCTAAGTTTTGTGATACCTGATCCCGGGCTTTACCTTGTGTAGCCTCCGGATGGACTTGAAGATAAATCATTATCAATCGGGCACGCTTAACGAGTTGGTCCAGTAGGCCGCTTTTGGGGTTGGCCTTTAAACCCTGCCCAGTCTCTATTATTTCGTCCTCGGTTAGCATTTGAAACGACAACCGCTCAGTACGGAACAGGTTCCTTGATAACTCCACCAACATCAACAAGTCCTGATCATTCCAGGATCTGCCTGCCTTGGCTTTGACGAGCTTATCCCAGTAAGGCCTAACACCGTAACCCAGCTCTACAGCGACCGGTGGATTAATGGCCTCTAGAGCGCCATTGATGATCTCTTGAGCGCCTTTAACGGTGTCTGATCTGTGTCGAGTCATGGTCAAAGCATCCTATTGTGGTTTAGGCTTTCAAGTGTGCTAGCGATGAAGGAGAGGTACCCCAACGGTACTTGGGCCTATAAGCTGCAAAGGCTGGCTATGCCCCTGGGAGTGGCTGTGACGGTGTGTGAGTTGCCTTGCTGTTTATTTGAGCGATAGCGATGGGGGAGTACGAAAAGACCCTTTGTTAACATGAGTATTATTTCATTAAACGACGGCCCTTCCAATACTATTGTTGAGCTGCTTTTGTATCTAAATACTCAGTAAGGAAGTGTGCAGAAGTGCGTTCAGTTCATACGTTTAATGTAATCGATGACTTTAATCGGGTATGCTTAACGATCGACGTGGATTTTTCGCTACCGTCTCAGCGCGTAATTCGCTCATTGGAAAGAATCATTGAGTGGCGCGGAAAACCCAGTGCACTTCGTTGTGACAATGGGCCAGAATATATAAGTCAGGATCTTATTGATTGGGCGAATCAGGAGCAGATTACATTACTTTATATCCAGCCTGGAAAGCCAACTCAAAATGCTTACGTTGAACGATTTAACCGTACTGGAAGGAATGAGTGGTTGGAGTTGAATATCTTTGAGGACATCGTGCATGCTCAATTATTGGCAACCCAATGGCAATGGACTTACAATAATGAGCGACCACATTCTTCGATTGGCGGGTTCCGCCGAGACAACTACTGTGATTGATAACCTCTCTATTTTTAGCTGATATTAAAAATAGGGGGATTACAGTGAACTTGCAAATTTAATACGCCTTAGGAATAGGTATTCAATTCAAAAGCGATTTTTTTTGCAGAGATGAGACCCAGTACGGTAGCCTGATCGACATTAAATACCGTTGCGTCAATTTTTTGAAAAGAAAAAGCGTCAGCGTACAAATTTGCAAGCTTTTCTTCCCCTAACACATATATAGGTCGATTCTGCCAGAAATATTTTGCGCTTAACACGTCATATCCTATCAATAACCCTGATAGGACTGCTGTTGTAGGCGAGGCCACAGTCGCTATTAACAATGATTTAGCACGTATACGAAATAACATTGAAAGCAATAAATCAGGTGATTTTGTTATTTCTTGTACAGAATCTAAAAACTCTTGTTGATCCCAGCTTTTCATATCAAGTGTAAGCTGAAGAATTGAATACCTGCTTAAGATGTTATACATTTCACCAGTAATGCTTGTTTGAAAACGCTCTACCAGGCCATTTTCAACGGCGACCCACTTAGTATGGGTACCTGGCAAGCATAAGCATCCACTGAAGTTGGGATTATTCCTGAGAAAGCCCGAAATTTGAGTTTCTTCCCCACGCATCACGTCTTCGGGGAATCGTTGCTTTAGTCCAGGCAGAATTTTGACAGAAATCCTAGGGTCTTTAGTCTTAGGGCTTACAATTCTTTTAGGTTTCGATACATTAGAAGGCACAGATTCATAAGGCGCTTCCATCCAGCCGTTCTTCGACCCTACCATTCCACAGATAACGACAGGCATTACCCAATTATTTGATAATAAATCCTCGGTCAACTTGACTAATATAGATTCAAAGCCATCAGGCTCAACCATACTCATACCCTGATCAGAAGTACGCTTACAAATAACATCACCGTTGACATCGATTGCCCATATTCTAAGGTTTGTCGTACCCCAATCCGCCGCAATAAAACTGATCGTTTCTGAATCTATATTTTCCATTGAAACCTCGATGATAAATAATATTTAGACTTATTTGAATCAAATCAATATTATAGTAGGTTTACCGTGATATTGAGCTGAACGACCCTAAATATTCAGACCAATAGGCAGCTGACTCTAAACCAAATTTCGTTGGAACTAAGGCCGGAGCGCGATCATAAATTTCTATACCAGATCTTAGGCCATAGATACGTTTACCATAGCAGATTAAATGCTCAATAGACTGCATAATAAAGACAATAACAGGCAGCACTTTTTGATACATTTCTTCAGCTGATTTATAGTCACCTACCTCCCATAAATCCAATATTTTTTTACTGAAATCGATTACATCTGGGGCCAATACAAATCCATCGACTCCGGCACGCAGACAGTCCGTTATCTCTAGTGCACCTCGACCATTTAAGATGGTCAGTTTGTTGCCGATGGCCTTAATGAGGTTAGCGATTTCTATGGCAGACACTTCAGCTTTGATCAGTGAAAACTGAGGGCACTCATCTGTTAATTTATCGATATCGGATGAAGTTAATGAGCGGCCCAAATATTGTGGTGCATTTTGAATCGCAAAAGGTACCGAAAACCCTCTTGCAACATTCTTGAAAAAATTCAAATAAACATCACCAGAAAATGACCCTACTGCAGGGGGCTGGAGAATTAACCAATCAGCCCCATTGTCTATGGCAAATAAGGTAAGCTCTCGCTGAGTATCAACGTTATTCCCAGTAATAGTGACAGACAAAGGAACTCTATTTTTTATTTCCTCAGCTGCCCATTTAATAATATCTCTTTGTTCTCTTGGCGTTAATTTATTCACTTCGGTTGCTAGGCCTAATACTGTTATTCCGTCGACGCCTTCATCAAGCATTAACTGAATTTGAGCTCGCATTGCAGACTGATTTAATTTTCCATTCGCTTCAAATAATGCATAAATAACAGCATGTGTTCCTCTGAATGAATGCATATTTACCACTCCGCTATAGAACCATCTTCGTGGCGCCAAACCGGTGCTCGCCACTTATGACCGACTTTAGCTAGCTTCTCAATAGCGGCTTCATCGATGTTAATACCTAAGCCAGGTCCATTAGGAATAGGTAAGAATCCATTTTCAATTTCAAATTTTGAATCAGGCATTACATAGTCATTTAGGTCGCCACCTTGATTGTAATGTATACCTATACTTTGCTCTTGGATAAAGGCGTTGTAACAAATGGCATCGACCTGCAAGCAAGCGGCTAGGGCAATAGGCCCCAGTGGACAATGGGGCGCTAAAGCAACATCGTAAGCTTCGGCCCAATTACCAATGCGTACCATTTCAGAAATACCGCCAACATGTACGGTATCTGGATTAATAACACTGGCGGCTCTTTTTTCAAATACTTGTTTAAAGTCGTAGCGGCTATGAAGGCGTTCACCAATGGTCAAAGGGATGGACGTTGATCGTGACAAATTCACCATTGCATCAACCTGCGCTGAAACTACGGCATCTTCGACAAAAATCGGACGCAAATATTCCAGTTCATGCAACAGAACTTTCGCCATTGGTTCATGAACTCGGCCATGAAAATCGAAAGCCAAATCCATATCCACACCGACTGCAGTTCGTAGTTCATCTAGTTGCTTCACAATGCCATCAATCTTCTTGTAGCTATCAACTATTTGAAGCTCACTGCAGATATTAAATTTAACCGCGTCGTATCCTTTAACCTGCATCTCTTTGACACTTTTAACTAAGCCGCTTGGACGGTCTCCACCAATCCAGCAATAGCTTCGAACCTTATCGCGAACTGGGCCACCTAATAAAGAATAGATTGGTTGATTTAAAAACTTTCCTTTAATATCCCAGAGTGCAATATCAATTCCGGATATTGCACTCATCAATACGGGTCCGCCTCGGTAGCAACCATTTCGATACAATTTCTGCCAAGTGTCTTCTATTCGCAGTGGATCAGTGCCAATTAAAAAGTCTTCAAGTTCTGAAAATTTGGCGGCCATTGTTTCTGCATGGCCTTCCAGTACACCTTCGCCCCAACCAACAATACCTTCATCAGTTTGAACTTTCACGAACAACCAACGCGGAGGTACTACATAGGTTTTGATCGATGTTATTTTCATATAGGTTTCCATATTCACGTATTACTAAAAAATTATTTACTTAAATCCCCATTACATAGATTGGTCCATGTTTGCACCAATTCTGCCGCGACAATGCGGACCTCTTCGGCTGTTCGGCCGGGCGTATATAGGTTGCTGCCAAACCCAAAACCGCTAATGCCAGCATCAAACCATTCTGCCATATTGCTAGCATTTACACCGCCAACTGCTAAAATAGGTGTATTTCTGGGCAACACGGTTTTGATGTCTTTAAAGTAATCACAGCCTAGCCGTTGCGCCGGAAATAACTTAAGCGCTGTAGTGCCTGCATTTATTCCGGCAAAGGCCTCAGAAGGAGTCATAAAACCTGTGAACGTGGCAAGACCTGCTGACTTACCTGCCTTTATTACTTCAATATCTGTATTGGGAGTAATTTGTAGAACTGCATTGAGTTCAGCGAGTTTCGCTGATGCTTTTACATCTACAACAGTTCCTGCACCAACAAGAATATTATCGGGCACTAGTGCTTTCAGGCGACGAATACTTTCCCATGCGTCAGGGGAGTTTAATGGTACTTCGATAAATCGGAATCCTTCAGCCACAAGGACTCTAGCAACTCCTTCAATTTCAGAAGGCTGAATGCCTCGTAAGATTGCGACCAATGGCATAGTACTAAGAGCTTCCTTTAGTAAATCAGAAAGTTGAATATTCATAATTAATGCATCACCATTCAGCTACACTGCCGTCTTCGTTAGTCCAAACTGGGTTGCGCCAGCGATGTCCAACCTTGGAGCGTTCTTCGACATATTCCTCATTAATTTCAACGCCTAACCCTGGGCCGCTGGGTATTTTTATATAGCCATCTTCAATACTTAGCGCGGTTTTATCGACTAGGTAATCCAGTACGTCGTTACCTTCATTATAGTGGATGCCCATGCTTTGTTCTTGAATAAAAGCGTTGTGACATACGGCATCTAGCTGCAATGATGCTGCTAAAGTCAGCGGTCCTAATGGACAATGCGGTGCCAACGCGACATCATAGGCGCTCGCCATATTCGCTATTTTGAATCCTTCACTAATGCCACCACAATGACTAAGATCGGGTTGAATAATATCGATCATACCGTCAGCTAACAGATCTCGAAATTCAAACCGTGTATGCAGTCGCTCGCCTGTTGCTAACGGATAACTCAAGTTTTGGGCGATATGTTTGAGCGATGAAAGGTGTTCTGGCAACACCGGTTCTTCGACAAACATGGGCTTAAATTGTTCAAGTTCACGTAACAACGACTTTGCCATTGGGCGGTGAACACGGCCGTGAAAATCAATACCAATTCCAACGTTTGGGCCCACTGCTTCACGAGCTTGTGCAACTCGTGCGACAGCCTCATCAATTTTACGATTCGAATCGACAATGGCCATTTCAGCTGTGCCGTTCATTTTAAATGCGGAAAAACCTTTATCGACTAAGGCCTTCGCGCCAATCGCTACTTCCGTCGGTCTATCTCCGCCGGTCCAGGCATATACCTGCATTTTATCTCTACATGCACCACCCAATAACTGGTGCACGGGTACATCTAAGTCACGGCCTTTCAAATCCCAAAGGGCTTGATCAATGCCGGCAATAGCGCTCATTAATATAGGACCACCGCGATAAAAACCACCGCGATACATAACATTCCACAGATGCTCAATGCGACGTGGATCCTGACCAATTAGATAATCAGCGAGTTCTTTTACAGCGGCTTCGACAGTTGCTGCCCGACCTTCAACTACGGGTTCGCCCCAACCATAAACGCCTTCGTCAGTTTCTATCTTAAGAAACAACCATCGCGGCGGCACTAGCCAAGTTTTAAGTGCGGTTATTTTCATGTTACTTCCTTAATATATCTCCCAAATTTAGGAGGGATAGGCCCGTTTTAAAATTCGATTATTCTTTTACGGCAATATTTAAAAGACGCGTCTTCGTATAATCCTCGCTCATCCCTAGGTCTTGACCGGTGCGCTCTAACAGTGCAGTTGCGGCCATGTACGCAACATCTGGTTGACGCAGGCGTATTGCTTCTTTCACGCGTCGATGCCTTTCCATACTATCGTTTAGTTCGTTTGCACTGAAATTTGATTCTTCAACCACCAGAGTGATTGATGGCCTTAACACATGGCTTAATTGCGACCAGATTAAATTGTTTGTTGCTTCGAAAATTGCTTCATGAAATTCAACATCATATTCATTGTGACTTTTACCTTTCCAAACCATATCTTCACGACCTAAAGAGGTGATCATGCCTTCAAAGGCATCCTCAATGGCGAGTAGGTTAGTAGCAGTGGCGTTCAAAGCTGCCAGTGATGAAACATAGGGTTCTACGGCCACTCGGAATGTGAACATTTCATTAATAAAGCGCTTGTCTTCTTTGCCATAGGAAGCCATCCAGCCGATCACTTTTGGATCAAGGAGTTGCCAATCAGACCTATTCCGCACTTGGGTTCCTGTACCTGATATTTTCTTCAATATACCTAACGTTACAAACGTTTGGAGAGCACTACGAATAGTACTACGACTTAGGTCATATTGTTCACATAGGTCAATTTCACGAGGAAGAAGGCTACCGGTGCCATAGCGACCGGAAAATATATTTTCAGCAATCATCTCGGTTATATCAGGTTTACTAGTCATTATTTGGTTGCCAGATCAGTATGTCTGGTATAAGGTATCGTATGTCGGACATAAGTCAAGGCAAATTTCTTGACACTCTTTTCCAAATGAGACTCTTACACTCGAGAAAAGTTACCGGCAACATTGGTGTTAATGCTATCTGTAACATTGGTTGATGCCAAAAATGAAAGTCACCATAGGACTATGTAATATGATAAAAACAAAAACGAAATTACTCGTCACTGCACTAAGTAGCTTAATAGCCACTTCAGTTTTAGCAGCTGACTTCAACTTCAAGTTTCAATCCTCTGATCCTTCAGGTGTTTTGAACTTCGAATTACAACAAGACTGGGCAGACCGTGTAGAAGTTATGTCTGGTGGTCGCATCTCAATCGATCTATTACCGACAGGTTCAGTTGTAAAGCACACCGAAACTCTCGGTTCTATGAAGTTGGGCATTTTAGATGGCCACATTACTTCGACGAGTTATTTCTCAGGTCAAGACCCTGCGTTTTCGCTATTAGGCGGTACAGTGGGGGCTTGGTCTGATCCAGACCAATTGCTTCAGTTCATGAACTTTGGCGGCGGTAACGAGTTAATGACTGAATTGTATGCCCCTTATGGCGTACATTTCATCGCAGCTTCTACAACAAGCCTTGAAGCATTCGTCTCTAGAGTACCACTAGACGGTGTTGACGACCTTAAAGGTTTGAAAATGCGTGCTCCAGAGGGCATGGTTCAAAAAGTTTTCGCAGCAGCTGGCGCAGCACCTGTTAATTTGCCTGGTTCTGAAGTCTTCACTGGTTTAAGCAAAGGCGTTATCGACGCTGCTGACTACACCGCGTTCTCTACTAACCATGCTCAAGGTATGCATGATATTGCTCCACACCCTGTATATCCTGGTTTCCACTCTTTGCCATTAGTCGATGTTTCAATGGCTTCTAAGAAGTGGGACATGTTACCTGCAGACTTACAAGAAATCATGGTTGTTTCTGCTCGTGATTTTGCTAACCGCATTACCAACACACTAAAGCGGGCCGATGCAGTTGCTGTTGCTGAAGCACGTGCGAATCCTGACATCACAATTCATGACTGGTCAGCTGAAGAGCGTCTAAAATTCCGAGCAATTGCCCGTACTCAGTGGGAAGTTACGGCTAAGCAATCTCCAAGTGCACGTAAAGCATTAGACGTTTTAACTGCATATTTAGAAAGCGCTGGGTTGCTTTAATATCGAGTAAGTTTATATTAATACAGGAGGGCTTTAGCCCTCTTTTTATTTACAATGCACGTTCTCGGATTAATATTATGTCTGCTGAAAAAAATAATCCTCTCAACGAGCTGGATCACCAACCCAGAAATTGGTTAGACAAAATTATTTTCAAACTTGGTGATGCAGCCAGTATATTTTACTTGTTTACAGTTGTTATTACGTTTTATGAAATAGTCATGCGTTATGCCTTTAACGCACCCACGATTTGGGTTCATGAAACGGCTACATTTGTTGGTGGTATATTATTTGTTTTAGGTGGTAGCTATGCATTAGCTACAAACCGTCATGTTCGGATTGTATTGCTCTATGATTCAGTGTTAGATAGAACCCAAAACTTTTTGAATGTCTTCCATCATATTATGGGGTTGATATTCACTGCTTCACTGATTTACGCCTCATATTATATGGCCGAAAGTGCCTTTTATGCGCCTTGGGGGGAGCCGCGGTTGGAAACTTCTGGCTCTGCCTGGGACCCAGCTTTTCCAGCTTACACCAAGCTCATTATTCTAATGGTATTTGTCATTATGTTTTTTCAATTTTTGTTTCACTTGATTCAAGATTTGGTTGGTATTAGAGGACGTAAGTAATGTTTGAATTATCAGCACTTGGTATTGGTTGGGTCAGCTTAATGATGCTGACATTAATGATCGCGTTGCTTATCACTGGCATGCAATTAGCTTTTGTAACAGGTTTAGTTGCTGTCGTTTTTGCCGTTGGTTGGTTTGGGCCAGATGCTGTTGGTGTTGTTTCCAGCCGTGTATATAGTTTTGTCGGTAGTTATGTATTTTTGGCAGTGCCGATGTTTGTTATGATGGCTGCCTTGCTCGATAGATCGGGTATCGCTGTCGATCTATTTGACGCAATGAAAAAAGTTGGCCGAAAAATACACGGTGGGGTCGGAGTACAAACACTCCTCGTTGCTGTCATTTTAGCATCTATGTCAGGTGTTATTGGTGGTGAAATAGTATTGCTGGGTATTCTGGCATTACCTCAAATGCTTCGCTTAGGCTATGACAAAAAGCTCGCTATTGGCATCACTGCAGCAGGTGGTGCATTAGGTACAATGTTACCTCCGAGCATCGTTTTGATTATCTATGGTTTAACGGCAAACGTTTCAATTGGTGACTTGTTTAAGGCCTCTTTCTTGCCTGCCTTTATGCTAGCTATGTTTTATGTGATCTATGTATTGGTATATTCTAAGTTATATCCTGATAAAGCACCGATTCCTAGCGATGAGGAGTTAGCGGCAGACGATGCAAAAAATGTAAATTATGTTAGAGCTCTGTTTTTTCCACTTTTAACCGTGGTTTTTGTTTTAGGCAGCATTTATGGTGGTATAGCCTCTGTTACAGAAGCCTCTGCACTAGGCGTTGTGGGTATCGTGATCAGCGCAGCTATCCGTAAAGAACTAACTTGGATGGTTTTGAAAGAAAGTGCACAAGCGACGATGCGAACCTGCGGCATGATCATTTGGATTGGTATTGGTGCAACGGCGTTGGTTGGCGTATATAACCTAATGGGTGGTATCGACTTTGTTGAGCAATTAATCTTGTCTCTCAGTGGCGGTAATGCCATGTTAACAGTCTTAATTATGATGCTGATTTTGTTTATCTTAGGTATGTTTTTGGACTGGGTGGGCGTTGCACTTTTGACTATGCCGATCTTCGTACCGATAATTATTGGTCTGGGTATGGATCCCATTTGGTTTGGGGTTGTATTCTGCTTAAATATGCAAGTTTCTTTCTTATCTCCCCCATTCGGTCCGGCAGCTTTCTACTTAAAATCGGTCGCGCCAAAAGATATTTCTTTAGGTTTGATTTTCAAATCACTTATCCCGTTTATTATCATGCAGGTAATAGCCCTGTCATTAGTTGTTGCTTTTCCTCAGCTTGCTCTATGGTGGAAGTAGGCCTAATGCATAGCAATTTTCATAGAACGTATCGTTTATTTATGTCGGGCTTCTATTTATTAGACACAAATAATGAATAAAAAAATAGTAGTTATGGGCGTCTCTGGGTGTGGAAAATCTGTTATTGCTAAAAAATTAGCACAACATTATATGTTTCCTTTCTTTGATGGTGATGATTTTCATCCACAAGAAAACGTGGACAAAATGGGCAATGGTATGGCTCTAAATGATGAGGACCGAGGCTCATGGTTATTCAAACTTAACCACATTATTAATAAAAATGACTCTTTAGTATTGTCTTGCTCAGCACTCACACAAGCCCATCGAGATCAGCTAAAACGAGGTAACGATGGCGTTCAGTTTGTCTATCTAAAAGGATCCCGCGATCTGATTTGGTCGAGGTTGAAACTTCGAACAGGCCATTATTTTACTGGTGAAGCCATGCTGGAAAGCCAGCTTGAAACGTTGGTTGAACCTAGCGCCGGCGAAGCAATAGCTGTGGATATTGATCACTCAATTGAAGATATCGTTAATCTCTCTATCGCTTTACTTGATTGCAAAAAATACACTTAAATTAATAGCCCAGTTATTTATTTCCCCAAAGTATATTAACAACGTATTTGTAGTGTAGTGGTCAAGTATTCCCGGACAGTAAGTTAAGTTTGTTTTCTGCTGCTGCCGGACTCAAACTGTTATTGTAACTGTGGGGCCGTCGATTATTGTAATAATCCGTTAGATAATGACCGATATCCATTTTCGCTTCGTGGTTCACTCGAGACCCCAAACGTGGCATCCACTCCGACTTATAGCTTCGGAACAATTTCTCCAACGGTGCATTGTCCCAACAATTTTCCCGATGACTCATACTTTTTGTTATTTGGCATCGCCACAACAGTTGCCGATAGGCCGTGCTGCTATATTGGCTGCCTTGATCCGAATGGAACATGAGGCCACTCTGACGCCCTCTGCGTTCAAAGGCATCCGATAAGGCCTTCATTGCCAGCTGGGTATCAACCTTATCCGATACAACCCGCCGTGCGGATAGGTCAATTACGACCGCCAGGTAGATCCATCGTGAACCAGAACATATATAGGTAATATCCCCGCACCAGACTTGATTGGGCTGAGAAACGTTAAACGCTCATGACAGTATATTAGGTACTTCGATATGTTCCGATTTTGCGATCTTGTATTTATGGGGCCCAGGCTGGCAACATACCGAGGACGCCTCCTTGATCAGCTAATGGACGCGATAGCGGCCCGCTCGAATGCCTTCATTGGCCAGTCTCGACTGAATCATTCGACTGCCAGCGGAACCCCGACTTTCGTTAACGGTTCGGATAACATGCGCCTTCAGTTCGAGTCGTTGAACGTTAATGTGGCGTTTCTGTTGGCAACAATCATAGTACGATGCTCGCGCACACTAGAGGCCTTACAGACCATATCGACCGGCTCAAGCCATCTCAATTGATCAATCAGTTCGTACGATTCCATTCGTCCGACATTAAGAGAGCAGCCGGAATGCCGTACCAAGCCTTTTTAAATATGATTTTCTCGCATTCCAGTCGATTGATTCGTGTTTCAAGTTCCTGAATACGCTGTTGATCTTGTGTCAAGGCCTTACTTTCAGGCGTAATGCCGCCCCGTTCAGATTTACGTTGGTCATCCTAACGACGAATTCGTGTCTTATCGATATCGAGAGATGGCCTGGCCGCTAATGGAGATCTCTCAATTCTATTTCAGGTGCGGTGAATGGTTGAAAAGCCCTCAGAATCTAGCCTATTTCGGTGTAACGTCAAACCCTTATGGATAGCGGGCTGCAGCTTATTTTACACTGCAATACCCCGACCTCGTGTAACGTCAAAGCCCCGTGGTTATTGAGCTGTAGCTTATTCAACACCCATATAGAGAGTGACACCTTTTTTTTAACTATTTTTTAGTGATGTTTTTCTATCTTGGGTTTTGGTGTATTGGTGTAAAATAAGCTGTAAGCCATTACCGACGTGGGCTTCACGTTACACCATGTTGGGGTATTTCAGTGTAAAGTTGCACATAAAAGGGGCCGAGGCCCCTGTTATGTTAAGTCCCGATCAAGACTGGCTAACGTATCGTTCCTTTTTTCCCTGTTTAACCAGCCTTATCTCACCATTACCGACCATGGCGCCTATAGCACCGCTGATGATCTCTTGAGCGCCTTTAACTGTGTCCGATCTTTGTCGAGTCATGGTTTGGGCATCCTATCGTGGTTTAGGTTTTCAAGTGTGCTAGCGATGAAGGAGAGTTACCCCAACGGTACTTGGGTTTATAGGCTGTAGAGGCTGGCTTTGCCCCTGGGGGGCTGTGGAAGTGATGTGATGCTTTGTATCATTAGTTTGAAAGCACCCCATTCATCCCTCTCGGCCAATCTGGTCCGCTAACGGCGCGCTAGGGACCGGATGTGGGGGGCGGTGTTGGGGATTTAATCCAGCTGCATGGAAATCAATTTGAAAAAATAACCATAAAGCGGTGTAAGCCATGCTAAAGCCATTGCTGGTATTATCATTGTGAAGTCCATTTGCGCCGCCGCATTGGTATTTAGTATAACGACTACTCCTATTAAAAGGCCGAGCCATCCACCGCGGACGCATCCATCGCCAAATCTAGTAATTATATTTTCACCGTCTTTAGCGCCCAATCCGTGGCCAACACCAACTGCTACCACCACCACTAACGCCATCAAATCAATCGCGATAGCAAGCGCGCCCGCTGACATTAAAGCACCAGCTATTGTACCTAGAATTATCAATACCCCTATGTATCGTTTCATAAACATAATCTCTATTTTTGGAATAAGTTAACTGAACATACCACAATATCTGTCAATTATTAAAACCATTTAGCCGTTTCAACCCAACCGCCTGCACTGTAATCCCCCCATAAGGATGAAGGGGGGCTGAGTCAGTGATTCTTGAATTGACCACTGCTGGTTGGGCATTCATATTCACATGGATTCAGTTGTCGCTTAAGAGTTCTGACTTCATCATGATTATGAAGTCTTTTGAATTGCACATATTGATCGTATCTGATTTTGCCAAGAGAGTAAGGTATATTACTAAGCAGGTTCACGGTTGCTACATTAGGGATCCACGAATTAATGATACTTATTATATTATCGTAGAAGTTAAATGATTTATTTTCTCATGGGCCTATATTTTGTCTGGATCGTTGGTCCATATTATAACAATGCGAATTGGTCCCTTCGGATGCTGTTATTGGTCCCGCCACCCTTTGCTCAAGCCCTAAAATCATTTTCTGATGGCGAAGGGCTATTATTATCGCTAGAACAGTTCGGTGCTCTCTTTGTGTTTTGTATAGCGGCGGCTGAGGTAGTCGTTCTCTTTAAACGCCGTGCGTAATTTGGGTGAAGCGGTTCGCTGTTGGAGCAACAGCGCCCCTATCCCAAAAACGCCACTATCTGCTCAGGACTGTGCAATATCCTGCGCTCCGGCGGCGCGAAGCTCCGCTTCCGAACGAAAACCCCAGATCACGCCCACGGCCCGGTAGCGGGCGTTACGGGCGGTGTACATATCCACATCGCTATCCCCCAAATAGAGCACCTGCTCCGGTGTTAGGCCTAGGGCTGAGGTAACAAGATTTGAGACATCGGTGCTGGGTTTTACCGCGAGCCCCTCAACCTGACCTTGGACCACACGCCAAGGCCAGCGGGCAAGAAAATGGGCCACGCGTTGGTCGGCAAAGATCTGGGGTTTATTGGTCAAGATTAGCACCCCCGGAAATGAATGGCCTTTTGAGCACCGCTAATGATCTCTTGTGAGCCTGGCTCTTTGTCTGATCTTTGGCGATTTATTGCCAACGCATCCTATCGTGGTTTTGGTTTTCAAGTGTGCTAGCGATGAAGGAGAGGTACCCCAACGGTACTTGGGCCTATAAGCTACAGAGGCTGGCTATGCCCCCTGGGGGGGCTGTAGCGGCGTGTGAACCAGCATACCGTTGCTCAGTGCGATTGAAATGGGCGCATACGAAAATACCCTTTAATTATATATGGGTATTGTCTCACTAATTGGAAGGCGTTTGAATACTATTGTTGAGAGGCTTTTGTATCGAAATGCTAAGCAAGGAATGAATCTGCCAGCTTTAATAATTCCTCATTGAGCTGGCAGTGTCTGTTAGTTGGCGAGGGATCCAGTACACCCAGCTATGGGTGTGCGGCGGCCCAATCACTGGACATCTTTTGAGCGCGGGCAAGCTGTTCACTATTTAATTCTTCCGCAGCCGCATCTCGAACATCCGGTTCTGCGCCGTTGGCGGCAGCTAGATTTGCCCACATGTAGGCGAGTTCAAAGTTTGGCTCGATGCCTTTACCGAAAACATACATCCTTCCTAGATTAAGCTGCGCAATAGAATTTCCCTGCTCGGCCGAGAGCGTATACCAGTAGACGGCTTTCTTGGCATCCTGGGGGACACCTTGACCGTTATCGTACATGGATCCTAGATTAGCTTGCGCTCTAGCATCTCCCTGTTCGGCCGAGAGCGTATACCAGTAGACGGCTTTCTTCGCATCCTGGGGAACGCCTAGACCGACATCGTACATGTTTCCTAGATTAACTTGCGCGCCTGAATCTCCCTGCTCGGCCGAGAGCGTATACCAGTAGACGGCTTTCTTGGCATCCTGGGGGACACCTTGACCGTTATCGTACATGTATCCTAGAGCAAATTGCGCATTAGAATCTCCACCATTTGCATCAATCGTCCACTCAGCCAATGCCTCTGTAAATTGACCTAAATTATAATATGTGAAGCCCTTTTCAACATCCGCGAAAACTAAAGGCGACAGTAACCCGATAGCCGAAAGGATTGCTGAACCAAGCCATGCTCTAACTGAAAGTCGTTTTTTTGATATATCCATGGAAACTCACCCTTACGGTCAAAATTGTAGCCGGCCACCGGATACTGGTTAGCCAAGCTACTAAGGCGTCGCGATCGAAAAAACCTCATTTCAAGAGGCTAGTTGATACGAACTATGTTAAAAAATATCATATTTAACGATGTCTGGGCTAAAGTTTTTACCCCAATATGAAATTTAATGGACCGATATTTGAAACTTAAAGTAGCAAATAGAACTAACTCAGTACTTTCAAGTAACTGGTATCGATATATTTGACCAAAAACTGTCCGTATCTCGAGTAAAGTCCAGTTGGTGCCTTCGCCAAGGCTATTAAATTGACAGATACCCATGCAGGCAGCAGACTGATTTACCACAAAGCTGGGTTCTGGCCTTTGTCAGCTAATGCTAAACTGAGACCCGGTAAAGCGGATAGAGTCGAGTAATAGCCTTTATCCAAGAAAAACAGCCGACACCAGTCACATATGGCGAGTGCTGGGTTGTTGGCTTTTAGGCAGTCACGAGGAATTTCACGATGGCAGAAGCACCAATCGGAATGATCTCAGTAGAAGATTTTGCAAAAATAAAGGATATGAATCGCACCAGAATTATAAATATGATTCTCGATGAATCTTATATAGGAAAGAAGGTTGACGGAGAATGGTATATAGATAGCGCCGAAATCAATAGAGGATCAACTTCGAATTCTGATAGCGCTGTAAGAATTCAATCAAATGGCACATCAAATGAAGTAGTCGTCATAGATATACGCATGCCGTTTATTTCAATGGTTATATTCATGATAAAGTTTGTAATTGCGGCAATTCCTGCAACTATTATCTTATTTTTTATAGGCTTTGTATTTACGACCATTTTGGGTGTTTCAATCGGAAGCATTATTGGTTAATAATTCTAGATTAACAAAAAACATGTGTCAGCTTATGATGCGTGTGCATTTTTGTGTCTAGCCCATCTGTCATGGTTCATCTTTTACTGCAAGAGGCTTATGGGCATCCATGCCGGGAAAACTCGGTAATCAATTAGTTGGATAAGTTGTATGCGCGTACGAGACATTAAGTAAGTATAGAGACCTTATTTATTTTATACCTCGTACGCGCATACAAGAAATCCAATTAATTAGAGATCGTTACGTTTTTTAGCGCTGCATAGCGCTCCGTCCTGGCCTGTTTTATCCGAGCTGCGTGGTTTTGAAATTGCTTATGAACCAATGGGTTGACACTAAAAACCCCATCAGACCGCCTACCTCGCTTGCCCGGTACCGTCGCAGGCGTAATATCAACAATCCAACCAAGCTCAATAAGATTATCAATGGCTGCTTCGGCCTGGTGGTTATCCGCCTGCTGCCAGTAGGTCGCATCTCTCGTTAGATCGCCCCGCTTAAACGTAATCCACTTTTTAGCCAGCGCAGCCTCGGCGGTACTCACAACGAGTTTTCGGATGTCATCCGTTTGCATATCGAGTACACGGTAAACGGCCTCTGAGTGGCGATAGAGGACACCCATAAGCCTCATGCCTTTATCCATCGTTTCAGGTTTCAACAGCCGCCGAGGGTCGGTTTCATTTGCCGCTGCGTCTATCAAATGCAAAGAAAACGATATTCTGCCCAGCATCCCAGGGAACTTGTCCAAATGTTCGCCAAATCGTTGTGCGGATGTCCGTTGTGCAAGTTTTCGGATCGAATTGTGATAATCCATCATCATGCGTTTAGCTTCATTGCTTAACTCAACTTGAAAGCCTGTGTAGCCGTCTAATGTTTTAAATATAGACGAGACACTGGATGCAGCCAGCGGGTCATTGTGAGCCATATAATCAACTTCACCAGCCGGGCGAAGGCAATACATTAAAAACCGTTGATAAAGTCCATCTGAACCGCCACCGCTCTTTCTGAATAATTGTGCAAGTTTTTCTGGTTGAATGCCTGCAAGGATACCGACGCTAAAATCCTCTACAACCAATGGGGTCTTGCTAACTCGGTTAATTGAGACCTGCCCGCCGTCATATGAGCGCAGATAGACCCCACGATCTTTACCACCGTCCTTCCCACTGTATGCGTCCATGCGACCGATAAACTCAGTTATTTCATCAAAATATAGGTTCACGCCTTCGGGGTTATGCCCTAACAGTTGGGCTAGTGCCTCGGTCGTTAGGTCAGTGGCATGCCGCTGCTTCCATTCTGGTTTTGGTGGCGGATCAGTCTTATCTGTCGTTGCCCGTTTTACGGCCTTATTCCATTTTATTAACAACCGGATCGACTCCTTAACCGTGGCTGTATTTATGTCATCAGCAGCAAACGTTGACGTTTTAATTACCGGGCTTTTGCCTTGGCCTGAATCACCAACAATACCACCCCATAAAAACGCCGGCACTTTAAACGGGCCAAGATTTAACTTGGCGCGATGGTCAATGGTATTCCCTGCGGTTATCAACAGACAAAAGGCATAGCCGCCAGGGTCAAAACCGGACTGTGCTGACTTTTCTTCGCAATAGCTTTTAAATGCATCGGGCAATATCTCCATCGGAAAAGCCGGCACAGGATATTCAGTAAAAGGATCCGCTAGGCTAGGCCAATTGGTTACTGAGCTATTAACCATCAGAGGCCCGGCAGCAGCTGCCTGTTGCATGTAGTTCCTCTGGTTAGACTTTGTCAGGGTTGTGCCGTCAGGCGTCGTGAACGTGTTTCCTAGGGCCTTCAGTGCGGCGGTACGGTCGTTGCCATGCTCGTAAAACATAAACAGGTCAAACGCATCACCGCTTGCGCCGCTGTTATTGGCCCTCCCAACACCAACGTCCCTGTCCGACTCGTGGCTGCTCATCCAGCGATTACTTTTGGTTGTAACGCCAGGACTTTTACTCGAACTATTGGGGCT
Organism: Reinekea forsetii; assembly: GCF_002795845.1. Lineage (GTDB taxonomy): Bacteria > Pseudomonadota > Gammaproteobacteria > Pseudomonadales > Natronospirillaceae > Reinekea > Reinekea forsetii. The sequence goes on from NZ_CP011797.1 coordinate 1,340,993, forward strand.
GAGCCATTTCGAGCCTTTCTTCGGGTAGCCGTACTGGGCAAATAACAGTGGCAGCTCATAGGCCTCGTTAAAGGCGTCTATGGGGCTTAATTGGTCGGTCTGCTGACGTTGGTGTTGCTTCACCTTTGCGGCCGCCATACGCTCCGTTTGGGCCTTCTGCTCCTGCTTCTGTTCCTCGACCGCTTGAGTGATTCTGTCGCGCCACATGCTTGGTGACAGCTTGTCGCCTATAACGTGTTCGGTTATATAGCAGTCGCCCCTGTTCGGTAAATAACAAAGCTGCCCGGCACGCTCATTTGCGCGGTCTGGGACGATATTGGCTTCGGCCAAAATGCTATTGAAAATATTTTGCATAATGATGAAAGTCTTGCCGTCTATGGCTTCATCCAATGGCAAAACAAATCGAGCTTTCTGCTTTATCTTGGTCGCGCTTTTAGTTGTGTACGCCAGCATCTGGACACCCGGCAGCTTGGCGCTAATAGCCGTTACCATATCGTTTAGGGTTGCGGTCGGTGCGTCTGTCTCCGCCCACAGTGCCCAATATTCGCCCTCGTCGTGCTGCTTTGCGTGGCGTCGATCCATTAATGTGGACGGAATGAACCAACGGGCCTCGGCCTTTTCGACCTGCTGAGGATTGGACAGCATGGCCTCAATCTCAGATAGGCTAATGGTCAGATAGGCTTGTGGCTTCGCTGTATTGCGATCGCTATGGTGCTGGCCTAAGCCCGATACTAGGGCTGGTTCTGCGTTCTTAGCCAGACTATAGTCGTTAACGGTTGCAGTCATAAGGCCACCTCCTGCTGAATTAGCACATAGCGGGCAATTCCATATAGTCGACCTTGGGGGTCATGATCATCCAACCATTGGCCTGCTACTGGGTTCCATAGATTGGCTAACATTACCGGCGCTATGGTTGCCTGCTCAGGCATCGAGAAGGACCGAAGGCAGATCATGCGATCACCTCCCGCTGTTCCCAGGCTTCTAAGTCTGACAATAGCCAACGAGTTGATCCGTTTAGTTTTTTAGGTTTGGGTAAGTTATCTTCCTTGCACCACCGCCATATCGTTGCACGACTGACTTCGTAACGTTCGGCTAGTGCTTTGTCGGAAAAATATTGTTTAGTCATGTTATCGCCTCAATTCGTTTTATATGAATGCGATAGCCATTAAATAGACAAGTTTGATCTAAGAGTACACGATAAACCTCGGCTACTAGTTACCGTTCTTCTTTGCCGCGATGAGCAGGCGAAAGCTCGATGTCAGTAAAATAGATAATCGTTTTTAGCCAATCCAAGAGCTGCTGGCTACTCTTGTGGCTTGTCGTTTTGGCATGGAAATGGTCATCTAAATTATCTTTTGCTAGTTTGACTGCTTCTGCGCTTTTCCCTTTTTTTAGGTGAACTTCATGAAATGCCATCAATGCCACTTGGATAGCTTCATGATCAACAGGTCTACCGCCGGAGCATTTGCGGACTTCGTATCTCATTTCGTAAAGCTGCTCTGGAGTAAAAACTAAACCCTCAAGGATGTTTTCTCGATAATGATCAGTCCACATTTTTTTGTGCCACGCTTTCATTTGATCGGGATCGGTTATGCCCCGGTCTATCCACCTTTGGTTTACCTCGTCGACTAGTCGCTCTGATTCTTTCTTGAATAGTTTCTTCATTTCGGGGTTAGCGATATCCTCCCATTTGTCTAAAAGAGCCGCCTTTAACGGTGTAGAATTGTTCAGTTTTTTATTCACGATAACGCCTCCACGTTAGTTAGGTATATTCCCCATTCATCCATAATCGGCGCACGCTTGTCCAGGAGGTCAGTTCGCTGATTAGACTTGTGCGCCGTTCTTCGTCTGCATAATTGTAACCTCGCGCATTACTCATGCTCCCGAACTCCCAATCAATGTAACGCTTGCGGCTTTCTGATCGGCTCCGTGCTTAACAAACAGGGCCCACTCATCCATTAACCGACGTCGCTTGTCCAATAGCTCTGAACGGGCATAGGCGGCCCGTGTGCTGTCACTACCTACATGGGCTAAGGCAAGCTCTGAAACTTCGTCAGCGTAGCTTGTGTGCTCGCTACACCAGTCTTTAAATGTCGATCGAAAGCCATGAGCCGTAACTTTGTGGCCGATACGTTTTGGGACCATGGATATGGTGTTATCGGTGATCGGTCGCCCGCTTGTCGAGTTCGGAAAAACGTACTCATTTGAACGTGGCAGAGCCTCCAATAGAGCGATCGCATCAGCGCACAGTGGCACACGGTGAACCTTGCCCGCTTTCATCCGCTCAGCGGGAACTGTCCAAACCTTGTTGGGTAGATCAAATTCCGCCCACACCGCGTTGCGCACTTCGCCAGATCGGCCAGCGGTCAAAATCAGTAATTCCAAGGCCTTTGCACCTGGCCGATCTTGATGGCGTAGCTTGGCCATAAACTCAGGCAGCTGTTGGTAGGGCAACGAGGCATAATGCTCCACTCGAGCAATTTTATTTGGTGCGGCCAGTGATAGGTCTAGGTTGCCTTTCCAGCGAGCGGGGTTCTCACCGGTTCTAATGCCCTTGGCTATGGCCAGGTTGAGCACTTGTTCAATATAAGTTCGGGTTCGTCTGGCAGTTTCATTCTTGATTAGCCATATTGGCTCCAACAGTTTCACAACGTGAGCCCGCTCGATGTCACTGACCACCATTGAGCCAATAATGGGGTATGCATAGCTTTTCAGCATTGTTGTTAGTTTTTGAGTCTGTTTAGAGGTTTTGAACTCGAGAGACTTTTTATTAATAAACTCTTGGGCGAGCTGTTCAAAGGTTACCGTCTTCGCCTGGCTGGCGATGATCGCCGCCTTTTGTGCTCGTCGTTCGAGGATTGGGTCAATGCCTTGAGCTATCTGTTCGATGAAGGACCTAGCCTTTTCCCGAGCTTCTTTTAAGCCAATGGCAGGGTAGGCCCCCAAGCCGATCTCACGGCGTTTTGAACCAATGGTCTTTCTTAGAATCCAGCTGGTTGAGGTTATACCGCGTATCTGCAGATAGAGCCCACTGATAACACCGACAGCAAACACACCTTGTTTGGAGGCGGATACAAGGCGTCGAATCTCAACTGCTGTTAATTCTCTTGCGCGTTTTGGCATAAATCCTCTTCGGTGACTGTAGCCGGGCACCGTAACACCTACCCGCCATACAGCCCTCCATAAAAACTAGGATTTGATGATATTTGATAAGATGCGATAAGACAAGTAAATACGCAAAGGCCCGCTAGTAATGGGCTGCAGAGCATTGGTTTGAGATGAATCGAGACTATGAAATGGTGCCCTCATCCGGCACGACAAATTCAATATTGTCGTAGCGCTCTTGCAGCACGATCGCATCGGAATTATAGGACATAGCCGCCTTGACCAGCCCTTGATTGAGCAAGTTGTCATCGAAATCTAAGGTCTGATAATAGGCTACGCGCTGTTTCTGGGCACTGAGCAGCGCCAGGGCCTCGGCCAGCTCGGCCGGATCGGTGCTGTTCGGTCCATCACCTTGTGCCAGTAGGGCGATGACCAACAATTCTGAGGCCTGGGGGAGCATTTGAATAAAACCCGTTAAGGCCTCGTTGGGCTCGAACAGGTCGGCCCAGCGGGTCGGTGCGGTGTCGAGCAGGTCAGAGCGATAAGTGATGCCATAGGTCCCCCAGCTGTATGGGATCGCATAGCCCTCTATGCCCGGTACCCGCTGATGCCACAGTTCACCATGTCCGGCTAGGTGAACGAGTCGTTCGGTGGCGATGGGCGCGAGCCAGCCCTGATCGATATAGGTCGGCAGCTTGATATCATCGACCAAAATAAGGTCGAAGCCATTGCCCTGGTTCTCGGCCATGATCTGGTCGCGAACCTCATCGTTATCATAATAGATGGACTGGACCGTGACCTGATGCGTCGCCTCAAACCGGCTGATCAGTTCCGGATCGAAATAGTCCTCCCAGGTTAGGATGCGCAGGGTGTTGGCGTCGGCCCAAGCCCCTGCCGAGAACGACAGGGTGGCCGCCGCGAGGACACAAATGTTGCGCCAAAGTGATGGAGTCATCTATGGATCTCAAGCAATGGGAGTAATAGATAACGATAGTACAAGAAATAGCCTGGGGCTTTATTTAGCGATGATTAGTTGGCTCGGGGGCTGGGCCGGGCCACAGGCCCCAGCCCGATTGAACGCGGATTATTTAAGGCACTGCAGGAGATATTGCAGCGGGTGGCCCAAGGTTTTTTGATGGAGTCGTTTGACCTGGCTGCGACAGGAATAACCGGTACTGAGCAGCATCTCGCTCGGCTGGTTTTCGACCACGGCCTGCCAGGACAGCTTATAGATATTTTCCGAGTTGGTGCGATTGCGCGTTTCATGACCATAGGTGCCGGCCATGCCGCAACAGCCGACCGCCTCGTGGTTCAAGGTTTGGTTGAGCATGGCAAAGATCTCGGTCCAGTCTTTCATCGCCGCCGGGGCATTGGTCTTTTCGGTGCAGTGACCCAAGAGCTTGACTGAGCCTGTATTAAACCGATGCGCCTGAGCGGCTAAGCGCTCCTTGTGCTGCGCCAAAAATTCCTGCACTAGGTAGACCGGTGGCACGGCCAGTTTTACGTACTTAACGTACTCGGCACGGTAACTCAGGGTCATGGAGGGATCGATACCGACCAGGGCAATGCCGGTATTGGCTAAGCGTTGCAGCTTGCGTTGATTGCGTTTTGCAACCCACGCGAACAGATGTAAAAAGCCGTGCACGTGCAGGGGTTTGCCATTGGGCGCATACGGCATGACCCAGACCCTAAAGCCCAACTCCTGCAGGCAGTCGATAATATCCAGTACCACCGGGGTTTCGAAAAAGCTGGTGAAGGCATCCTGAACCAAGATCACCGAACGTTCGCGCTCACTGGCCGACAGGCCATCGAGCAAGATCGGATCGGCAAAGAAAAGTTTGCGTCGGCGCAGTTCACGGCGAAAATTCAGCGAGTGGATCAGCGGACTGTCGACCATGCCAGCGACATCGCGTAGCACCCGCTTAACCGGATTGAGTGACATGGCGGTGTTGTAGAGCCACTTAAAGGGTGCAAAGGCGAGCACCGGGATAATGAATTCCAGGCTACCAATAAAGTAGTCCTTGAGCGGTCGCAGGTAACGGCCATAATAGATCTGCAGGAAGCGGGCGCGGAATTCGGGCACATCGACCTTGATCGGGCACTGGCCGGTACAGGATTTACAGGCCAGACAACCGGCCATCGAGTCGGCCACCTCATGGCTGAAATCGTATTGGCCTTGGCGCTGTTTTAGGCTGTTCCAGGCACGGGGAATAAAATGCAGCAGCGGCACACGGCGCTTTTGCCGCTCGCTCAGTGCGGTGGTATCGACATTCTTTTCGCTCAGCAGACGCAACCATTCACGGATCAGTGATGCTCGGCCCTTGGGCGATTGGCGACGATCCTGGGTGACCTTAAAGGACGGGCACATGGCGTCGTTCGGGTCCCAGTTAAAGCAGGCACCGTTGCCATTGCAGTACATGCCCGAGCCAAACTGGGTCCAGCTCTTGACGGCAATGGTTCGATCCAGCTCGCCGCGGGTGCCAACCTCATCGATGCGCAGCAGCGGGATCTTGTCCTGGTGGGTAGCGATCTTGCCGGGATTGAGCTGATTAAAGGGATCGAAGGCGCGTTTAATTTGCTGCAATTCCGGGTAGAGATCGCCGAAAAAGGTCGGCGAAAATTCCGAGCGCACACCCTTGCCGTGTTCGCCCCAGAGCAGACCATTGTATTTACTGACCAGGGCGACAACCTGATCGGTAATCTGGCGCACCAGCTTGAATTGGGCCTCGTCCTTTAGATCGAGCGCGGGGCGGACATGCAAGACGCCGGCATCGACATGACCAAACATGCCATAACGCAGCTTATGCTTATCGAGGACGGCGCGAAACTCCATAATAAAGTCGGCCAGATTTTCAGGCGGTACCGCCGTGTCTTCGACAAACGGCACCGGGCGGGCCTCGCCCTTGGCATTGCCGAGTAGGCCAACCGCCTTCTTGCGCATCGACCAGAGTTGTTGCACCTGCTGATGGCCGCGGGCGATGGCGTAACCGATGTTCTTACCGGTCTGACCGGTCTGCTCCTGCAATCGATCGGTCAGATTGCTGATATTGCGTTCTAACTCAGCTTCTGTTTCAGCGGTAAATTCAACCAGATTGATGCCATCGATAAACTGCCCTTGGGCATCGAAAAACTGACTGACCGAATGCCAGATAATATCCTCACGCGCTAAGCCCAAGACCGTGCTGTCGATGGTCTCGATTGATGAGGGCTGCGCGCTGAGCAGCGTCTGGGCATCGCGCAATGAGGCCTCAAAGGAGCCATAGAAGACATTGACTAGGGCTGCCAGCTTGGGAATTTTAACTAGATTGAGTTTCGCTTCCACAACAAAGCCTAGCGTGCCTTCGGAGCCGCAGATAATATTGTTGAGGTTAAATTGGCCCTGATCGTAGATATGGGCCAGATCGTAACCGGTCATGCAGCGATTGAGCTTGGGGAACTTGGCGATAATATCGGCCTGGCGACGCTGATAGACATCGTCGACCGTGGCATGGATCTGACCGATGCGGTCGGTGCCGGCACTGAGACGTTTTAGCGTATCGGCGTCGATCGGCTGGCTGTGATGGCGGTCGCCGCTGAGCAATACCGTGTCCAGCTCCAGGACGTGATCGCGCGTCTTACCATAGAGCACTGAACCCTGGCCGCTGGCGTCGGTGTTGATCATACCGCCGATGGTGGCCCGGTTACTGGTCGACAATTCCGGCGCAAAAAACAGCCCATAGGGTTTTAGGGCGTGATTGAGTTGATCCTTAACCACGCCGCTCTGTACCCGCGCCCAACCCTCGTCGGCATTGATTTCGAGGATCTGATTGAGATACTTCGACAGATCGACAACCAGGCCGTCGGTCAATGACTGGCCATTGGTGCCGGTGCCGCCGCCGCGCGGGGATAACACGATGGCTTGCCAGCGGTCGGTTGCCGCCAGGCGAGTGAGTATTTGCACATCCTCGGCATGACGAGGTAAGACCACGGCCTGAGGCAGAATTTGATAGATGGAGTTGTCGGTCGCCAGCACGGTGCGCTGGGCATAGTCCGGGCAGATATCGCCCTCAAAACCGGCCAAACGGACCTCGTCGAGATAGGCGAGATAGGCCGATTGGGTTTCAGTCAGTTCGTGTAGGCGAGGCAACATCTGGCTTGGGCTCCGTAAATGTAGGGCAGGTCGCTATGCTCATGCGCTGGCGACCGATTTCGGCACTGCTGACGCGAACGATCGTAAGTCTTTATACGAGCGTTGCGTCGGGCCGGATTGCGATCGGGGCTCGCCAAAGCGAGCCTGATTAGCCTTGGGCTGTTTGGCTATTAACCATATGGATGTGATCAATAACCTCGGCGATGGGCATCTCAATCTTATCCTCGGAGGCGCGGGACTTATATTCCAGCAAGCCAGTGGCCAAACCGCGATCGCTGACCACAATACGATGCGGGATGCCGATCAATTCCATATCGGCAAACTTGACACCCGGGCTGGTCTTCTTATCGCGATCATCGAGCAGCACATCGAAGCCGGCGGCCTGTAAATCGATGTAAAGCTGTTCGGCCACGGCCATGACGTCCGGTGATTTGTGCGCATTCAAGGGCACAATGCTGACATGGAAGGGGGCAATCGCATAGGGCCAGACGATGCCATTGGCATCGTAGTTTTGCTCGATGGCGGCAGCTACAATACGGGTCACACCAATGCCGTAACAACCCATCAGCATCGGCCTGGTTTTACCACCCTGATCGAGTACCTCGGCCTTGAGCGCCTTGCTGTATTTATCGCCCAATTGGAAAATATGGCCAACCTCAATACCCTTCAGTATCTGCAACGTGCCTTGGCCATCGGGGCTCGGATCGCCGGCGACAATATTGCGCAGATCGGCGATCTCAGGCAGCGCGACATCCCGTTCCCAGTTGATATTTAAATAATGTTTGCCGTCCAGATTGGAACCGGCGCTGAAGTCGGACAGCACCGACACCGAGCGATCGACCACACAGGGAATAGGCAGGTTGACCGGTCCTAAGGAACCCGGTCCGGCACCGATCAAAGCTCGTATACGCGCTTCGCTGGCCATCGTCAGTGGGCTCTTGACCTGGGCCAGTTTCTCGGCCTTAACTTCATTGAGCACATGGTCGCCGCGCACAATTAGGGCAATCAGTTCGGCGTCGCTGTCCTCGCTGGCTTCGACGATCAGTGTTTTAACAGTCTTTTCGATAGGCAGATTATACTGCGTCACCAGCTGCTCAATGGTCTTGGCATCGGGTGTATCGATCAGCGTCATCGCAGCCGTGGCGTCCGCCCGCGGCGTCGTCGGTAATAGGGCCTCGGCGCGTTCGATATTGGCGGCGTAAGTGCCCCCTTCGGCATAGGCAATATAGTCTTCACCGGAGTCGGCCAGGACCTGAAACTCATGTGATGCTGCGCCACCCATGGCGCCGCTGTCGGCCTCCACAGGTCGATAATTGAAACCCAGGCGGTCGAAGATCCGGCAATAGGCTTGATACATATTATCGTATTCGGCCGACAGGCAGGCCTGATCAGCATGGAACGAATAGCCGTCTTTCATAATAAACTCGCGCGCTCGCATAACCCCGAAACGGGGCCGGAATTCATCGCGAAATTTAGTTTGGATTTGGTAAAAATTCATCGGCAGTTGGCGATAGCTGTTCAATTCATTGCGTGCGATGTCGGTGATCACCTCTTCGTGCGTCGGCCCGTAGACGAAGTCGCGGTCGTGCCGATCCTTCACTTTCAGCATTTGGCCTTCCATCGCGTCGATCCGACCCGATTCCTGCCACAATTCGGCGGGCTGGATGGTCGGCATCAGGAGTTCTTGGGCGCCTGAGCGGTCCAACTCTTCGCGAATAATCTGTTCGACTTTTTTCAACACTCGCATGCCGGTCGGCAGCCAGCTATATAGGCCGGACGCCAATTGGCGCACCAGGCCGGCTCTCAGCATCAGCTGGTGGCTGACGATGACGGCATCGGCCGGGGTTTCTTTGACAGTCGCGATGAGATACCGACTTGCACGCATTGAGGCGATCCTTTTGAATGGGTCTGAATTGAGGTGGCGCATTTTATCAGGTTTGAGCGCCACGTGGCCAGCGTTCCCGCGGGCACCCGTCGGCAAAAGCCTTGCTGTGCCTACCAGACGCCGGAATTGGCCATGCTCAACCAAGGCTCGGTGGGCGGCAAGTCAGGACCTTCTTGTAGCAGTTCGATAGAAATATTGTCCGGACTGCGCACAAAGGCCATGTGGCCGTCGCGCGGTGGTCGGTTGATGGTCACGCCAGCATCGTGCAGTTTTTGGCACAGCTCATAGATATTATCGACCGAGTAGGCGAGGTGGCCAAAATTACGACCGCCATCAAGGGTCTCATCAGCATCCCAATTGTAGGTTAGCTCGACCGACGGTTCGCCCTCGGCAACGGCCAAGAAAATCAGCGTGAAGCGACCATTGGGGAACTCTCGGCGGCTGGTTTCGATCAGGCCAAGGAGATCACAATAAAAGTGTAACGAGGCTTCTAGATCGGTGACGCGTACCATGGTGTGAAGATATTTCATTGCTGGTCCTCTGGGTCGGATTGGGTTGTAAGCTGTTTAAAGGGCAGCGCAGCTTGCGTTTGCGCCAGATAACGATCGGTTCGCTCGCGCTCTTCGGCGCAGAAGTGCTCTGCTGCAACAAAGAATTCAGGATGTGCCAACCAGTGATATGAATGCGTCAAGGTCGGTTCAAAGCCGCGCGCAATCTTATGTTCGCCTTGGGTGCCGGGATCGAAGCTGGTCAGGCCCTGGGCGATACAATACTCGATGCCCTGATAGTAACAGGCTTCGAAATGCAGATTCGAATATTCTTCAAAGCAACCCCAGTAGCGGCCATAGAGCCGCTCTTGGTCGCGAAAGCAGAGTGCACCGGCAATTGGCTCCTCGTCTTTAAAGGCCATCATCAGAACAATGCGATCGGTCATGGTGGCGCGTACCCGATCAAAGAACTCTTTGTTCAGATAGCCCTGGCGGCCGCGCTTAAGATAGGTAGCGTGGTAAAACTTATAGAAGGCCAGCCAGATCGAATCGGTGATATCTGAGCCAGTCAGAGCCCGCATGGTGATGCCCTGATCGATGATCGACTGGCGTTCCTTACGCACATTCTTGCGTTTACGCGAACTGAAGCGCTCGAGAAAGTCATCAAAATCGCGGTAGTTGCGATTACGCCAGTGAAACTGCACATCGCTGCGCTTGAGCAAACCTTGCTGATCGAGCCAGGCCTGCTCTGCTGGCGCCGGGAACAGTAGATGAAAACCGCTCAGCTGATCGGTTAGACATTTGGTCTTAAAGCTCTGGATGACCCGGCTGACATCCTCAAGCGATTTAGCGCCCAGCAAACGCGGCCCCTGCGAGGGGGTAAAGGGCGCGGCGATGACCAGCTTTGGGTAGTAGGCCAAGCCGTGTTGCTCATAGGCTGAGGACCAGGCCCAGTCGAAGACATACTCACCCCAGGAGTCGGTTCTCAGGTAGGCAGGGACACAGAGGTCGGGCGTCAGACGCAAATGACTGGGTTGCCAGCCATGCTCGCGTGAACAAACGCCCGCCTGTTCTAATGCGCACAGGAACGCGTCGCTGACAAAAGGATTCGCATCCTCCGTTGACGTCCCAGTCGGCCATTGATCTAGCCATTCCTCACTCATGCTGCTGTCCATCTTATTGCGGTAGGGGTTGGCCCAGTTGAACCGATAGGGTTCGTTACGGAGCATAGTTCGCGATGGATCCAAATAAAACAATGGTCCAACGGCATTTGGGTACTTTAATCTCGCCGGGGCGGAAAAGCACGGCGGGCTTTTGGCCCTTGATGTCGCACGGGAGTTTGATGGCCGTGGGATACAGGGTACAGTATTGCCCACTCCCTTACCGAATCGAAGAGATCGCCGATGTTTGAATTGGATTATCGCCTGAAAAATGACTGTGTTCGCATCGGCTCACTGCCTCTATGCACCATACTGCTGATGAAAGATGCCAACTATCCTTGGTTGATCTTGGTGCCACAGCGGGCTGACGTCAGTGAAATCTATCAGCTGGACGCGGACGATCAAGAGCAGTTGATCTGGGAAAGCTCCTTCGTCGCCGAACGCCTGATGGCCGAGTTTGATGGCGATAAGATGAACATCGGCGCACTCGGCAATGTGGTGCCGCAACTCCATATTCACCATGTGGTGCGTACTCGAACCGATCCCGCTTGGCCCAAGCCCGTCTGGGGTGCGGTGCCGGCTCGAGCCTATGCTGCGGGGGCTTTGGAACAGCGGGTCGCGCAGTTGGCGGCGGTGTTTGAAACCTCAACCTTTAAGCACGCCTGAGTGCCCTGTCATAAAACCCTAATGTCCTTATCAACTGACCAACATCTGAATAATAGGCCCCATTCTTCATACAGGGCCTAGCGGGTGTCCTTAATGTTACCAGTGGGTGTCCTTGATGCTGGGTTTAATCATCCACTCGTGGCCCTTGAGCATCAGAGACCAGTAGATATCCGGCAGGAGCCGTTCTTTCATAAACCAGGCCGCGCGCGTTGGCTTGGTGCCATCATTAAGCCATCGTGGAAAGCTTGGCAGCAGTTTGCCGCCATAGCCGAATTCCGCCAAAATAATTTTTCCCCGTTCGACCGTCAGCGGACAGCTGCCATAGCCGTTGTAGTGCGATTGGCTTTGGCCCTTGTTGAGCGCATTGATCAGGTTGTGGGCCACCACCGGTGCTTGCATGCGCGCCGCCGCTGCGGTTTTCGCATTCGGTGCATTCATCACGTCGCCCAATGACCAGATATTGTCAAAGCGTTTATGCTGCAAGGTCACTTGGTCCACATCCACCCATCCACCGGCACCGGCCAGGGGGCTGACGCGAATAAAGTCGGGCGCGACCTGTGGCGGTGTGACATGCAACAGATCAAAGGATTTTTCGATTAGCTCGCTCGGGGCACCTTCGCCGACCTGTTTGAACCAGGCCTTTTTGTTCGGCCCATCGACCTTCACCAGTTGCTGCTGAAACGATAGGGTGATGCCGTACTTGTTGATGTATTCCATCAAGGCGGGGACGTAGTCTTTTACGCCAAATAAGACCGGGCCGGTATTGCAAAATTCAACGTCGATCTTGTTCAGAACTCCTGCGCTAAGCCAATGGTCAGACGACAGGTACATTACTTTTTGCGGCGCGCCGGCACACTTAATGGGCATGGGTGGTTGGGTGAAGATTGCTTTACCGGCTTTTAAGCCTTGCACCAGTTCCCAGGTATAGGGTGCCAGGTCGTAACGGTAGTTTGAGGTCACGCCGTTCTTGCCGAGCGTTTCACCAAGGCCCTCTATTGCGCTCCAATCGAGCTTTAAGCCCGGCGCAACCACCAGCTGTTTATATTTGACCGGCCGGCAACCCTCTAACAGGAGTTGGTTTTTTTCCGGTTCGAACAGGGCCACGGCGGTCTTAATCCACGAAACACCGAAGGGGATAAGCTTGGCCATGTCGCGCTTGGTTTTTTCCGGTTTAAAGATGCCTGCGCCGACCAGGGTCCAGCCCGGCTGATAGTAGTGGTTTTCGGCCGGGTCAATCACCGCGACGGTCAAGCGGGGGTCGCGCTTGCGAATGCTCGCCGCTGCGGCCAAACCGCCGGCCCCGGCGCCGACAATGACCACGTCATAGGCTGGAATCTGCGTTTCGGTGGCTTTGAAATCGGTCAATCGGCCGGCCAAGCCGCTGACGTCATAACCGGCTGCGCTGAGGATCGCGGCAATCGAGGCAAAGTCGTCGCCGGCTTGGGCGCGATGAATCGCCCATAGGGTTGCACTGCGCATACCGGTGCGGCAATAGGCGTGCACCTTGCCCTCTGCTTCGCCGAGGAACGCGCCAAAGGCTATGGCCTGTTCGTCGCTTACCATCCCGGACGTGACGGGCACGTACTTAACAGCGATATCAACGGACTTTGCCGCGTGCATTATTTCTTCGACATTGACCTGATCGGCACCTTCACCATCGGGGCGGTTGACGATAATGGTCTTAATCCCCTGCTCGGCAAGAAGCGCGACGTCACTGACAAGAATTTGTTCCGAAAGGCTCAAAAGGGCGTTAACTGTTTTTATTTGCATAGGATCGCTCCGCTTTTAGTCGTTAATTCATCTATTGAAATGGCCTGGGCAACTTTTTCGTCCCAGGCCAACAAGCGCTATGTACACTTCTAACCGGCGAGAAAGGGGTACGATATTAGTATATTAGATGAATCTAACATTAATTCGCTATGACGTCCTACTTTTTAAAGGCCAAAGGGCGCGAACCGTGAATTGGACCCGACTCTTATTGCTCTACCCTAGGCTTGGATGAGGTATGGAACCAAGGCGCCAGCCTATTTAAGTCTGGCCGTGCTTTGGTCTGAGGTCTGTCTTTGGCTTTGCGGCTGAGAGCGGCCGGTTCGCTGAGTCCCTTTCGACCTCGGCATTGGCGCAACTGCATTGGACAGTTGCCGAGAGCCAGGCTGTAAAGATTGATTGACATAATCGTCCGTTTCGGGCAATTTTGCCGGCTGCAAACAAATAAATACAAAGCAGGGGCGATATTCTAATCGACTCGTGCGAGCTGTCGGAGAAACGGGTTTGAGATTATTCATCGGCTGTGAAGAGCGGCTTGGTATCTGTGCTGAGATACTCGATATACTGGTTAAGCATTCGATTGATTTGCGTGGCATAGAGATCGAGACGCCCGGTGGCATCTTTTTGAATTTTCCAACCGTCGAGTTTGCCGAATTCCAACATCTTATGCCCGAGATTCGGCTTATCCGCGGCGTGTTTGATGTCTCCCTTGTGCCCTATATGCCTTTGGAGCGCGAGCAGCAGGAGATGCGCACCCTGTTGCGGACCCTGCCGGAGCCGGTTATCTCCATCGACACCCGCGGTCAGGTGGTAATCGCCAATGAAGCGGCCCTAGATATACTGCAATTGCCGGAACAGGACGTGCGGCGCAAAATGTTGCGTAACTGGGTCAAGGGTTTCAACTTCACCAAGTGGCTTAACAGCGCAGCACCGAGTTCAGAATCGGTGCATCTGCAATTGAAAGGCCGAACCTTTCTCGCCGATATCTATCCCGTGCATATCCTTAAAGATGACGATAACAGTTTGTTCACCGGTGCGGTCATCGCCTTTAAATCGCCCGAGAGACTGGGCCGGCAGATGACCGCCTACCAGAAACAGACCGGTCAGTTTGAAATGATTATCGCGGAAAGCCAGGGCATGAAAAGCGTGATTCGTCAGGCCAAGCGCATGTCCAGTTTGGATGCCCCCCTGTTGATCACCGGCGAAACCGGGGTCGGCAAGGAATTGCTCGCCAAGGCCTGCCACCAACACAGCTTGCGTAAAGATAAGCCATTCTTGGTGCTCAGCTGTGCCGCCTTGCCGGACGATGCCGCCGAGAGTGAACTGTTTGGCTATGCCCAGGGTGCCTTTGTCGGCGCCCAGTCCGACAAAAAAGGCCTGGTTGAGCTGGCCGAGGGTGGCACCGTATTTCTCGATGAAATCGGTGATATGTCGCCGCTGTTGCAGAATAAATTTTTACGTCTTTTGCAAGATGGCTCTTATCGCCGAGTGGGTGATGAACGAGAATTTAAGTCCAATGTGCGCATTATCTGCTCGACACAAAAAAACCTTGTGGATATGTGCCAGCAAGGCGAATTTCGCGATGATCTTTATTACCGGCTCAATGTCTTAACCCTTCATATTCCGCCGCTGCGTGAGCGCAAGTCCGATGTTTTGCCGATGGCCGAACGTTTCATTGCCCGTTTTGCCGAGCCCCAGCGTCAGCGCATTAAGATATCATCGACCTGCCAGAACGCTCTGCAGCTTTATCCGTGGCCCGGAAATGTGCGCCAGATTGAAAATACCCTGTTACGGGCGGTGTCCCTGGTTGAGGGTGACGTGTTGGAACCGGAGCATCTGCAGTTGCCGAATTTAACCAGTGGCTGGGGCCACAGCGATGAAGATTTTGATGGCACCCTAGACGAGGCCATGAAACGCTTCGAGGCCGATCTGCTTAAGCGCCTCTATCCGGCTTATCCAAGCAGTCGCCAATTGGGTCGCAAGTTGGGCGTCTCCCATACCGCCATCGCCAATAAATTACGTGAATACCGCATCGGCAAGCATGCCAATACAGACTGAGAGATCAGACTTAGGAGTTTAGATGACTATTGCAACAGGTTTGTATCAGCACTTTAAGGGTGGTCAATATCAGGTGTTAGCGGTTGCCGAACACAGTGAAAGCGGCGAGCAATTGGTGGTCTATTTAGCGCTCTATGATCTGAGTAAAACTTGGCTTCGACCGCTTCAGCAGTTCAATGAGACAGTCGAATACAACGGCGAGCGGTTGCCCCGTTTTCGCTATCTTGGTCCCGCCGACGCCGCCTAGGCGTCGACGATCCCTGGCTACTTAAGACTAGGGTTCATAGGCCAAGATAGAACCCAACCAACGCTCGGCAACCGCCAATTCTAATTGGGTGCGAGCGGCGTAATCGATAACCTGGTCCTTGGTAATCTTACCCACGCCGAAATACTTCGCCTCCGGATGACTAAAATACCAACCCGAGACACTGGCCGCAGGGGTCATGGCATAGGAATCGGTCAAGGCGACGTCGGTTTGCTGCTCGGCATCGAGCAGGGCGAACAACTTGGCCTTCTCGGTGTGATCTGGGCAAGCCGGATAGCCCGGTGCCGGGCGAATACCCCGATAACGCTCTTTGATCAGATCGTCATTGGTTAACGACTCATCGGCGGTGTAAGCCCAAAATTCCTGCCTTACCCGTTCATGCATCCGCTCGGCAAATGCCTCGGCAAGCCGATCGGCCAATGCCTTCAACAGGATCGAGTTGTAATCATCACCCTGCTCCTCATAGACCTTAGCCCGCTCCTCAACGCCATGGCCGGTGGTGACCACGAAACCCCCTAGGTAATCAATCGCCTGGCCTTCAGGCGCGATAAAGTCGGCCAATGACTGGTTCGGTTGCATGCCGGGTTTGATGGTTTGCTGACGCAGGTGTTCCAGTGCCACTGTCTCACCCTTTTCCTGATGGACACTAATGGTGTCTGGGCCAGTGCGCTGGGCCGGCCAGAATCCGATGACGGCCTTGGGGGTCAGCCAACGTTCTTGAATGATCTGCTCAAGCATTGCTTGGGCATCATCAAAGAGCTGTTGGGCCACCTCACCGACCTTGACATCGCCGAGAATTTTCGGGTACTTGCCGTGCAGATCCCAGGTGCTGAAGAAGGGTGTCCAATCGATATAGGGCACCAACTCAGCGACCGAATAATCGGCGAAGGTGCGCAGGCCGGTAAAGGTCGGCACTGGCGGTCGATAATCGCTCCAATCGAAGGTGGCTGCATTCTCTACCGCCTTGATATAGGGGTTCAGAGCTTTCGACTTGCGGTTCTTATTGCGCTCGCGCACGATGACGTATTCGTCCTGTTTTTCTTGCACAAAAGCCGCCTTTTGATTCGTATTCAACAAGGACTGCACCACTGACACGGCGCGCGAGGCATCGGTCACATAGATGGTGGCATCATTGGTGTATTGCGGCTCGATCTTCACCGCCGTATGGGCTTTCGAGGTGGTCGCACCACCGATCATTAGAGGTAGATAAAAATCCTGACGCTGCATCTCTCGCGCCAGATGCACCATCTCATCGAGGCTCGGAGTGATCAGACCGGACAGGCCAATGACATCGACGCCCAACTCGCGGGCGGTTTTAAGAATTTTCTCTGCCGGGACCATGACGCCGAGATCGATCACCTCATAGTTATTACAAGCCAAGACCACACCGACAATATTTTTGCCAATATCGTGCACATCGCCCTTAACGGTCGCCATCAAGACTTTGCCCTTGGCCAAGGAGCCGGACTCTTTGCCGGCCTCGATAAAGGGAATGAGATGGGCCACGGCCTGTTTCATCACGCGTGCCGACTTCACCACCTGAGGCAGGAACATCTTCCCGGCGGAAAACAGATCGCCGACTACGTTCATACCGTCCATCAGCGGCCCTTCGATAACATCGATTGGCTCATTGGCCTCTTGGCGGGCCAGCTCGGTGTCATCCACAATATGGGCGTTAATGCCTTTCACTAGCGCATATTCGATCCGCTTGATCACCGGCAGGCTGCGCCATTCCAGGTCTTCCTTGGCGGCGACGGTGCCATCGCCACGGAACTTATCGGCGATTTCGAGCAGTCGATCGGTGGCATCGTCGCGTCGATTGAGGATGACATCCTCAACCCGTTCACGCAGTTCAGAGGGGATATCATCATAGATCACCAACTGACCGGCATTGACGATGCCCATATTCATCCCGGCCTTGCAGGCGTGATAGAGGAACACCGAATGGATGGCTTCGCGTAGCGCATCGTTGCCGCGGAACGAGAAGGACACATTGGAGACGCCGCCACTAACATTGGCGTAGGGCAGCTGCTCGCGGATAAAGGTCGTGGCTTCAATAAAATCGACCGCGTACGGGTTGTGTTCCTCGATGCCGGTGGCCACGGCAAAAATATTCGGGTCGAAAATAATATCCTCGGGCGGAAAGCCGAAGGCGACCAAGACATCGTAACTGCGCTTACAGATTTGTTCCTTGCGCGCTCGGGTATCGGCTTGGCCGTCTTCATCGAAGGCCATGACCACCACGGCCGCACCATAACGTTGGCACAGCTTGGCTTGTTGGAGGAAAATTTCCTCACCCTCTTTGAGTGAGATGGAATTAACAATGCACTTGCCCTGCGCACATTTTAGGCCCGCTTCGATGACATCCCATTTCGAAGAGTCGATCATCAAAGGTACCTTGGAAATATCGGGTTCGGAGGCAATCAGATTAACAAAGATGGCCATGGCCGCCTGAGAATCGAGCATGCCCTCATCCATATTGATGTCGATAATCTGCGCGCCGTTCTCAACCTGATCGAGCGCGACCGCCAAGGCCTCCTCATACAGCTCGTCAGTGATCAGGCGGCGAAAACGGGCCGACCCGGTGACATTGGTACGTTCACCGATATTGATAAAGTTCAGCGCATCGGTGACCACGAAGGGTTCCAGGCCGGACAGGCGCATCAATGGCTCGATGACCGGCGGGGTGCGCGGTGCATGCAGTGCCATCGCTTCGGTTATCAGAGCGATATGTTGTGGTGTGGTGCCACAACAACCACCGATAATATTGACGAAACCGGAGGCGGCAAACTCATCCACTACCTTGGTCATCTCCTCCGGCGTTTCATCATACTCACCAAACTCATTGGGCAGGCCGGCGTTGGGATGAGCCGAGACATAGCAGTCGGCAATTTTCGACAGCGTTTCGACATAGGGGCGTAATTCATCGGCACCCAGGGCACAGTTTAGGCCGATCGACAGGGGCTTGGCATGGCGCACCGAATAGTAAAAGGCTTCAGTGGTCTGGCCCGATAGGGTGCGACCGGAGGCGTCGGTGATGGTGCCAGAAATCATAATGGGCAGTTCGAAGCCCAGTTCGTCGAACACGCTGTGAATGGCAAAGATCGCCGCCTTGGCGTTGAGCGTATCGAAGATGGTTTCGATCAGGATGATGTCGGCCCCGCCATCGATCAGGCCACGCGTGGCATTCTGATAGTCGGCCACTAACGCATCGAAGCTGGTGGCGCGATAGCCGGGGTTATTGACATCGGGCGACAGCGACAAAGTTTTACTGGTCGGCCCGAGCACGCCAGCGACCCAACGTGGCTTGTCCGGTGTCAGCAGGCTTTGCTGGTCGCACAGGGCGCGCGCTAGCGCGGCACCGCTTTGGTTCAGCTCGTAGGCATAATCCTGCATGCCGTAGTCGGCCTGCGATATGGCCGTACTATTAAAGGTGTTGGTCTCAATGATATCCGCCCCGGCGGTGAGGTAGGCCTTATAAATAGCGCTGATGATGTCGGGTCGGGTAATGGACAAAAGATCGTTGTTACCCTTGATATCGGAGGGCCATTCACTGAAACGTTCACCCCGGTAATCGACTTCTTCAAGCTGATAACTTTGGATTAGGGAGCCCATGGCACCGTCCAATATTAGGATTCGGTGTTTTAGTGCACTGTGCAGCTGCCCAATTCGGTGTTCGCGAGTAGTCATGGAGGTCTCTTTTGGTAACAAGTAAGCATTTAGTGGGCAATGAAAGCCTAAAAATGGCCTAATTTCAAGCTATATCAATATATTTTGATATAGATCTGGGCCAGAGGGCAGCCCTGCGTCCCCTGTTTTGGCCGGCATAGGTTAACCGATTAAGAAGCCGAGTAAAGTTGCGACTTGAAAAAACCAGCGAATGACCTCACAAACTTGACTAATTTAGTCGGGTATTCAAACTGCCGATTAAATGCGGTAGAATTGCCGCATCGTTCACACTCACTAAATTCCGGAGCCTCGGATGGATATACAAATCAATATTACCGAATCTGCCCAAGAATACTTGGCAGGTTTGTTGGCAAAGCAAACCACCGAGGGTATGTCGGTGCGGATGTTTGTGACTCAACCGGGCACCAAATATGCCGAAACCTGCCTAGCTTACTGCCGGCCAGGGGAAGAAAAAGACAACGACGAACGCATCGAACTGACCCATATAAAGGTCTTGTTGGAAAAAAGCAGCCTGCCGTACCTCGATGAAGCCGAGGTCGACTATGCCCAGGATCGGATGGGCGGTCAGCTGACGATCAAGGCACCCAATGCCAAGATGCCTAAGGTCAACAAGGACAGCTCGCTCAGTGAGCAGGTCAGCTACCTACTGCTGACTGAAATTAACCCGGGTCTGGCTTCTCACGGCGGTGATGTATCGCTGGCTGAACTAACCGAAGACAATGTTGCGGTGTTGAAGTTCGGCGGCGGTTGCCAAGGCTGTTCGGCGGTGTCTATTACCCTCAAAGACGGTGTCGAGAAAACCTTACTCGAGCGTTTGCCCCAATTGACCGGTGTGCGTGATGTGACCGACCATACCGTGACCGAAAACGCCTATTTCCAATAGGCGCCTAAGGCATTCGCCAGAAGCGGCTCAGGAGCCAGTACCTTAAGGGCTTAGCACCTCAAGGGCCTAGCACCTTAAGGGCTAAGTACCTTAACAGCTTAGGACCTAAGCTGTTCCCAAGCTGCCTGAATTAAGCGAAACTGCTCGGCATCGCCGCCCTTATCGGGGTGGTGTTGCTGCACTAAGAGGCGGTATTGCTGCTTTTGCTCAGCGTGGCTCTCCCGGCCGGTCAGACCTAGGGTGGCTAAGGCCTCGGGCTGCGGCTGATGAAGCCTAAGCGCGCGCCAGAAATCATCCAACAATTGCTGCACACTGTCGGCACTCTCCCTATTTAAATTCGCCAAATCGAGATA
Source organism: Reinekea forsetii (assembly GCF_002795845.1). GTDB lineage: Bacteria > Pseudomonadota > Gammaproteobacteria > Pseudomonadales > Natronospirillaceae > Reinekea > Reinekea forsetii. The sequence continues at coordinate 1,361,442 of NZ_CP011797.1, forward strand.
ATAGTCTTTGAGCGGTTCTAACCGTTCGGGCAGAGTCGTCTGTTGATTGGCCACTGCCAGCTGTTTGCGGATCGTCAGGGCAGTGATCAAGAGTGTTGCCGTACCAGTCTGTTGATAATGACTTTGCAAAAGGTAAAGCGAGTGGCGCAGATAGAAGTGGTGCTGAAACAGCACGATCGGGTCGGCCAAGTTGGGTTTGGGGTAGAGCGGGCCATAACGCTGATCGAGCAGCGTCATCAGGTCGTATTCGGCCAGCCCGGCTGGGTGCTCGTCGAGCAGGGTGTCGAGCGCGGCCAGTAAGGGCGCGTCAGGCTGGCTTGGGTGCATCGAGATCGACCGCCGTCAGTTCCATGACTAAGACATGACTGCTGTTGGCTTTAATTAATCGGCAATCTTCTAGGGCATTACTCGCTTCCACACAAAACATGCCTCGATACTCATCGGGCAAGAAATGACTCAATGTCTTTGATTTTTCTCGACCGGGGTTCCAAAGCACCACCGACCGGCTGCCCAGGCGAGTCATGTGAATCGCCTTCTGGCCCAGCCCACTGAACAGCAGCGCTTGGCCGACATCTCCGACCACCCAATCGATTTCTCGATCAAAGCTGAACGCGCGCGGAACGGAATCGTTCTTGCCGGTCAGTTTATCCAGGTAGCGACGATCGGCCAGTCCCTGAATCCGCACCCGCTCCTGGTCTTGACAGGCAAAATAGGTGTGCAAGGCTTGACTCAATTGAAACGGCTGGGGACCCAGGTTGAGGGTGGTAAGGGACACCACCAAACTGCTGCCGATGCTGACCAGTAACTCTGCCCGGGCAGGGTACGGAAAGGCCGGATGCCGGCCGTCAAGGTCGAGCCAAAAGAGCAGGTCGGTGCGGTTATCGCTGTCGGCCACTACCTTATATTGCCAATCTACCTCGCGCGCCAGACCGTGTGTTGGGGCATCGGCCAACTCAGGATGGGCGCCAAACCAGGGCCAGCAGATGGGAATGCCACCGCGAATGGCTTCACCCTGGTTGAAGGATTCACCCTGGGCGACAAAGAGCAGATTATCACCCCCGGCCGGGGTGAATTCCAGCACCTGAGCACCTTGCACGCTGATGGTGGCCGAGGCCCAATCGTTATTGATGCGTAACACGGGTAATTGATTAATAGAGCTTAGGCTAATGCGGGCAGACAGGAAGTGTTCAGTCATGAAGGTTCTTATGCAGTTGTATCGCTGAGGTGGCGTCAGTTTGCCAGTTTGGGGGTAAAACATAAACAGGCACAGTGCTCTCGGGCCGAATAAATTGAGCCGGCAACTGATGAGTCGGTTCCGGCGCTAACAACGACACCGGCGGCTCGCCCATGAGCCAATCGGCCTTGCAGATTGAGCGAGTAGAACGGTGCGCGCACGATCCATGCTCGGACCAGCTCGACACCAGCGCCTGGTTGTTGAGCTGAAAGGGCGTGTCCATAAAGTGCGTATAGGGCACGCCTAAGGCCTGAGAGGATTCCGGGACATAGAGTCGACCGGGCATCCACAGCCGGTGCTCGGTTGGATAGGGCAAGTCACTCGGCCAGCATTGGCGCGCACGCGCCAGCTCGGGTAGGCGTAATTGATGCTGATAGAGGCGCTGCACCTTATCGGCCATAAAGTCATGCAAGCCCGAACCAATCCAAACGGCTTGGCGTTGACCGGGCACCCAGAGATAAAATTTCAGGGCCAATTCCAAATGAATAATCTGTCCGGTTGCCAGGTCCTGAACCAATAAATCCAATTCACCCAGGGTTCTTTTGTCGGCGACGATGCTGCGGTTCTGCGCCAGAACGCGAAAGCCGGTACTGGCGAGGAACAGATAGGCGACCAGGGCTTCAAAATAGCGCCCCAACTTGCCCCTGCGGGCGCGACTCAGCGAGGCCAGTTGTTCGGCGCTAAAGGGCCGCCGTGGCTCGTTCTGCAGCGCATCACCGGACCAAAGTGTGGGATGCGGTGCCAGTAGGGATGGCGCCGTCAGGACCCAGTCGAGATCGGCGCGGATCGCCCGTTCAAGCGGGTGTTCGTTCATGCCACTTCCTCTGCTATGCTGTGTTCCGAAATTTACTACCAGGCGATGGCATGGCAACGAAGAATCTCGCGGCAAACTTCAACCGAATTGGTGTGGTGGGTCGTTTAGACAGCCGCAGTGTTGAGCAATCGGTGCATCGACTGCTGCTCTTGCTCAATCAATTGGGCAAGCACTACTGTATCGAACAGTCGCTGGCCGACGCAATGCCTGTCTTGGATTGCCAGTCGATGTCCCGGCCCAACCTGGGTGCCTGGGCTGACCTGATCATCGTGATCGGCGGGGATGGCACCTTCTTAGGCGCGGCCCGAGATGTGGCTCAGTTTGAAGTACCGATGCTCGGCATCAACCGCGGCCGTCTGGGCTTTTTAACCGATATCATGCCGGACGAGATGGAACAGAAGGTGACTGCGGTCTTAGCCGGTGAGTTTCAGCTGGAAGAGCGTTTCCTGTTACAGGCTCAGATTCGCCGCGATGGTGAGGTGGTGGCCGAAGACTGTGCCTTTAACGATGTCGTCCTACACCCGGGCCAATCGATTCGGATGATCGAATTCGATCTGCATATCGACAACCAGTTCGTTTACAGTCAACGTTCCGACGGCCTGATTGTCTCGACGCCAACCGGTTCTACGGCCTATGCCCTCAGTGCCGGCGGCCCCTTAGTGCACCCGAGTATGGATGCGCTCATCTTAGTGCCGATGTTCCCGCACAGCCTAACCAATCGACCACTGGTGGTCGGAGCCAACTCGCATCTGTGCATCCGCATCGGCCAGCAAAACAATATCGCACCGCACGTCAGCCTCGACGCCCAAAACCATCTGGCGCTCAATCATGGCGATGAGTTACATATATTCAGATACCCGCAGAAGGTTAAGTTGATCCATCTGACGGATTATAATTATTTTGAAATTTGCCGAACCAAGCTGGGTTGGAGCAATAAAATTGAGAACAGTACCGAGGAACACGAATAATGAACTTTGATAGCCTGGCACAAAATATGACCCCGGATATCTACAGCCGGCTGCGCGAAGCTGTGGAGTTGGGTCGCTGGCCTAACCAGGTCCCGCTCAGCAAAGAGCAGCGCAGTTTGTGCCTCGAAGCGGTGCTGAAATATGAAATCAGTCAGCAGATTCCCGAGCAACGCCGCACCGGCTTTGTCGAACAGGGTTGCAGATCCAAAAGCGAGACCATTCCCACCGTGACATTGCCCGACGCGAGCGAGCTATGATGACCATGGATCTATTTGCCGGGTTGGATGATCTACCGCCGGGTATCACTGGCAACCTGGCTAAGATGTCGACCCACTGGGTCGCCGGCAGCCCGGTGCAATATCAATTGCCGCTCGGCGATCAACGGCTCGATTTGAACGCGCGCATCGGCCAGACCATTCGTCTGGAATTTACCGGCGCCATTCATTGCGTGCACTGTGGTGAGCTGACCAAAAAAAGCTTCGGCCAGGGTTATTGCTACAAACATTTTGCCGCCCTGGCGCAGACAGATGTGTGCATCATGTC